>NZ_JBNYXL010000016.1:0-114620 GCF_051380655.1 Janthinobacterium amylolyticum
CTCAAAGAATGGAACCATCACTACAACTGGCACCGGCCGCATCAGGGCATTGCTGGCAAAGCCCCAATGTCACGGCTCAGATCCGGCCAGAATAACCTCTTGCAACTTCACACCTAGCGCGGCAGCTGCAGTCCCACCAGCTTGTGCACGAGTTCGGACGACGTCGAGGCGGCGAATTTTCGCATCAGCTTGGCGCGGTGCATTTCCACCGTGCGGGGGCTGAGGTCGATCTGGCGGGCGATCAGCTTGCTGGTCTTGCCTTCCACCAGCAGCGCGGCGATCTCGCGCTCGCGCGGCGTCAGTTCCGCCGTCACGGGACGCTTCTCGCTGACATCCTCGAACGTCCAGATGCCCGCGCCCAGCGGCTGTGCCGACAGCATGGCATGGCCCGTGACGTGGCACCAGAACAGTTCCCCATTACCGCGGCGCATGATGCGTTCGTCCGAATAGCGCCCCTTGGCGTTCATGATGGGGATGATGCGTTCACCGGTGCGCAGGAATTCATCGTGCGTGGGGTAGAGTACTTCGAACGACTGGCCGTCGAGTTCGCTGCGCGCGTAACCGAACATGCCGGCCAGCGCTTCATTGCAGCTGCGCATGATGCGGTTTTCCGACATGCACATGCCCACGGGCGCGTGCAGGAAGATGCTTTCATAATCGATGGCTGACGCGGCGTTCATCTGATGCGTATCACTCTCACAGGGGGATTGCCGGCACGGCGCCGGTAGTTCTACGGTATTGTACTTTCCACTCGCGTATTTTATGCTGAGTCGCTGCCTGAGTCATGGACTCAAGACCAAAGCTTAACAAAAGATAGAGGGACACCCATGAATAAAGTTTATCCTGACGCCGCTTCGGCGCTGGCCGGTATCGTCCAAGATGGCCAGACCATCGCCGTCGGCGGCTTCGGCCTGTGCGGCATTCCCGAAGCCCTGATCGCTGCCTTGCGCGATTCCGGCGTGACGGGCCTGACGGCCATTTCAAATAATGCCGGCGTGGACGGCTTCGGCCTGGGCCAGCTCTTGACCACGCGCCAGATCAAGAAAATGATCGCCTCCTACGTGGGTGAAAACAAGGAATTCGCGCGCCAGTACCTGGCTGGCGAACTGGAACTGGAATTCACGCCGCAAGGCACCCTGGCCGAAAAACTGCGCGCCGGTGGCGCCGGCATTCCCGCCTTCTTCACCAAGACGGGCGTGGGCACCATCGTTGCCGACGGCAAGGAACTGCGCGAATTCGACGGCGAACAATATGTGATGGAACGCAGCCTGGTGGCCGATGTGTCCCTGGTGAAAGCCTACATGGCTGACCGCGCTGGCAACTTGGTCTACCGCAAGACGGCGCGCAATTTCAACCCGAACGTGGCCATGGCCGGCAAGATCACCATCGTCGAAGTGGAAAAACTGGTCGAAGTGGGCGAAATCGACCCGGACCAGGTCCACACGCCGAGCATTTTCGTGCACCGCATCGTGGTCAACGCGAACCCGGAAAAACGCATCGAGCAGCGCACCGTGCGCACCGACTAATAAATAGAAGATTACGCATGGCAAAACCGTAGCGAGCGGCAGTGATTTGTGGCTAAGAAGCGCAACCGTACTTTAGTACGGTGAGCATCGCAGGCCGCAAAGCGCGCCGCGCAGTAGGTTTGGACAGGCGTTCCACGAAAATTGAAGGAGATGATAATGGCTTGGACGAGAGATGAGATGGCCGCCCGTGCGGCGAAAGAGCTGCAGGATGGCTTTTATGTGAACCTGGGCATCGGCTTGCCGACCCTGGTCGCCAACTATGTGCCGGACAATATCGAGGTATTCCTGCAGTCGGAAAACGGTTTGCTGGGCATCGGCCCGTTCCCGACCGATGACGAAGTCGATGCCGACCTGATCAATGCGGGCAAGCAGACCGTGACGGCCTTGCCCGGTGCTGCGTACTTCAGCTCGGCGGACTCGTTTGGCATGATTCGTGGCGGCAAGATCAACCTGGCCATCCTGGGCGCCATGCAAGTGTCGGAAAAGGGCGACCTGGCGAACTGGATGATTCCAGGCAAGATGGTCAAGGGCATGGGCGGCGCGATGGACCTGGTCGCCGGCGTCAAGCGTGTCGTCGTGCTGATGGAACACGTGGCCACGGCCAAGGATGGCACGACGTCGCACAAGCTGCTCAAGCAGTGCGATCTGCCGTTGACGGGCGTGGGCGTGGTCGATGTCATCATCAGCGACCTGGGCGTGATCGACGTGACGGAAAACGGCCTGAAGCTGGTGGAACTGGCGCCGGGCGTGACCAAGGAGCAGGTGCAGGCGGCCACGGGCGCTGAACTGGATGTTTCCGCCGTGTAAGCACGCGCAGTGTCGTATGCGAGCAGGGCGGACAGCGATGTCCGCCCTTTTTTTATGCGCCGGACTTGCCGCGCAAGCCGTCCAGGCTGTAGGCGCCGGCGCCTGCCGCCGCGAAGTACAGGAAGGTGAAGCAGTACATCACGGCCATTTCGCCGCCGTTCAGGATCGGCAGGAAGCCGGCAGGCGCATGCGCGATGAAGTAGGCGGCCGCCATCTGGCCCGAGAGGATGAAGGCGACGGGGCGGGTGAACAGTCCGAGCAGCAGCAGGGTGCCGCCCACCAGTTCGATGACGCCGGCCGCGCCCATCAGGGAAAACAGTTGCAGGCCGTCAAACATGGCCACGTGCGGCGCGCCGAACAGCTTGGCCGTGCCGTGTTGCAGGAAGAGGAAGCCGAGGATGATGCGCAGCACGCCCAGCAGGCGTGGGCTCCAGGTGGCGTAGACGGCGGGCGAGAGGGACATGACGTACTCCATTCAAAAAGTGGATGGTTCGGTGTCAGGCTTGCATTAACGCAATGTCATTATGCGGGAGCCTGGCGGTGAACAGTAGGGCGTACTGTAATGGTTTTCGATTAATTGATCATCGTGCTAAATATTGATGGATGATTTACTGTTTGTTGATGATGTCAACAGCAGTCTGCGCGCATGAAAAAAGCCCCGCAGAGTGATCTGCGGGGCTTTCAGGAGGATGCCAGCTGTAAGGTATCGCTTACTTGACGATATTTACGGCTGGTGCAACAAACGCGTCATCGGCGGGATGGGTAGGATTGGCCAGCTCGCTGTGCAGCTTGTCCATGTCCAGTTCTTTTTCCCATTTCGACACGACGATGGTGGCCACGCCGTTGCCGACAAAATTGGTCAGCGCGCGGCATTCGCTCATGAAGCGGTCAATACCCAGGATCAGCGCCATGCCGGCCACGGGGATCGTCGGTACCACGGCCAGGGTGGCGGCCAGGGTGATGAAGCCGGCGCCGGTGATGCCGGAGGCGCCTTTCGAGGTCAGCATCGCCACGCCCAGAATGGTCAGTTCCTGCCAGATCGTCAGTTCCGTGTTGGTGGCCTGTGCCACGAACAGGGCGGCCATGGTCATGTAGATGTTGGTGCCGTCCAGGTTGAACGAGTAGCCGGTAGGCACGACCAGGCCGACGACCGGCTTGGAGCAGCCCAGGCGCTCGAGTTTTTTCATCAGGGCCGGCAGGGCCGATTCCGACGAGCTCGTGCCCAGCACGATCAGCAGTTCTTCCTTGATGTACAGCAGGAAGCGGCCAATGGAAAAGCCCGTGTACTTGGCGATCAGGCCCAGCACGACGAAGACGAACAGGAAGCAGGTCAGGTAGAACGAGCCCATCAGTTTGGCCAGCGGGATCAGCGATGCCAGGCCGTATTTGCCGATGGTGAAGGCCATGGCGCCGAACGCGCCGATCGGGGCGACTTTCATGATGATGTTGACCATGCCGAAGATGGCATGCGACAGCTCGTCGATCAGCTTGGTGACGGGACGGCCGCGCTCACCCAGCAGGGACAGCGAGAAGCCGAACAGGATGGCGATCAGGAGCACTTGCAGGATGTCGCCCTTGGCGAACGCATCGACGAAGGTCTTCGGGATGATGTTCATCACGAAGTCCACCGTCGACATGCCTTCGGCGTGCGTGTATTGCGCGATCGACTTGGCATCCAGGTGGGCCGGATCGGCGTTGAAGCCGGCGCCCGGTTTCAGGATGTTGGCAACCAGCAAACCGATGGCCAGCGCGAAGGTGGAGACCACTTCAAAGTACAGCAGCGCCTTGCCGCCCACGCGGCCGATTTTCTTCACGTCCTGCATGCCGGCGATGCCGGAGACCACGGTACAGAAGATGACCGGGGCGATGATCATCTTGATGAGTTTGATAAAGCCGTCGCCCAGCGGTTTCATGTCGACGGCGTTCGAAGGGTAGAACACCCCCAGCAGCACGCCAGCCACGATGGCGAACAGCACCTGCACGTACAGGATTTTATAGAATGGTTTTTTCACGAGTGGTCTCCTCTTGCGGGTTGATGCTGCGATCATCCGCCCATCGGCAGGCCGGCTCAATTGTGGATAACCGCAGATATGCATTTTCGCTATATCGGGTATTGCGCCATGCGCGACGTGGCACTGGCGTGCTGCGGCGCAGCATTTCAGCCGCGCGCTTGGAGCATTGCCCGCGCTGCGCTACACTGCCGAAGAGTCACGCGCGGGGCATCCGGCAAATTGCCGGTTTCTTTGTTTTTTACTACCAAATACAAGGCCTGACAAAACCGGCGCGCAGCAGGTTTTGTCAGGCGTGCTAAGGAATCGCATGATCGAAGCCAGCATCAAGTCAGTGCAATGCATCTCGCCGGCGGGCCTGCACCGCATGTCGTACAAGGAGTGGGGCGCAGCCGATAATCCGAACGTGCTGGTCTGCGCCCATGGCGTGACGCGCGTGGCCGACGACTTCGACAACCTGGCGCGCGCCATGGCCAGCGATTACCGCGTCATCTGCCCGGATGTGGTGGGGCGCGGGCGCTCGGGCTGGCTGGCCAATCCGCAGTTTTACCGCGTGCCGCAATACGTGAGCGACATGGTGACCCTGCTGGCCCGCGTGCTGGCCAATGGCGAACGCCAGACGGTGGACTGGTTCGGCACCTCGATGGGCGGCTTGATCGGCCTGGGCCTGGCATCCTTGCCGGACAGCCCGATCAGCAAGCTGGTCTTGAACGACATCGGCCCGACCCTGGCGCCGGAAGCCTTGCAGCGCATCGGCGACTACATCGGCCAGGACCTGCGTTTCGAGACGTTCGAGCAGGGTGCCAGGTTTGTGCGCGACGTGTCCGCCAGCTTCGGCCCGCACACGGACGCCGAATGGCATAAACTGGCGGTGGATGTGCTGCGCCAGGATAAGGATGGCCACTGGCGCCGCCACTATGATATGGGACTGGCCATGCCATTCCGCTCGGCCACGCCGGAATCGGCGGCCAGCGACGAAGCCATGCTGTGGGCCGCGTATGATGCCGTGCGCTGCCCCACCTTGCTGGTGCGCGGGTCGGAATCCGATCTGCTGTCGCACGAGACGGCCACGCTGATGCTGGGCCGTGGGCCGAAGGCGCAGCTGGTGGAAATCGAAGGCGTGGGCCACGCGCCCACCTTCGTCCACGACGACCAGATCGCCATCGCGCGCAAGTTTTTGCTGGGCAAGTAATCAGAAATACCGCTGTACAGATTTTGAAACAACCGAAAGTAAAAGCATGGAAATTACACGACTGCACGTAGGCAAACGCCTCTCCGAAGTAGCCATCCACAACAACACCATCTACCTGGCTGGCCAGATCGCGGAAGACACCACGCAGGGCATCGTCGGCCAGACGCGCGAAGTGCTGGGCCACGTCGACCGTTTGCTGATGGAAGCGGGCAGCGACAAGACTTGCATCCTGTCCTGCCAGATCTACATCGCCGACATGAAGGATTTTGCCGGCATGAATGAAGTGTGGGATGACTGGGTCGCCTCCGGCCATACGCCGCCGCGCGCCACGGTGGAAGCCAAGCTGGCCAATCCGGCTTGCCTGGTTGAAATCGTCATCATCGCTGCAGAGCGTTAAGCAGTTAAGTTTTCTAGTTGATAAGGTAATACATGGTTTCCATCTCGGCCCCGAACAGCGCCACCTCGGAACAACTGGTAGAGGGGCTGAGTGCGCCGGACAGCGCGCGCGTGCTGGACGCGCTTGCGTATGCCACCGAAGCCTATGGCGACAAGCTGACCTTTGCCGGACGCTCCGCGCTGGACTTCGCCATCGGCGTGGCCACCACCCTGGCATTCCTGCGCAGCGATGCGGAAACGCGCATCGCCGGCCTGATGTTCGAGCTGACCCTGCTCGAGCCGGACACCGCGGCCGATATCGAGCCGCGCTTCGGCAAGCAGGTGTGCGACCTGGCCACCGGCGTGCGCCAGCTGATCCGTTTGCGCGCGCTGACCCAGGCGCAGCACGGCAGCGCTGGCGGACGCGGCAAGAATGCGGCGCAGCAAGCCGTGGCCCAGGTGGAAACCTTGCGCAAGATGCTGCTGGCGATGGCATCCGACATGCGTGTCGTGCTGGTGCGCCTGGCAGCCTGCGTGACGACCTTGCGTTATTTCGCTGAATTAAAACTTTTCAATGAAATGACGCGTGAATATGGCAAGGAAACGCTCGACCTGTACGCGCCGCTGGCCAACCGCCTCGGCATCTGGCAGCTGAAATGGGAACTGGAGGATTTGTCGTTCCGCTTCATCGAGCCGGAAGCGTATAAACGCATCGCCAAGATGCTGGAAGAAAAGCGCATGATGCGCGAGGGCTTCGTGTCCTCGGCGATTTTGCGCCTGCAGACGGAACTGGCTTCGGCCGGTATCCAGGCGGAAGTGTTTGGCCGCCCGAAACACATTTACAGCATCTGGAACAAGATGCGCGGTAAGGAGCTGGACTTTACTGCCCTGTACGACGTGCGCGCCTTCCGCGTCATCGTTGCCGATGTGAAAACCTGCTACACGGTGCTGGGCGTGGTCCACAATATCTGGACCCCCATCCCGAAAGAATTCGACGATTACATTTCGCGGCCGAAACCCAACGGTTATCAGTCGCTGCACACGGTGGTGACGGCCGAGGATGGTCGGCCGCTGGAAGTGCAAATCCGCACGAATGAAATGCACAGCTTTGCCGAATACGGCGTGGCCGCGCACTGGCGCTACAAGGAAGAGGGCGGCTCGAACTTTGCCGGCCAGAAGTACGACGAAAAGATCGCCTGGCTGCGCCAGTTGCTGGCCTGGAAAACCGAGGTGGCCGACGCCGTCGTGGGCCAGGAAGAAATCCAGCGCGAATGGGTGGAAAAGCTCAAATCCGCCACCCTGGACGACCGCATCTTCGTCATGACGCCGCAAGCGCGCGTGCTGGAGTTGCCCGTCGGCGCCACACCCGTCGATTTTGCCTACCACCTGCATACGGACGTGGGCCACCGCTGCCGCGGCGCCAAGGTCGACGGCATCATGGTGCCCCTGAATACGCAACTGAAGAACGGCCAGACCTGCGAAATCATCACGGCCAAGGGCGCGCCTGGCACGGCCGGGCCGTCGCGCGACTGGCTCAGCGCCGGTTACGCCGTCAGCACGCGCACGCGCTCGAAGATCCGCGCCTGGTTCCACGCCATCGACATGCAGGAAACCCTGGCCCACGGCCGCGCGCTGGTGGAGAAATCCCTGCAGCGCGAAGGCAAGACGGCCGTCAACCTCGAAGCGCTGGCGCAAAAGCTGGGCTTTGCCAAAGTAGACGAGCTGTTCCTGTCGGTGGGCAAGGATGAATTCAGCCTGCGCCACGTGGAGCAGGCGCTGCATGACAATGGCGAAGTGGTGGTGCCGGAAGACGCCGTGCTGGTGGGCAAGAGCCGCGCCTCCAGCGTGGAGCAGGGCGCCAAGTCCGGCGTGCTGGTGGTGGGGACCGAAGGCCTGATGACGGTGCTGGCCAAGTGCTGCAAGCCGGCGCCGCCGGACAGCATCGTCGGCTTCGTCACGCGCGGCAAGGGCGTCTCCATTCACCGCGCCACCTGCAAGAACTTCGAGGAAATGCGCGCCAAGGCGCCCGAACGCGTGATCTTCACGGAGTGGGGCAGCACGGGCGGCCACGACACGGTGTATCCGGTCGACATCTTCATTCTCGCCGGCGACCGCCAGGGCTTGCTGCGTGACATCTCCGAAATCTTTTCGCGCGAGAAAATCAACGTTATCGGCGTCAACACCCAAAGCGCCAAGGGCCAGGCCCGCATGACGTTTACGGCCGAGATCAGCTCGACGGCGCAGCTGTTGAAGGCGCTGAATGTAATTAAAGACGTGAGCGGGGTGCTTGAGGCCCGTCGCAGCTAGCGCTTTTGGGGTTGTCCAGAGTAACAACACCTGATAAAACCGTAGCGAGCGTCAGTGATTTGTGGCCGAGAAGCGCAACCGTGCTGAAGCACGGTGAGCATCGCCGGCCGCAAAGCGCGACGCGCAGTAGGTTTGATCAGGTGTTTTCGTGCAAGCCCGCCATCGTGGCCGTCTCCGGCTGCAAGGTAATGTGGTCGATGCCATGCTTGCTCAGTAACATCTTCTTGATCGCCCGCAAGACCTTCGGCCAATGGTCGAGGTGTTCGATTTCCACGTGGCCGATCAGGGCCGGCTGGCCTGGCGACATGTCCCACACATGCAGGTCGTGCACGGCAATCACGCCGTCCACTTGCTCCACGTCCGCGCCCACCTGGAGGTAGTCGATGTGCATCGGCACGCCTTCCATCAGGAAGTGGTACGACTCTTTCAATACCCCGAAGGTGGATTTCAGGATCAGCAGGGACACCAGCACCGACAACAGCGGGTCGATCTGCATCCAGCCCGTGAAGTAAATCACGGCGCCGGCGACAATGGCGGCGACGGAACCGAGCAAGTCGCCCATCACGTGGACGAGGGCGGCGCGCGTGTTGACGCTCTGCTTGTCCTTCGACAGGACCCACGCCACCACCAGGTTGATGGCCAGGCCGATGAAGGCGACGACGAAGACTATGCCGCCTTGCACGGTTTGCGGCGTGGAAAAACGCTGCACGGCTTCATAGCAGATCCAGCCCACCACGCACAGCATGGCCAGGCCGTTGACAAAGGCGGCCAGCGCTTCGGCGCGGCCAAAGCCGAACGAGTGGCGCGGCGAGGGCGGGCGGCGCGCGATGAGCTGCGCCAGCAGGGCCAGGCCCAGGGCGGCCGCGTCCGTGACCATGTGGCCCGCGTCGGAAATCAGCGCCAGCGAATTGGACATGAAGCCGGCGATGACTTCGATGCCGGCGAATGACAGGGTCAGGCCCAGCGCCCACGCGAGGATGCTCTGGCTGCGCCCCTCGAACGAGTGGGTATGCTTGGCGTCGCCTTTCAAATGCGCGTGCAAATGGGCGGCGTCGTGTTCGGTACTGTCGTGCGTCGGCTGCATGGCATGCTTCGTGAAATGAACTTGCCGTCAGTGTAATTGAAAAGCAACAAAACAGCCTGCGCATAAAAAAACCTGCAGGCCTTGCGGCGCTGCAGGTTTTTCTTGAAGCACATGGTGTTACTGTGCGGCCGTTTCACCAAACTTGCCTTCACGGAAGTCCTGCACGGCCTGGAACACTTCCGCCTGGGTATTCATGACAAACGGACCGTACTGCGCGATCGGCTCGTTCAGCGGCTTGCCGGCGATGAGTATCACGCGGCCGCCTGCGGGCGCTTCGATGCGCACGCCGTCGGCCCCTGGCGTATTGCTGAAAATGACCATGCGCAGGGCGGGCACGGCCTTGCCGTCGACCTGCACTTCGCCACGGAAGGTGTAGATGAAAGCGTTATGCCCTTCCGGCAGCGGCTGCTCGAAGCTGGTGCCTGGCGGCAGGTCGATATCCAGGTACAGCGGTTCCGTCAGCTCGCGCTGCACGGCGCCCGTCACACCATGGCTCTCGCCGGCGATCACTTGCACGGCCACACCCGCGTCCGTCGTGTAGCGGGGAATCTCGCTGCTCGTGAAATCGCGGTACCACGGCGTGCGCATCTTGTCGCGCGCGGGCAGGTTCAGCCACAGCTGGAATCCTTCCATCACGCCTTCTTCCTGTTCCGGCATTTCCGAGTGGATCACGCCGCTGCCGGCCGTCATCCATTGCACGCCGCCCGAAGTCAGCAAGCCTTCGTTGCCCGCGCTGTCCTTGTGGCGCATGCGCCCCGTGATCATGTACGAGACCGTTTCGAAGCCACGGTGCGGATGCTCTGGGAAGCCGGCGATATAGTCGTTCGGCTTGTCGCTGGCGAAATTGTCAAGCATCAGGAACGGGTCGAGCCGGCGCTGCAGCTGCTGCGTCAGCACGCGGTTGATCTTCACGCCGGCGCCATCCATGACGGCTTGGCCGGCGATCACGCGCTCGACGGCGCGTGCCTTGTTGACGGTGATGATATCGCTCATTGTTCTCTCCTGTTTTGGGTCAGACCCGCCGGAACTCGGCGTCTCCGTCTGACCGCAGCTTGGTACGTGCATTACACCAGGATGGCGTTGATCTCGGCGTCCGCCTGTGCTTGCGCCTTGGCCACGGCTTCCGGACCCATGCCCATGCCTTCCGAATACACATATTGCACGTCGGTCATGCCCAGGAAGCCGAACATGGTGTTCAGGTAAGGCACCTGGCTGTCGTTGGCGCTGTCGCGGTGCAAGCCGCCGCGGGACAGGCCCACATAGACTTTCTTGCCGCTCAGCAGGCCAACTGGGCCGTTTTCCGTGTACTTGAAGGTGACGTTGGCGCGGGCGATCGCGTCGAACCAGCTTTTCAGTTGCACGGTGATGCCGAAGTTGTACATCGGCGCGCCGATGACGATCACGTCAGCTGCTTGTACCTGGGCAATCAGGGCGTCGTCCAGGGCGATGCGGGCAGCTTGCTCCGGCGTGCGGTTATCGGCAGGGGTAAACAGCGCTTGCAGGGTCGGCTCGTCGAGCACGGGGTGCGGTGCGGCGGCCAGGTCGCGGCGCACGAGGGCGGCGCCAGGGTTGGCTGCTTGTACGCGGGAGACGATGGCGTCAGCCAGGCGGGTCGAGGCGGAACCGGTGCTGCGGGCGCTGGAATTGATTTGCAGGATGTTCATCTTGTTTTCTCCGTTGTGAGGTGTCTTGCGATGGATGAACTATAGCAATTCCAAAATTGATGCGGAAGCCGTTAAAATGGATAACATTAATCCACTCATGGAACAATCAAAAGTATGGATATCGATCCCGGAGATTTGTTGCTGTTTGCCCGCGTCGTCGAATGCGGCAGTTTCAGTCGCGCCGCCGTGCGCGTGGACTTTCCCAAGTCGACCCTGTCGCGGCGCATTTCGCAGCTGGAAGCCAGATTGGGCGAGCGCCTGCTGCTGCGCACGACGCGCAAGCTGGCGCTGACGGAGTTTGGCGCCAGCCTGCTCGAGCATGCGCGCAAGGTGGTGGAAGAAACGGAGGCGGCCGGCGCACTGGCGCAGCACCGCCAGGCCGGCCCCAGCGGCTTGCTGCGCATTTCCATGCCGGCCGACTTCGGCGACGCGCTGATGCGCCAGGTGCTGGCCGAGTTCGTGCGCCGCTATCCGGCCATTTCGCTGGAACTGGACTTGTCGGCGCGCCGGGTGGATTTGCTGGAAGAGAACTTCGACCTGGCCATCCGCATGGGCAACCTGCCCGACGATGCCAGCCTGTCGGCGCGCCGCGTGGCCTTCAGCACCTTGGCCCTGTACGCCTCGCCGCAATACACGAGCGTGCACGGCTTGCCCGAGCATCCCGATGATCTGTATGGCCACGATCTGCTGAGTTTGCCAAGGGCCGTGCATGGCCTCGTGCACTGGACTTTGATACGTGGCAAGACGACGTGGGAGCGCGACTTGCCTGTGCGCCTGCTGGCCAACTCGCCGGAATTGCTGGTGCGCATGGCGTGCACGGGTGTGGGCATCGCGGCCAGCACGGACCGCTTTGCCAAGGCGTATGTGGCGACGGGGGAATTGGTGCGCGTGTTGCCGGAATGGAGTTTCCCGCTGGTCACGGGCTGGGCCGTGTTTCCCGGCCGGCGCTTGATGCCGGCCAAGACGCGCGCGTTCCTGGACTTGATGGAGGAGATGTACAAAACGGACGCGCCCGTGTAGGCGCGTCGCGTTGGCTTACTTGGGCAGGTTGCCCATGACTTCGCCCAGCTGCACGGGGCCGGCTGGTTGCCAACTGGCGTTGAATTGCACGGTGTCTTTCGGGAACAGCATGACGACGGTGGAACCGAGCAGGAAGCGGCCCAGTTCTTCGCCCTGTTTCAGCACGACATTGTCGTTCGCATAGCTCCAGTCGCGGATCTCACCGGTGCGGGGCGGATTGACGACGCCGTGCCAGACGGTGGCCATGCTGCCGACGATGGTAGCGCCGACCAGGGTCATGACGAATGGGCCGTTGGCCGTGTCGAACACGCAGACGACGCGCTCGTTGCGGGCGAACAGGCCGGGAATGCCGCGCGCCGTCGTCGGGTTGACGGAAAACAGTTCACCGGGCACATAAATCATGCGCGTCAAACGGCCGTCGCACGGCATGTGGATGCGGTGGTAGTCGCGCGGGCTCAGGTACAGGTTGGCGAAGCTGCCGTGCTCGAACTGGGCCGCCAGGGCCGCATCGCCGCCGACCAGGGCCGTGGTGCTGAAGTTGTGGCCCTTGGCCTGGAAGATCTGGTCCTTGTCGATCGTGCCGAACTGGCTGATGCGGCCGTCGACGGGGCAGACGTAGTCGGCCTTGGCCAGCGGACGGGCATCGGGGCGCAGCGCGCGCGTGAAAAAGTCGTTGAAGCTGGTGTAGTGCGTGATGTCCGGGTCCAGCGCCTCATCCATGTTGACGTTGTAGCGGCCGACGAACCAGCGGATCAGCCGCGTGGTCATGGCACCGCCCTTGGCGCCGGCGATGCGGCCGGCGAAGTTGGTCAACGCTCCTTTTGGAAGCAGATATTGGGGCAGGACGGCAAGACGGTCAGACACGATGGGAAGCCTTTGACGGGATGATCGGAATAATGGCGAAAACGCATTATAGCGGCGATGTGGCGCGCAATGATACGAACCGCATGAGACACAGCTTTCCTGTGCTCTTGCCAAATTTAATTTTCCATAAGAAATATTTTCGGGAAGCCATGCCATACGGGCAAAATTGCCGCAAAATACAGCTGCCAGTTTTTTGCTTTTTAGCTATTTTTATTCAGTTCACTTTTCAGCCCAGCCATGATGCCACGCCGTTCGTTCCGTCTCACCGTTGTTGCCTCCGCCGTCCTGTTTGCCTGCCATGTCCATGCCCAGCAGTCCGAAACCTCCGCCGCCGATGGCCTGAGCGCCGCACCAGCCAAGGCCGATAAGGCAGCCGCGCCTGCCATGCAGACGGTGGAAGTGAAGGGCGGCTATGACCCGCGACGTGACGACACGGCCAGCAAGATGATCGTCAGCAGCGAGGAAATCCTCAAGTATGGCGATACGAATGTCACCGACGTGCTCAAGCGCCTGCCCGGCATTACCGTCACGGGCGCGGCGGGGCGCCCGGGCGGGGAAATCCGCATGCGCGGCCTGGGCAGCGGCTACACGCAAATCCTGCTCAATGGCGAACGGGCACCGGCCGGTTTTTCGCTCGACACCCTGTCGCCCGACGTCATCGAGCGCATCGAAATCCTGCATGCTGCCAGCGCCGAGTACAGCACGCAGTCGATCGCCGGCACGATCAATGTGGTGCTGAAGAAAGCCGTGAAGACGGCGCAGCGCGACGTGAAACTGGGCGCGGGCGGCGGCCGCGATGCGTTTTCCAGCAATGGCAATCTGCAATGGTCGGACAAGGACGGCATTTTTTCGTATTCGCTGGCCGCCTCGTTCTACCGCTACGATTATCAGTACGATAATCCCGTCGACAAGCCGGCGCTGGACCTCGGCTATTTGCCCGATGGCCGGCAAAACCTGCTGCGCCGCATTACCGGCACGGGCCATGGCCGTTCCGACGGCATCAATCTGTCGCCCCGCTTGAACTGGGCCTACGCGGACGGCGACAGCCTGACGGCGCAGTTTTTCCTGAATGCCGGACGCAGCGAGAACCGCAGCCATAACCTGACCGAGACGCTGCTGGGCGCGCGGCCCGAATACGACACCAATGATGGCACGTCGGGCAATGACTTTGTTTTTGGCCGGACGGACCTGAGCTGGGTGCACAAGCTTGAAGGCGGCGCCAGGCTGGAACTGGGCGTACGGGCCAGCGCCACCAGCAACACGGCCGACAGCCATCCGCTCGGCTATATCGATGGCATGGGGCTGGCGCTGGACCGCAAGGTGCGCGTCAAGGCGAGCTACAGCAGCCTGTCGTCCACCGGCAAGTATTCCACGCCGTGGATGCCGGGCCACGCGCTGTCCATGGGCTGGGATGGCACCGTCAGCCAGCGCGAGGAAGCGCGCCGCCAGCGCGAGCAAGCGTTGCCGGGCGGCCAGCCACCCGTGAACAGCGATGAGCATTTCGATGCCGATATCAAGCTCCTGGCCGTGTATGCGCAGGATGAATGGGATATCACGCCGCGCTGGTCCATGTATGCGGGCCTGCGCTGGGAAGGCATCGACACGCGCAGCGCGGGCGACACCTTTGACGCCGTGCAGCAGCGCAGCAGCGTCTGGAGTCCGCTGCTGCAAACCCTGTGGAAGCTGCCCGATACCAAGGGCGACCAGGTACGCCTGGCCCTGACGCGCACTTACAAGTCGCCGTCCACGTCCAACCTGATCCCGCGCCGTAGTATTGCCACGAACAATAGCCAGACGGATCCTGACCGGGTCGGCAATCCAAACTTGAAACCGGAGCTGGCGCTGGGCCTCGATGCCTCGTACGAACATTACTGGGCCGAAGGCGCCTTGCTCAGCGCGCGCGCCTCGGCCCGCCGCATTGACGGCTACACGCGCCAAGGCTTGCTGTTCATCGATGAACGCTGGGTCTCCACGCCCATCAACGATGGCCGCGCAAATACTCAGACACTGGAACTGGAGGCGAAGTTCCCCCTGCGCGCCGTGCTGGCCGCACCCGTGCCGGCGCTCGACCTACGGGCCAGCATCAGCCGCAACTGGTCGCAGGTGGAGCATGTGCCGGGGCCGAACAACCGGCTCGACCAGCAGACGCCCCTTAGCGGCAATGTCGGGCTCGACTACAAGACACCCGATGGCGTCCTGAGCACGGGAGGCAGCTTCAACTTCCGTACAGGCGGCCCCGTGCGCATCACGGAGCGCCAAAGCGCCTATACGTCGCCGCGCCGCGACCTCGACCTGTATGCCGTGTGGAAATTCGATGCGAAGAACCAGTTGCGCGTGGCCGTGTCGAATTTGCTGGCGCAAGATTTTGAAAGCAATACCTACTACACGGATGCCAGCGGCACGATTGCCCGCACGGGCGTGTCGCCCACTTCGCCGCAGGCGCGCGCGACCATGGAAATGAAGTTCTGAGCGCCGTGCCTTGCCGATGAAAATCCCGGCCGGCACCCCCGCTGGCCTATAATCTCGGCAATCGCGCGCACGGCCTGTCCGTGCGCGCCGCCTTTTACTTTGCCAAGATTGCTTTCCCCATGACGTTTTCCTCCCTCGGCCTGATCGATCCCCTGGTCCGCAAACTCGATGAGCTTGGCTATGCCAAGCCCACGCCCGTGCAGGCGCAGGCGATTCCCGCCGTGCTGGCCGGGCGCGACCTGATGGCCGCTGCCCAGACGGGCACGGGCAAGACGGCAGGCTTTGCCGTTCCCCTGTTGCAGCGCCTGACCCTGGAAGGCGTGGTGGCGCCCCAGTGCGTGCGCGTGCTGGTGCTCGTGCCCACGCGCGAACTGGCCGAGCAAGTGTATGCCAGCTTCCGCAGCTATGGCGGCAACTTGCCGCTGCGCAGTTTTGTCGCCTACGGCGGCGTGCCCATCGAGCCGCAGATCAGCAAACTGCGCAAGGGCCTCGACGTGCTGGTGGCCACGCCGGGCCGCTTGCTGGACTTGCAGACGCAGGGCGCCGTGAAATTCGAGCAGGTGCAGACCCTGGTGCTGGACGAAGCCGACCGCATGCTCGACCTGGGCTTCGAGCGCGAACTCGATTTGCTGCTGATGACCATGCCCAAGCAGCGCCAGACCCTGCTGTTCTCGGCCACCTTCTCGGACGCCATCCGCGCCATGGCGAAAACCATGCTCAAGGACCCCGTTTCGGTGGAGGTGAGCGCGCGCAACAGCACGGTGAAAGCCGTGAAGCAGTCGGTGATCGTGTGCGACAAGAAACGCAAGCCGGAACTGTTCCTGCACCTGCTGAAGAAGAAGCGCTGGGGCCAGGTACTGGTCTTCGTCAAGACGCGCAAGGGCGTCGAGCAACTGGTGGCGACCTTGCTGGAGCAGGGTCTGCGCGCCGATTCGATCCACGGCGACAAGACCCAGCCCAACCGCCTTCGTGCGCTGGCCCGTTTCAAGGCGGCCGAGGTGCAAGTGCTGGTGGCCACCGACGTGGCCGCCCGCGGCCTGGATATCGACCAGTTGCCGATCGTCGTCAATTTCGACTTGCCCACGGTGGCCGAAGACTATATCCACCGCATCGGCCGCACGGGCCGCGCGGGCGCCTCGGGCGAAGCGGTATCGCTGGTCTGCGCCGACGAGGTGGAATTGCTGTCGGCCGTGGAAGCGCTGACGCGGCAAACCCTCAAGCGCCATGAGGAGCCGGGTTACGAGGCGGAACACCGCGTGCCAGGCACGTCGGCCGGCGGCACCATCCAGAAGAAGGCCGTGAAAGTGCTGGCACCGAAGGCGGCAGAGAGAGCGAAAAAGCGCCGCTTCTACAAATAATCGGCAGGTGCAAGGCGCGCAGCACGGATATGCCATTCGTGCCATCATGCGCCTATGACCTCGATACCTTTGTTCCCGCTCAATACGGTGCTGTATCCCGATGGCTATCTGCCCCTGCAGATCTTCGAGGTGCGCTACCTGGACATGATACGCAAGTGCATCATGGGCGAGCAGCCGTTCGGCGTGGTCCAGCTGCTGGACGGCACGGAAGTGCGCAAGCCGGGCCAGCTGGAAACGCTGGCACCCGTGGGCACCCTGGCGCGCGTCATCGACTGGGCCGCGCCGCTGTCGGGCTTGCTGCAAATCAAATGCATGGGCATGCAGCGCTTCCACATCGTCTCCAGCGCACAGCTGAAGCACGGCCTGTGGACGGCGCAGATTGAAACCTTGGCGCCCGACAAGGCCATTCCCATTCCCCAGGAGCAGCAGAACGTGGCCGATGCGCTCGGCGCGCTGATACGCACCTTGCAGGAGCAAAAGATTCCACCCGAGCAAATGCCGCTGCAGCCGCCGTACCGGCTCGACGAGTGCGGCTGGGTGGCGAACCGCTGGTGCGAACTGCTGTCGCTGAACGCCATGCAAAAGCAGCTTTTGCTGAGCCAGGACAATCCCGTGCTGCGCCTGGAACTGGTGCAGGACATGCTGACGGAAAACGGCTTGCTGGAAGACTGACGCAGCGCATGCCGCATGTTTGCACAATGTCACGTTGTGCAATTGCAATTTCTATTGAGAAATACTTTACGCTTTGCCGCCGCTGGCATAAGATGATGCCCCTGAGCAAGATGGCCCCCGGCAACATTCAAGAGTAGACAACATGGCAAAAGTAAGCGCGGAACAGATCAATGCGGCAATGGAAGCGATGGCGGCCGAAGGCCTGGCCATCACGGTGCGCGCGCTGCGCGAGCGGCTGGGCAATGGCGCCTGCCTGGGCACCATCAGCAAGCTCCTGCAACGCCGCAAGGCCGGTGCGCAGCGCCAGATCGCGGCTGCGGCCCAACTGTCGCCCGTGCTGCAGCAAGCCATCCTCGATTATGTAGGACAGGAATTGAGCGCCAGCCACAGCGCGCATGAAGCCGAGATGAATGACAATCAACAGGAATTGATGGACCTGGCCAGCGAGAACGAGCGCCAGCAAGAGCTGCTCGACCTGCAGGCAGGCGAGCTGGAAACCCTGCGCGAGGAACTCGAGCGCGAGCGTCAAGTGGCAAACCAGGCCCGCACGGACCTGGCCAAGGCGCAGCTGCGCCTGGAAGGCTTGCCACGCCTGGAAGAGGCGGCCGAGCAGGCGCGCATGGACCTGGCCAAGGCGCAATTCAAACTCGAAGGCATTCCTCGCCTGGAAGAAGCTGCCGAAGCGGCGCGTGCCGAATTGATCCAGGCCCAGCTGAAGCTGGAAAGCCTGACGCGCGTGGAAACGGAACTGGCCGCCGCGCGCCTGGAACTGGAAGCGGAGCGCGAAGAGCTGGGCGAAACGCGCGCCGAGCTGGACGAGGAGCGCACCTTGCGCATCAAGGCGCAGCAGTTCATCGTCGATCCCATCTTCAAAACCCCTGTCTGAGGACGCATGGCCTAAGCTGCTGCGCGTCGGTATAGGCGGCCTGCGATGCGCACCGGCGCGGCGCCTCCGTACCAAGTACGGTTGCGCTTCTCGGCCAACTCTGCTTTCCGCTCGCTACGGTGTTGTCAGGTGTCGATACGTTGCCTGTCTGATGCGGCAACATGGTCTCGATAACCGTATGGAACCGGCCGCAACAAGATAAGTGTCGATACGGCGCATGTTTGACGCGGCGCCATAGTGATGCCGTATGTTAAGCGGCGCACGGAAGCGTGCAGCACTGCACCGCAGAATGGTTGCGGGACTTTGCGCGACGGGGGCGGGGATGCAGGCGTTGATAGTGATTGGTGCTTCGGCGGGCGGCATGGATGTTTTGTCCGCCATCTTTGCCAGTCTGCCCGCCAGCTTGCCGGCGCCCGTGCTGGTGGTGACGCATCTGGGGGCGCGCAAGAGCCTGCTGCCCGAGATCCTCGGCAAGACGTCCGCCTTGCCCGTGCGCTTCGCCGAGGAGCGCGAACCCGTGCGTCCCGGGCGCATCCTGCTGGCACCGCCGGACCGGCATATGCTGGTGGCCAACACGGCTGGCCAGCCCAGCATCGAACTGACGCGGGGGCCGAAGGAAAACCATACGCGTCCCGCCATCGATCCCCTGTTTCGCAGTGCCGCCGCCGCTTTCGGCCCGAAGGTGGTGGGCGTGATCCTCAGCGGCTATCTCGACGATGGCACGGCCGGCTTGCAGGCCATCAAGGCCTGCGGCGGCAAGGCACTGGTGCAGGAGCCGCAGGAGGCGCACGCGCCCTCGATGCCGCAAAGTGCGATCGACCATGTGGAGGTGGACTGGCGTTTGCCGGTGGCGGAAATCGCCCCGGCCCTGCTGGCGCTGGCCAGCGGCAAGCCTTTGGCCCTTCAGCAGGCACAGCCGGTACAGCCTGTCCCCCATTGGATCGCCGTGGAAAACCGTTTTGCCAGGGGAGTGGGAAACATGGAACAACTGGAAAAGATCGCCACGCCATCGACCTTCACCTGTCCCGAATGCCAGGGTACCCTGTGGGAGTTGAACGGCCAGCAGCCGCAGCGCTTTCGCTGCCATACGGGCCACAGTTTCACGGCAAAAATTCTTGGGGAACTCCAGCATGACAAGGCGGAAGAGGCCATCTGGGCCGCCGTGCGGGCGCTGCAGGAAAAGGAAAAGCTGTACCTGAGCCTGGCCGCCAAGGCCCAGGCCTGGCTGCATCCGGGCACGGCCAGCGAGTATGGCCTCAAGGCGCGCGAGGCCGCTGACCAGGCCGAGCTGCTCAAGCGGGCCTTGCTGGCTTAAAATAGCGCACTGGCGCGCCATGCCGCGCGACATCTTGTTAGCAAAGAAGGTTTATGCCCGTAGAAAAAAATCTGCCGCCCCAGCTGGCGGCGGCCCCCATGCCGACGCGCGCCTTGCCGCCCCGGCCGCCCGCCGAATTCAGCTCTCCCGAAGCGGCCCTTGCCCGCAAGCAGGCGCGCGAGCACAAGGATGCGCAGGTGCGTGGCGTCACGTCCATCCACGCCATGCGCGAGGCCATCCGCCACGCGGCGCGCGCCTTGCCCGCCATCACCGAAGTGCCGCGCCTGGCCATGCTGGATGCGGCCGCCTTCCGCGCGCGCGCGGCGCTGGGCTTGCCGTTCCTGATGCGCGGCCTGGTGCAGCGCTGGCCTTTGTCAGGCATGGCGCCGGCCGTCTTGCGCGAACGTTACAGCCACGTGCCCGTGCGCGCCAGGGTGGGCGACTACATCAACACGGCGTTCGCGGCTGACCGTGCCATGCAGGACATGTCGATGGGGGCATATCTGGACCTGGTGGAAGAGGGCGCGAGCGCGCTGCCGCCTTATTTGGGCAACCTGGAATTGCGCGAATTGAACAGGCTGTGCCATTGGCCCACGTATTTCGACAAGATGGGGCCTCCGCGCTTCTGGGTGGGGCCGGCCGGCACGGTGACGCCGCTGCATTGCGATTACGACGACAATATCTTCGCGCAAGTATGGGGCCGCAAGCGCATCATGCTGTCACCGCCGCACCATGACGCCTTCCTGTACCCGAGCGAAGCGAACGCCATCCTGTTCGGTTCGCCCTTCGACCCGGAAGCGCCCGATTTCGCGCGTTTTCCCCTGGCGCGCCAGGCCAGCATCATCGAATGCCTGGTCGAACCGGGCGACATGCTGTACGTGCCCGCCGGCTGGTACCACCAGGTGCGCGCGCTGACGTTTTCGCTGTCTTCGAACCGCTGGGCCAGGGCCGTGCCGTTCGCCCTGCATGGCGACGCGGCGCTGCGGCGCGCGGGCGACTGATACATCATTCTGAACCACGACTGGAGCAACTGTCGATACCCTGGCCCGCGCCCTGATACTCGCCACTACCTACATCGAAGGCCGCGACGTAAACGACCCTGATGCCGACATTGCCGCCCTGGAGTCGATCGCGGCCGAGTTGCGGCATGCCAGCGGGGAAGAACAGGCCAGTCTGGCACGGGCCGCCCATGCGCTGGGCGTGCCTGGCTGGCCGGAAGAGATGGGTCTGGCCTGATTGCCCGCCGTGCACGTGTAACTGTGCTCGCGGCCGGCTGTCCATGCTGCCTTACTGCTGCACGGCCTTGGCGGCGCCGCCCCTGCGTTTCGGCCGCCACTCGCTGAGAATGCCCGCAGCGATGATCAGGATCGCGCCGACGATGGCCAGCGCCGGCAGGCGTTCGCCGGCGATGCGTCCGATCACGCCGGCCCAGACAGGCTCGCCCGCATAGATCAGGGTGGCCTTGGTGGCCGAGATGCGCTTTTGCGCCCAGTTCATCACATATTGAATCAGTGCGCTGGCGCAGCCCAGCGCCAGCACGCTGAGGATGAAAGTCTGGCTCAGGGCGGGCGGCGCTTCGCCCATGACGGGCATCAGCAGCAGGGCGATCAGCGACGCCGTGGCCAGTTGCACGATGGTCACGCGCAAGATGTTCAGCTGCGGCGAAACGCGGCTGATGAGGATGATTTCCAGCGCGATGGCGATGGCGCCCACGGCCGTGATCAGCTCGCCAGTGCCAAATGCCATGCTCAAGCCATCCGTGCCCGTCAGCAGCAATAGCCCAACGAAGGCCAGCGCCACGGCGACCCACACGGCAGGATGGGGCCGCTGCTTGAAGACCAGCCATTGCACCAGCGGTACGATAGGCACGTAGAAGGCCGTGATGAAAGCCGATTTGCTGCTGGAAATATGCATCAAGCCATAGGTTTGCAGCGCGTAGCCGCCAAAGATGCTGACACCGATGGCCATGCCCGTGAACAGTTCGGCCCGGCTCAGCTGCCGCAGCTGGCCCCGGCAAATCAGGGCGCCGATGGCGGCGGCCACGGCAAAGCGGGCGGCCACGAAGGCCAGCGGGCCGCTGACCGTGACGGCATGTTGCACCACCAGAAAAGTGCCGCCCCAGATGAAGGTGATGGCGATCAGGGCAAGTTCGGGCAGGCCGAGGGCGGGCGGGGGACTTGCGTGTGTTTTCATGGGAGGCTATGCTATGAGCAAAATATTTCCCATCATGATAGGAGCAATATATTGCGCAGTCAAGCCGAAGCCGGTGGCGTGCTGGCACACCTGGCCACCAATCTGCGTCGCTTGCGCCTGGCCGCCGGCCTCAGCCAGGAAGAGCTGGCGCGCCTGTCTGGCCTGAGCCGGCGCATGGTCAATGGCGTGGAGGCGGGCGGCACCAACATCAGCCTGGCCAATCTCGACCATGTGGCCGCCGCCTTGAACGTGGCCTTTGTCGACCTGGTCCAGCCGCCGCAGCAAGCGCAGGCCAGCCTGCGCGTGCTGATGTGGCAAAGCGCCACGCAGGCCAGCCAGGCCGTACTGCTGGGCGCGGCGCCCGCCAGCCGCCAGGTGGAGCTGTGGTCGTGGACCCTGGCGCCGGGCGAACGCTACGATGCGCAAGCCGACCCGGCCGGTTTCAGCGAAATGCTCTACGTGCTGGAAGGCGAGCTGCAGCTGGTGCTGGCGGACGGGACGAGAACGCTGGCCACGGGTGATTTCCTCGTCTTCAGCAGCGCGCAGGCGTACAGCTATGTCAACGCTGGCGCATCGACCTTGCGCTTTACGCGCAATGTGGCCAGCTGACGGCGCAGTGACGGCAGGCTGCAGCCGATGAGCAGCAGCATCGGCCGTTCCCGCTCTTCCGCCAGGGCCGGCTGCTGCGCCACCTGTGCATCCGTCGGTCCCCATTCTTCCACGTGATCGATCCGCAAGCCGGCTTGTATCAAGGCATTCAGGGTCGTGCCCAGGGTGCGGTGCTGCTTGATCACGCCGGGCGCCAGCCAGTCGGAGATGCGCGGGCCTTGCCGCTGGTAGCTGTCGACGGGCCAGGTCTTGCGTCCTTGCGCATCCGTCAGCCAGCCCGGCTGGCGCGGCGCCATGAAGACCGGGTGCTCGATGGAAAACACCAGCTTGCCACCGGGTTTCAAGCCATGCCGGATGGCGGCCAGCAGGGTGGCAAAATCCTCGATGTAGTGGAAGGCCAGCGAACTGTAGACCAGGTCGTAGGTCGCCGGCGGCAAGGCCAGTTGTCCGAGATCAATCCGCGCATAGCTGAGCGCGCCGTGCTGACCCATGGCGCTCGCCTGCGCCAGCATCTTTTCCGACACGTCCACGCCCAGCACCTGGGATGCGCCCGCATCCGCCGCCCAGCGGCAGAACCAGCCATAGCCGCAGCCCAGGTCCAGCACCCGCTTTCCCTGCAGCGTGGGCAGCATGGCGCGCAAGGCTGGCCATTCGGGGGCGGCATCCAGGCCGCCGATCGAGCGGGGCAGCTGGCTGTAGGCCGTGAAGAAGGCCTCGTTGTCGTAGATATTCTGTGTCATGTATCGAGGTCCTTGCGGGGCGTGCGCTTGGCGTGGCCGCCGCGTTGCGCCCGGTAAATGCCGGCGTGGCCGGAAAACAGGTAGGCCACGACGCAGGCGATGGCCGCGTACACGCCGAGCTCCGCGCCAAACAGTTCCATGGCCATCAGGGTCGAGGCGATCGGCGTGTTGGCCGCGCCCGCGAAGACGGCGACGAAACCGATGGCCGCCAGCAAGGTGGCGGGCTGGTGCAGCAGCGGCCCCAGCGCATTACCCAGGGTCGCGCCGATGAAGAACAGGGGCGTCACTTCGCCGCCCTTGAAACCGCTGCCCAGCGAGACGATGGTAAACGCCATCTTGCCGAGGAAATCATACGCCGGCAGTGGCTCTTTCAGCGCATCGGCGATGGTGGGAATGCCCAGGCCGATGTAGCGGTCCGTGCCCAGCAGCCACACGGCAAGCGCGATGAGCACGCCGCCGGCCAGCGGGCGCAGCGGCGCGTAGGCGATCCAGCGTTTCATCAGGGCGCTCAAGCCATGCGTGGCTTGCGCGAATACTTTACCTGCCACGCCGAACAGCATGCCCGCAAGCACCATGGCGGACAAGGTCCAGGCGGAGAGGGCGGGGATCAGTGGCACGGCATAGTGGGTATGCTGGACGCCCCACAGCAGACCCACCTGGTCGGCGATGACGGCAGCGGCCAGGCAGGGCAGCATGGCTTCGTAGCGCAGGCGGCCGATGGCCAGCACTTCCAGGCCAAAGATGGCGCCTGCCAGCGGCGTGCCGAAGACGGAGGCAAAGCCGGCGCTGATGCCGGCCATGAGGATGATGCGGCGGTCTTCATTGTTCAGGCGAAACAGGCGCGTGAGCTGGTCGGCCAGCGCGCCACCCATCTGCACGGCCGTGCCTTCGCGCCCGACGGAGGCGCCGAACAAATGCGAGACGACGGTGCCGCCCAGGACCAGTGGCGCCATGCGCAGGGGAATGATTTTCTTCGGATCGTGGATTTCATCGATGAGCAGGTTGGCGCCGCCTTCCACCGCGCTGCCGTAGCGCAGGTACAGCCAGCCGACGGCAAAGCCTGCCACGGGCAGCAGCCACACCAGCCACGCGTGCGCCTGCCGCGTTTGCGTGGCCCATTCAAGGGCGAACAGGAAGCCGGCCGACGCGGTGCCGGCCAGCACGGCCACGGCGGCAGCGATCAGCAGCCATTTCAGCAGATGCAAGAGCAGGTCAGTGAAAGCGGTGAGGCGTGTCATCGTGCGTGTCCAGTCTGGTATGGGTAGAACCTGGACAGGCGGCCGAAGATGCAAGGGCGCGGGGTGCGCGCCTGCATCTTTCCGACGGTCCAGGAAAGTCTGCAGGCATCATCAGCCCGAAGGCGGTTCACGAAGAAATACGTGGGAGGAATGCCATCTCCGCTGGAAATTCTAGCACTGCCGGCCGATGGAGACTATTGAATTTTGACAATGGCCGTGATAAATCCTACAGGCCCAGCTCCGCCACCAGCGCCTGCCCGATGGCGCGCTGTTCGGTCAGGATGGCGCGCAAGTGGTGAGGACGCGTCTTGACGTTGGTCATGACCACGCGCAGCACATTGGTCGGGCCAGGATAGCGCGTCGATTCAAGCACCGTGCGCGAGACAAAGCTGTGGCCTTCCGCCTTTTGCCGGTTCTGCAGTTTGGCATTGAGCGTGTTGAGCTGGGTGTTCAGTGCTGCCGCCGCGTCCAGCTGGCCGCCGGCCAGCAAGCTGTCCATGCGCTGGCGCAAGTGCACGGGCACGTAGCGGTAGGTGAGAATGAAGGTGTCGGAGCGCGTGACCAGTTCGAAATCCTGCTGGTCGGCCAGCAAATCCTGCAACTGGCCGGACAAGGTGGCGGCCTGCTGCAGCAACGTGGTGTAGCCGGATACGCCCAGCACCTTGAACGAAGTCCACAGTTTCAAGGCATCGAAGCGGCGCGAGCCTTCCAGCGAAGTCTGGCCCAGGTCGCCCGAGTTGTCGCGCAGGATGTAGTTGGCGTTGTGTTTCAGCAGGTTCAGGCTGGCGCTGTCCTTGAACAGCACCATGCTTTGCGCCATCGGCACCCACAGCAATTTATGCCCGTCGATGACGACGGAGTCGGCTAGGGCAATGCCCTCGTACAGCGCACGGTACTGTTCCGCGATCAAGAGGGCGCCGCCCCAGGCCGCATCCACGTGGAACCAGATGCTTTCTCGCGCGGCAATGGCCGCCATGGCGGCCAGCGGGTCGATGGCGCCCGTTTCCGTCGTGCCGGCGATGCCGATCATGGCCACCACCTTGATCTTGCGCAGTTTTAAATCGGCAATCGTGTCTTCCAGCGCCGCGATATCGATGCGGTTGTCGCGGTCAACGGCCACCAGGTGCAGGGCGTTTTCACCGAGGCCCAGGGTCGCCAACGCTTTCTTGACGGAATAATGGCTGCGGGCCGAGCCGATCACGGCCAGTCCCGCGTAAGCGGCATCCTGCATGGCGGCAAACAGGCCCCGCTTGCGCGTGCCTGGCAACTGTTTTTCCAGCGCCACGGCCAGCGCCGTCAAATTGCCCATGGTGCCGCCATTGACGACATTGCCCAGCGCGCCGCTGGTGGCGGCCATGGCCTGCGCGTAGACGGCGTCCGGCTGCTGGTACACCTGGCGGTGCAGCCAGCCGAGGATCTGCTTTTCGATCAGGGTCGAGACATACGCCGTTTCGATCTTCACCTGGTTCTGGTTCAGGGTGGCCGTAAATGCTTCGGCCAGCACGCTGATCCATGGCAAGGCCTGGGTCATGTGACCGATGTACTGGGGATGGTTCAGCTGGGCCGTATTGGCCAGCACGGTGCTGTCGAGTTCTTGCAGGAAATCCGCCACCGGCATGCCATGCGCGGGCGGGCTGGTGTCGGACAATTGCGTCAGCAGTTCCGCATACGGCGTGTGCGGATAAGGTTCGCCGCGTTCGGCGGCCAGCCAGCCGCCCAGCATGCGCAGCGCCTGCTGCAGGGGCGCGGGTGCCTGCTGCAGCGCATCGATGGAAAAATGCTGCTGCAAAAGCTGTTCGATGGCGGAGTCGGTCATTGGCTATGTTTCAATTATGGTGCCCCTAAGACAAGTACCGGGGTCGGACCCTGAGAGTCCGACCCCGGACTTTGCTGTTGGGTTAGGCAAAAAAATGGCCCGGCGGAGACGGGATTCTACCCGACTCCGCCAGGGCGCATCAGTTTGCTGTTGGCGGTGGGAGTTAGAAGTAATTCAGACCCAGCGCCGACTTGACTTCATCGGCCGTGCGGGCCGCCACTTCGCGCGCCTTGAAGGTGCCTTCCTTCAGCATCTGGATGACTTGTCCCTTGTCCTTGGCGAACTCTTCGCGGCGGGCGCGGATCGGTGCCAGCAATTCCTGCAAGACCACGTCCAGGCGCTTCTTGACGATGCTGTCGCCCAGGCCGCCGCGCACGTAATGGGCTTTCATTTCTGCCAGCGCGGTTTTTTCCGGATCAAACGCGTCCAGGTACGTAAAGGCGATGTTGCCTTCCAGGTGGCCCGGGTCTTCCACGCGCAGGTGCAGCGGGTCGGTGTAGACTTTTTTCACGGCGGCCGTGATCTCGGCCGAGCTCGCGCCCAGGTTGATGGTGTTGCCCAGCGACTTGCTCATCTTGGCCTTGCCGTCGATGCCGGGCAGGCGGCCGATGTCCGGCACCAGCGCCTTGCATTCCATCAGCACTTCGCGGTTGTACATGCGGTTGAAGCGGCGCACGATTTCATTCGTTTGCTCGATCATCGGGATCTGGTCTTCGCCCACTGGCACGACGCCCGCCTTGAAGGCCGTGATGTCGGCCGCCTGGCTGGCAGGGTAGGTCAAAAAGCCGGCCGGGATGTCGCGCTCGAAACCGCGCAAACGGATTTCTTCCTTGACGGTGGGGTTGCGCTCGAGGCGCGCCACGGTGACGATGTTCAGGTAGTAAAAGGTCAGCTCGGCCAGTTCCGGGATCTGCGACTGGATGAAGACCGTGGTCTTGCTCGGGTCGATGCCGACGGCCAGGTAGTCGAGCGCCACTTCGACCACGTTGCGGTGCACCTTGTCGATGTCTTCCATATTGTCCGTCAGCGCCTGCGCGTCGGCCAGCATGATGAATTGCTTGTAGCTGTTCTGGTAGCTGACGCGGTCGCGCAGGCTGCCGACGAAGTGACCCAGGTGCAAGGGACCGGTCGGGCGGTCGCCCGTCAGGATCACGGATTGCGAAGCGATGGCGGCCGCGGACAGCGGTGCTGCCGGTGCGTCATGCTGGTCTTGGGTATCTGGGGTATTAGGCAAGCTCATCAAGTTTCCTTTTGAGCCGCCTGCATCGGGGATGATCCAGGCTGAGCCTGTTACGCCACCGATCGAGGCGGCGTGGATCAAATTCACATCACTATACAGTGGCCGCGCGAAAGTGAGCGGGACCACCAATTCAGGCAGGCGTGTTGTGAAGGGATAAATTTCATGGCGTTATGGTTGCAGTTCGCACGCATTCTGTCAAGTTGCAGCCCGATTTATCTGCCGCGCAGGCGGCTGCCGGATTTCTGTCAAACTTGCTTTGCGGGTACTATTGTCAGCATGAATCTTTTGGAGAAGTGTATGCCTGTTGTATCCCCCGTCCGCCTGAGCGGCCTGGCCCTGCTTGTCAGCACCGTGTTCATCGCTCCCGTGCTGGCGCAAACGCCGCGACTGCTGCAAACGCCGCAAACGCCGCAAACGCCGCCCATGACGCCCGATATCGGCGCCAGGCTGGTGATGCCGGACCTGAACGACTACGTCAAGCGCGTGGCCATGATCCCCATGCGCGACGGTGTCAAGCTGTACACGGTGATCGTTGTGCCGAAGGGCGCCAGCCGCGCGCCGATCATGCTCACGCGCACGCCCTACAATGCTGCCCGCCGCGCCCAGCGCACGGCCAGCCCCAGCATGCTGGCCACCTTGCCGCAGGGTGACGATACCCTGGTGGAAAACGGCTACATCCGCGTGTTCCAGGATGTGCGCGGCAAGTATGGCTCCGAAGGCGATTATGTGATGACGCGCCCGGTGCGCGGTCCGCTCAACAATACCAAGGTCGACAACGTCACGGATGCGTGGGACACCATCGACTGGCTGGTGAAGAACGTGCCTGAAAGCAATGGCAAGGTGGGCATGCTGGGTTCCTCGTATGAAGGCCATACGGTGCTGATGGCGCTGGTTGATCCGCATCCTGCCCTGAAGGTGGCCGTGCCCATGAGCGCCATGGTCGACGGCTGGCGCGGCGACGACTGGTTTCACAATGGCGCCTTCCGCATGCCCAGCCTGTCGTATATCGCCGGCCAGACCAGCGTGCGCGGCGGCGGCGAATCGCCGGCCCTGGGCGTCTACGACGATTACGAGGCGTATCTGCGCATCGGCTCGGCGCGCGACTTTGCGAGGAAATTCGGCATCGACAAGCTGACCTATACGAAAAAACTGTTCGAACATCCGGCCTACGACAGTTACTGGCAGGAACAGGCGTTGGATAAAATCCTCGCGAAACGCCCGCTGATCGTGCCCACCATGCACGTGGTGGGGCAATGGGACCAGGAAGATATCTATGGCCCGTACGCCAGCTACTGGGCGATGGAAGCACGCGACCACCGCAACAACCTCAATTACCTGGCCATCGGCCCTTGGCGCCACAGCGGCGTCAACTATGACGGCTCCAGCCTGGGCGCCTTGAAGTTTGACGGCGATACGGCGCGCCAGTTCCGTGAAAAAGTCATGCAGCCATTCCTCAATCAATACCTGAAGGATGGCGCGCCGGAAGCGAACACGCCGCCCGTGGCGTCGTACCAGACGGGCACCAACCAGTGGCAGCGCCTGCAGCAGTGGCCGCTGGCCTGCGAGACGTGCGACACCAAGCTGACGCCGATCTACCTGCAGCACGGCTTCCAGCTGGGCTTTGCGGCGCCATCGGGCGCTGCGGATGCGGCGGAAGGCGCCTTCGACGAATACGTGTCCGACCCGGCCAAGCCCGTGCCGTTCGTGCCCCGTCCCGTGCGCCTGAACGATGGCGACGTGTGGAAGCCATGGCTGGTCAGCGACCAGCGCGGCTATGCGGACCGCACGGACGTGCTCAGCTATGTTTCCGAACCGTTGAAGACGGCCGTGCGCATTGCCGGCGCGCCGATGGTCAACCTGTTCGCCGCCACCAGCGGCACGGATGCGGACTGGGTGGTAAAACTGATCGATGTGTATCCGGACGAAGTGCCGTCGCAGCCGGCCATGGGCGGGTACCAGCTGGGCGTGGCAATGGATATCTTCCGCGGGCGCTACCGCGACAGCTTCGAGCACCCGGCGATGATAACGCCGGGCAAGGTCGAACGCTACCGCTTCGCCTTGCCGAACGCGAACCACGTCTTCCTGCCCGGCCACCGCATCGCCGTGCAAGTGCAGTCGAGCTGGTTCCCCCTGTACGACCGCAACCCGCAAAACTACGTGCCGAACATCTTCCTGGCCGACCCAGGCCACTATATAAAAGCCACGCAGCGGGTGTATCACGCGGCAGGGGCGGCCAGCGCGATCGAGTTGCCGATGGTGCCGGTCGACCTTCGCTAGACAGGCGCCGCCCGCATTCTAATGGCTAGGGAATCAGCAGTTCCGCCTCGATGGGCCGCGTCAGCAGGGCGGTCGTGTTGACGGCAGGCACACGCAAGGCCAGTCCCTTCAGCGTGCACACTTCGCCAGCGGTTAGCGCGGTGATGACGGCGGGCCTGAGCGTGAGACGGATGCGCGCGCCCGAGTCGACGCTGATGGTTTCCACCAGCGCATGGCTCTTGTCCTTGCATGCCAGCACGGGCTGGCCGCTGCTGGCCACCTGCTGCAGGCGATTGCTGTCGATGGCGCGTTCCGTATCGAAAAAATCGAGCTGGTAAGACCAGTTGACGGCGCCGGAGCCGTATTTGGCGCCTTCGACGGGCGCGGCGGGCGGACGATAGGCCGGGTGATCCGAAGCCTGCACGCGCAGGCGTCCCGGCAGTACCAGCTGCACGCTGCCTTTTTTCTCCTGCAGGCTTTTTCTGCTGGCGATCTGGTAGTCGAGCACGATGCTGTCCGGGGCCTTGGTGCCTGATGGCGCGTCGCCGGTGATGGTGAAGCGGCAAACACCACTCTCTGTCTGGCCGACCCTGTAATTGCTGTTTGCGAGGGTTGTGGCACCGCTGGGCGAGAGCACGTCCCAGGAACTTACGTTGCACATGTCCTTGGGGATGGCATCGATATCGGCCCAGAACTCGAAAGGTTTGTCGGTGAACAGGTAAGAGCCATTGGCGCCGCCGGTTTGGATACTTGCCAGAGCAAAGGCCGCTTTCACCTGGCTGGGGGCCGGAGCCGGTGCAAACAGGCTGGCCGTTGGCACGTTGGCATAGACGTAGGTCAGATATTGGCTGACCAGCAGGTTGTTGCTGCTCGCAATTTCGGCCGACGATGACAGCGATGCGCTCAGCATGGGCAGATCGACATTGCTTTTCGCGCCGACATTGAAACGCATGCTGCGGTCGGTTGACTTGACCCGCATGCTCAGCACGCCTGAAAATCCTTTGATGATGCGCAAGTTGTCCGAGTAGCCGTTACCTTGTGCGTAGGCCTTCCAGAAGCGCAGCAAGGTAGGTAAATCTTGGGCGCTGGTGCGCAGATACAGCGGATTTTCGAAGGTACCCTTGATCAGGACCAGGTTGGCTGTTTCTTTGGACTCCGTTTTCAGGGCAGCGCTGACGCTGGCCATCGGAATCGACGAACCGGCATCGAGCGCCGCCGCGAGGTAGGAACTGCATGTGTGCCTGTAGCCGAGGGTGTCGGAGCCGACGCGCGGCGCGGCCAGGGCGCTTAAATCGATATTTTCGGTGAACACATAATTATTGTTGTCGATACGCCGGCTCTGGTCGCCGTTGAGATTGTCGCTGGCGAATAGAAAGCTCATCAGACGGTTGGCCGAGTCGAAGGGTACCGCATGCACCTGTTCGCTTAAGCCCAGCAAATTGGCTTCTTTTTTGATCGGCGCGGGAATTTGCGAGATATTGTTCTTGAGCTTGCCTTTCGGCCAGATCGCGCAGTCGGTGGACAGTTGGCCGAACACCGTTTCCAGTTGTTCTTCCAGCGAACCTTTGGAGGCTGTGATCTTGGGCCAGCCGCTGTCCCACCATGCCCACTCTGCTGCGGTGCTGACTGGTGGGGCTGCGCAGGCGCCAAACAGAAACAAGGTGCTGAGTGCGCCGGCGCCGCGCATGCCTGAACTGAATACTCGCATACTACCTCCTGGTTGGCTGTCGAAACCAGATGGTAAAATGAAATTATCAAAAGATAAATATATTTCCGCAAGTAATTGAATGTGTGGCTTTATTGCAATAAAACAGACTTTGATTCCACGAGGCAGCGTCTAGCCAGCCCGCATCAGCACGGCTCCCGCCGCGATCAGCGCGATGGCCAGGTAGCGCCGGGGGCTGATGCGTTCGCGCAGGAACAGGGCGGCGATGGCGACGGCGAACAGGATCGATGTTTCGCGCAGGGCGGCGATGGCTGCCACGGGCGCCTGCGTCATGGCCCACAATGCCAGGCCATACGAGGCCAGGGTGCCGAAGCCGCCAAAGGCGGCCAGCCGCCATTGCGTGCCAGCATAGGCCAGCAAGTCGGCCGGGCGGCGTAGCGCCGTCCACAGCAGCAGCCCGGCGCCGTTCAGGACAAAAATCCACATCGTGTAGGCGGCCGGCGCGCCGGACAGGCGCACGCCGATGCCATCGATCAGGGTATAGCTGGCAATGACGCAGGCATTGCCCAGCGCAAAGGCGGTGGCGCGTCCCGCGTGTTTCGCCACGCGGGCAGCGGCAGGCTGGCGCGATGCGAAATACAGGCCGAAGATGCCGGCGCAGATGCAGGCGACGGCGCCCATCTGCATGGACGACAGGCGCTCGCCGATCAGCGGCCAGCTGGCCAGCGCCACCAGCAGGGGCGCGCTGCCGCGCATCAATGGATAGGCGTGGCTCATGTCGCCCGCCCGGTAGGCGGCCGCCAGCAGCGAGTAATAAGCGAGTTGGGCCACGGCGGACGCCGCCAGGTAGGGCCAGCTGGCCGGAGCAGGCGCTGCGACGAAGGGCAGCACGGCCAGCGAGATCAGCGCCGCGCCCACTGACACCAGCACGGTACTGAGAAAGGTATCCTTGCCCGACTTGACGATGGCGTTCCAGCTGGCATGCAGCAGGGCGGCGAACAGTACGACAGCGACGACGGTACCGGACATGCGGGCCTTAGCGCGGGCGTATGCTGAGCGTCAGCAATTCCTGGCGGTGATGGCGCTGGAAACCTTCCATCAGGGTACCGGAGCGGCCCGCTTTTTCCAGCAGTTCGCGCAGGGTGGCCTGGTCTTCCGCCGTCAGCGACTTGCGCGACAGGTAGGCGCCGCTCATGCCCCAGGGCAGTTCCGGCAGCGCTTCCAGGCGCAGTCGGTCGGCCAGGCCATACACGCGCGCGTCGTTCTGCGCCACGCCGGCCAGGATGGTCGGGCCCATGATGGTGGCGTCGATGAAGCCGCTTTGCATCAAACGCGCCACGGAGAGCGCGTCGACTTCATAGAAGAGCCGGCCCTGGCTGCCGAGTTCCTTGGCCAGCGCCTGGTAGGACGCGCCATAGTCATAGCCGCGTACCAGCGCAATGCGCAATTCGCGCCGGTCGATCAGTTCCTGCATGGTGTTGATGGGTGCGCGCGCGCTTTGCAGCGATACCAGCAGGGGCCGGTTGCCCATCAGGGGAATGAACAGGCCGTGCTGGTCGCGGCGGGGCGTGCTGCTGGCCGGTATCAGCATGTCGGCCTTGCCCGCCTCGAACATGGCTTCCAGGCGCGCACGGGGCACGGGCGTGAAGATGAAATTGCAGCCGGCCTTGGCGCCCAGGCTGCGCAGCAAGTCCGGGTAGATGCCGCTGATGGCGGCGCCATTGATCACCACGCTGGCCCCGATCGCCGAGACGGGCACCTGGATATCGCGCGAACATTGCGCGCTGGCCAGGGACGGCAGCGCCAGCGCCAGCATGGCCATGGTTCGGCGCCAGGCGCTGGAATAAAAGTCAGTCATACCCATCCTTGCTCACCATCGAATGCCGGACGTCGGCAACGCACGGCTGATCGCACATTCTCGCCTATTTATTTCTCAAATGCAATATTACGCCGCCGACTACTTTGTGGTGGAAACCACAAGTCCTTCCTGGCCATGCGCCTTGAAGTATCTCCAGGCCACGGCGATGCCCAGTACCTGCATGACGGCGCACAGATAGAAGGTGCTGCCGATGCGCCAGTCCTGCGGCGGCAAGTGGCTTACTTCACCGAGGATCATGCTGCCCAGCAAAGGCATGATGATGATGCCCAGGCTGCTGATGGACTGCAATGAACCCATCAGTTCACCCTGCTCGCTGGCATTTGACGACTTCGAGATGATGCCTTGCAGGGCAGGGCCGGCGGCAAAGGCCAGCAGGTTGCACAGGATGAGGGCGTACATCATCCAGCCCTGCGTGGCCATGCCATACAGCAGATAGGTGATGGCGCCCGAGGCCATGCCCAGCAGGGACAGGCGCACTTCGCCAAAGCGCTTGATCAGGATGCCCAGCAAGCCCGCCTGCACCACGGCCGCGCACAGCCCCACGCAGAACAGGGCAATGCCGTTCTGGCGCGGCGTCCAGTCGAAGCGGAAGTGCGTGTACAGCACCCATGTGGTGTTGAGCATCATCTGCGCAAACGTCATCAGGCCAAAGGCCAGCACCAGGCCGCGGATCTCCACGCGGCGCGCCAGCTTCAGCAGGGCGGCGAAGGGATTGATGCGCGCCAGGGTGAACGGCGCGCGCGGACCCGGTTGCAGCGATTCGGGAACGAAGCAATAGCCGTAGATAAAATTGGCGGCCGATAATCCCGCCGCGACAAAGAAGGGCAGGTGCAGGTTGATGTCGCCCAGCAAGCCGCCCAGCATGGGGCCGCAGATGAAGCCCAGGCCGAAGGCGGCGCCGATCTTGCCGAAACTCTTGGCGCGGTTGTCCGGCGTGGAGACATCGGAGGCATACGCGGATGCCACCGACATGCTGGCCGACGACACGCCGCCAATCACGCGGCCGATGAACAGGCAGGCCAGGTTGGGCGCCAGCGCGGTGGCAAGGAAATTGACGGCCATGCCGGCCATCGAATACAGCAGCACGGGACGGCGTCCCACGCGGTCGCTGACGGCGCCCAGCATGGGCATGAAGATGAATTGCAGCAAGCCGAAGAGGGCTGCCATGATGCCGTACCAGAAGGCCTGGGCATCCTTTCCGTCGACAAAGTCGCCGATCAGGATGGGCAGCACGGGCACCACCAGGCCGATGCCCAGCATGTCGATGAAGACGCAGACGAGGATGAAGTTGAGGTTGCCGGCGCGCGCGGGCGCGGCCGGTGAAGAGAGGGTAGTGCTGTCGGGTGTCGTGTTGTCGGACATGCATGCTTTCGGCGCACACCGCGCGCCGCCATGCGGCCCGCAGGGTTCAGTTGTTGGCGTTGCGCCCGCGCGTCCATGCTGCTGCTGACGCCGCGGCGCGATAGCTGAGCCTTGTATTATAGACAGCATGGGCCATGCTGGCTATCGCCACCACATGCTATATGGCAACGCCCCATTCGTCGGCGAAGGCGGCGCGGAATTCCGTCAGCACGGCCAGCCGCCGTTCGGCCAGGGCGCGACCCGCCCGCGTCTGCATCTTGCCCGGCAGCTTGTCGAGTTTGGTAACGATATGGTCGAGCGCGAAGGCCTTGTCGTCCAGCGGGCGCTGCGCGGCCAGCGGGTCGGTGCCATGCGCCAGCGCGCTCTCCATGCGTGCCGCCGTGTAGAACAGGCGCGCCAGCCCGACGGCGCCCAGCGCGTCGATGCGGTCCGCATCCTGCACGATTTGCGCCTCGATGGTATGCGGCGGCAGGTTGGCGGAAAAACTGTGCGTCTCGATGGCATGGGCCACGCCCGGCAATTTGTCAGCGGGGAAATCCAGTTCCGCCAGCTGGCGGCAAGCCAGGCTGGCGGCCTGGCGCGAGGCCAGGTGGCGCTCCGGATGGTTTTTTGGCAAGTTGACCAGGTCGTGCAGGTAGCAGGCTGCCATCACGGTCAGGGCGTCGGCTTGCGCGTACTCGCGCAGCAGCACGCTGGCGTTGCGCCAGACACGCTGCAAGTGATTGATATCGTGGGCGCTGTCGTCGCCCAGGCCCGCCGTGGCCAGGGCCAGCAGGCGGGGTTGCCAAAGTTCAAGGGAAGGAGGGAGGCAGCTGGTTGTCATTCGGTACAGTCCTGATAAAGAAGCGCCCATATTGTGCCATAGGCGCGCGCCTGGTTTCTGTCTCCTGGCGCGGCATTGTCATTGTCTTGTTTTTCATGCAAACTATCTATGTGGCAAGATGTTCGTCCGGATGTGGGCGCGCCGGGACCATTACCGCACACCATGAAAGGCACCATGCGAACCATACTGATGCTGCTTGCCGTCCTGATGGCCAGCCCGCCATTGCTGGCGCATAACACTCCTGCGCTCAACTACAAGGAAGACACGCCTGCTCTTGGCACGCACATCCGCCGCGATGCCTTGCGTGACAGCTGGCTGCCGCTCAACCAGACTTACGGGGAAATGAGCGTGGAACACCGGAATAAGCTGCGCGCCGTATATTCTTCCATGGCGGCCGATGATGAGCCGCCTTTCCCCCTAAGGGGGCTGGGACCGAGCATCATGCAATTGCGCGAGGTGCACAGGCGCATAGGCGGCCCTGGCGAGCTGAAACTGATCCTGTCGGTGGATGCCGAGGGTAACGTCGGCGATGTTTCCGTGTACTCGTCCTCGAACGAGCGCATGGCGTATTACGGCGCTATCCTGCTGAGCAAGGAAAAGTTCAAGCCCGGGCTATGCCATGGCGTGCCCTGCGCCATGGATTTCATGTACCGTTTTGAATATGCGTTCTTTGATGATGTCATTGATAACACGCTCGTGAAATAAACGCCGCTGCGGAGCGCCAGGGTATCGGGATTGCCACAAAAGGTTGTTATAAATACAGTAAATTCAGGTGATGTGCACATTTTTAGTGCACGTCATATTTACATGCGTTAATATTGCCGTATTGCAATTTTAATGCGCTGTTTTTTAACGCCCGGCACCATGAATGCCCTGCGCGCTTCCGGCGTTTTTTCTAAAGGATTATCATGAGCACCATCTCCAGCGAATCGGGCGCGGCTGTCGCCAAGGCTGCCGAATACCTGGCTTTTACCCTGGGCCAGGAAGAATACGGCATCGACATCCAGAAAGTCAGCGAAATCCGCAGCTATGAAACGCCGACCCGCATCGCCAACGCCCCCGAGTTCGTCAAGGGCGTGGTCAATCTGCGCGGCATCATCGTGCCGATCGTCGACATGCGCATCAAATTCAACCTGGGCACGCCCAGCTATGACCAGTTTACCGTCGTCATCATCCTCAACATCGGCAACCGCGTGGTTGGCATGGTTGTCGATCGCGTTTCCGACGTCACCACCTTGCTGCCCGAGCAAATCAAGCCGGCACCGGACATGGGCCGCTCGATCAATACGGAATATGTGATTGGCCTCGGCACCATCGACGAGCGCATGCTGATCCTCGTCGACATCGACCAGCTGATGTCCAGTGCCGAGATGGGCCTGATCGAGAAGTTGGCGGCGTAAATTCCCAAACCATACGCTGCTGTGGGAAATTTCTAGAAACAATTGACCCCAAGCATTGCTTGCTCTTTCTGCAAGGCGCACGCTAGCGCATTTCCTGGCGCACGGTTCACGCGGACCGTGCGCCAGTTTCACTTCAGTTTCATTTTTTATGCCCGCTTCGATACTGCCGCCAGCCAGAGCGCCCCATGGGGTGCGGCAAGCTTTTGCACATCTGGCAGCAGGGCTTTTTAGGATAGTCACATGAATTTATTACGCAACGTCAGCATCGGTGTCCGCCTGGGCCTCGGTTTTGCCGTCATCTTGCTGTTTTCCATGGTCATCACGGGCATCAGCGTCTGGCGCCTGCACGACGTGGCCACGGCCACGCGCACCATGATGGAACAGCCGCTGGCCAAGGAACGCTATATTTCCGACTGGTACGGCCGCATCGACAGCGCCGTGCGCCGCACCATCGCCATTGCCCGCAGCAGCGACACCTCGCTCAGCGGCTATTTCGCCGAAGAATCGAAAGTCTCGTCGGCCAGTTCGGCCGAGCTGCAAAAGAAAATCGAGGCACTGATCGACCTGCCGGACGAAAAAGCCATGTTTGCCGGCTTGCTGGAGCAGCGCAAGGTGTACATCAGCTCGCGCGACCAGGTATACAAGCTGAAAGGCGAGTCGCAGGTCGAGGCCGCCAATGACGTGTTTGAAAAGACGTTCGTACCTGCCGCCGCCAAGTACCAGAAGATGGTGCAGGACTTGCTGGAACACCAGCGCGCCAGCATCGACACGACCGCGCGCGAGATCGACGCCGTTGCCAATACCAGCCGCAACCTGCTGGTGCTGCTGGCCGTGCTGGCGCTGGCATTCGGCGTCGTGTGCGCCTGGGTCTTGACCATGGGCATCGTGCGCCCGCTGCGCACGGCCGTGGAAATTGCCCGCAAGGTGGCCGATGGCGACCTGACGGCGCAGATCGACGCCAGCGCCAAGGATGAAACCGGGCAGCTTTTACTTGCCCTCAAAGACATGAATACCAGCCTGCTCAACATCGTCAGCGAAGTGCGCAGCGGCACGGACAGCATCGCCACCTCGTCGACGCAGATCGCCGCCGGCAACCAGGACCTGTCGAGCCGCACGGAAGAGCAGGCCGGTTCGCTGGAAGAAACAGCGTCATCCATGGAAGAACTGACCAGCACCGTGAAGCAGAATGCGGACAATGCGCGCCAGGCCAACCAGTTGGCGGCCTCGGCGGCACAAGTGGCCGTCAAGGGCGGCGACGTGGTGGCGCAGGTGGTGGGCACCATGGAGTCGATCAACGCCTCGTCGAACAAGATCGTCGACATTATTTCCGTGATCGACGGTATCGCTTTCCAGACGAATATCCTGGCCCTGAACGCGGCAGTGGAAGCGGCGCGCGCCGGCGAGCAGGGCCGTGGCTTTGCCGTCGTGGCATCGGAAGTGCGCAACCTGGCCCAGCGTTCGGCCAGTGCCGCGAAGGAAATCAAGACCCTGATCGGCGCGTCCGTGGAGCAAGTCAACGCGGGTAGCATGCTGGTGGCGCAAGCCGGCTCGACCATGAACGATATCGTTGACAGCGTGCAGCGCGTGAGCGACATCATCACGGAAATCACGGCCGCCAGCAGCGAGCAAAGCGTGGGCATCGACGAGATCAACCGCGCCATCGGCCAGATGGATGCCGTCACGCAGCAAAATGCGGCGCTGGTGGAAGAATCGGCGGCGGCCGCCGAATCGATGCAGCACCAGGCGCACAGCCTGGCGCAAGTGGTCAGCGTCTTCAAACTGAATGGCCAGCAGGCCGGCGCCACCGGCTTGAAAGGCGCGCATGCCGCCCAGCGCCAGGCTGGGCAAGCACCGGCAACGGCCTTGCGCCTGCGCGCACGCTGATGCCTCTGGCGGCTGCCGCGCGCAGCCGCCTTCCCTGTCTTTTGCTTTGTACCCTTTTGTAGTCTGGTTCCGCTTTTTTAGGATATTCACATGAATTTGTTAAGAAACGTCAGTATTGGTGTGCGTCTCGGCCTGGGTTTTGCCGTCATTTTGCTGTTTTCCATGGTCATCACGGGCATCAGCGTGTGGCGCTTGCACGATGTGGCCGTGTCCACGCGCAATATGATGGAGCTGCCGTTGGCCAAGGAACGTTTCATTTCCGACTGGTATGCGAAGATTGACAGCGGCGTGCGCCGCACCACGGCCATCGCGCGCAGCAGCGACACGACACTGGGCGCCTACTTTGCGGAAGAAGCCAAGCAATCGTCGGTGGTGTCGGGCGAGCTGCAAAAGAAAATCGAAGCGCTCATTTCCAGCCCGGAAGAAAAGGAATTGTTCCGCCTGGTGAGCGAGCAGCGCAAGGTGTATCTGGATTCGCGCGCGCAAGTGTCGAAACTGAAGGCGGACGGACACGAGGCGGAAGCGGAGCAGGCTTTCCAGAACATTTTCGTGCCAGGCTCGACGAAATACCTGAAAGTGGTCAACGACATGCTGCAGCACCAGCGCGCCAGCATCGACGCCACGGCGCGCGAGATCGATGAGGTTGCCAGCACCAGCCGCAACCTGTTGCTGACCCTGGCCGCGCTGGCGCTGGCATTCGGCGTCGTGTGCGCCTGGGTCTTGACCATGGGCATCGTGCGCCCGCTGCGCACGGCCGTGGAGATCGCCCGCAAGGTGGCCGATGGCGACCTGACGGCGCAGATCGACGCCAGTGCCAAGGATGAAACCGGGCAGCTTTTACTCGCCCTCAAAGACATGAATACCAGCCTGCTCAACATCGTCAGCGAAGTGCGCAGCGGCACGGACAGCATCGCCACCTCGTCGACGCAGATCGCCGCCGGCAACCAGGACCTGTCGAGCCGCACGGAAGAGCAGGCCGGTTCGCTGGAAGAAACAGCTTCCTCGATGGAAGAACTGACCAGCACCGTGAAGCAGAATGCGGATAACGCGCGCCAGGCCAACCAGTTGGCGGCCTCGGCGGCGCAAGTGGCCGTCAAGGGTGGCGACGTGGTGGCGCAGGTGGTGGGCACGATGGAGTCGATCAACGCCTCGTCGAACAAGATCGTCGACATTATTTCCGTGATCGACGGTATCGCTTTCCAGACGAATATCCTGGCCCTGAACGCGGCAGTGGAAGCGGCGCGCGCCGGCGAGCAGGGCCGTGGTTTCGCCGTCGTGGCATCGGAAGTGCGCAACCTGGCGCAGCGTTCGGCGTCCGCCGCGAAGGAAATCAAGACCCTGATCGGCGCGTCCGTGGAGCAAGTCAACGCGGGCAGCATGCTGGTGGCGCAAGCCGGTTCGACCATGAACGATATCGTTGACAGCGTGCAGCGCGTGAGCGACATCATCACGGAAATCACGGCCGCCAGCAGCGAGCAAAGCGTGGGCATCGACGAGATCAACCGCGCCATCGGCCAGATGGATGCCGTCACCCAGCAAAATGCGGCGCTGGTGGAAGAATCGGCGGCGGCCGCCGAATCGATGCAGCACCAGGCGCACAGCCTGGCGCAAGTGGTCAGCGTCTTCAAACTGAATGGCCAGCAGGCCAGTGTCACGGGTTTGAAGGGCAAGCAACGCCCTGTGGCGAAAGAAGCCAAGGAAGCCTTGCGGATCGGCCGTGCGGCTTAAGTTGCCTACCCCGTCAAGGCCGGGATCGTACCCTGGAGGGCACGACCCCGGTATTTAGGACTCTGGGGTAAGGTTTGCAACCGCCATCTGCGACAGTTTGTCCGCCTCGCCATTGCGGTGGCGCGGCAGCCAGTGCAAGCTTACCTCTGTGAATTGTTCCAGCAGGGCCACTACGGTGGCCCTCTGCGTTTCCAGCCCCTTGGCGCCGACCGGCGTCGTCCCCAGCACATCGTTGATGACCACCTGGCTGTCGCCGTACAGCAGCAGCTGGACCGGGGGCGGGCGCACCTTGACCGCCGCTTGCAGCAGCGCCGTCAGGGCCGCGTATTCCGCTTCGCTGCTGTTGCCATAGCCGGCCGCCTGGCTCACTTCGATGCGTTCGCCCTGTGGCCCCAGCAGCAGGGCGCCTATGCCCAGCTTGCCTGGATTCGGATGCGCGGAACCATCGAACCAGCCGCGCCAGGCCAGCGGCCTGCCGTGATCCTGGCGGCTCAGCGCCAGCTGCGCGCGGCGCGCCTGCATCTTCGCTTCCTTGCGTTTTTTGCGTTCATTACGCGCCTCCGCTTCTTCCGTCATGGCTTGATCAGGAAAATGTCGATGATGCTGGCTAGCCAGCACACCACCAGCACACAGACGGCTACCGTCATGGCCGGGCCGTCATTGGCCGACAGGGCATCGACTTTTTCCGCGATCAGCTGCACGTCGAGGGGCAGGGCGCCACTGTCGATCTGTGCCATGATCTGGTCCAATCGTGCCATGATCTGGCGCAACACGATCAGCAGCGCGACCAGCGAGGGCACGAGGAAGAGGCAGCCACGGGCTTTGCGTCCAAGCAAGAAATGCCCGCTGCCGGGAAATACCAAAGCGGACAGCAGCAAGGCCTGCGTGCGTTTGGATAGTGATGAAGCTGAGGGGGAGCCGCTCATGCGCGCCTTTTATCGGTGGAAGAGCGGTCCATCATACTATTGCCAGCCGAATTTGCGCAGGTACACGCGTTTCATGAACGTCGTCAGCACGGTGTAGCAGACGAGAATGCCCAGCAGCCATGGGAAATATCCAAGTGGCAAAGCCTGCAGCTTGAAGTAGCTCGCCAGCGGCCCCATCGGCAGGAAGACGCCCACGGCCATGATGGCGGTGGTCGCCACCAGCAGGGGTACGGACGCGATGCTGTCGATGAAGGGCAGCTTGGGCGTGCGGATCAGGTGCACGATCAGGGTTTGCGTCAAGAGTCCCACGACGAACCAGCCGGACTGGAACAGGGTCTGCTGTTCCGGGGTATTCGCGCCGAACACATGCCACATCAGGATGAACGTGCTGATGTCGAAGATCGAGCTGATGGGGCCGAAGAAGACCATGAAGCGGCCGATGTCGCGCGGGTTCCAGCTCAAGGGCTGCTGGATCAGTTCGGCATCGACATTGTCGAACGGAATGGCGATCTGCGACACGTCATACAGCAGGTTTTGCACCAGCAAGTGCAGCGGCAGCATGGGCAGGAAAGGCAAAAAGGCGCTGGCCACCAGCACGGAAAACACATTGCCGAAGTTCGAGCTGGCCGTCATGCGGATGTATTTGAGCATGTTGCTGAAGGTGCGGCGGCCTTCCAGCACGCCTTCTTCCAGCACCATCAGGCTCTTTTCCAGCAGGATGATGTCGGCCGCTTCCTTGGCGATATCGACGGCCGAATCGACGGAAATGCCGATGTCGGCCGCGCGCAGGGCGGGTGCGTCGTTGATGCCGTCGCCCATGAAGCCGACGATGTGGCCATTGCCGCGCAGGGCACGCACCAGACGTTCCTTGTGTAGCGGGCTGAGCTTGGCAAACACGGTGTTGTCTTCGGCCGCCCTGGCCAGGGTGGCGTCGTCCATGTCGTCCAGCTGCGGGCCTTGCAGCACGCCATGCACGGCCAGGCCCACTTCGCGGCAAATCTTCGCCGTCACCAGGTGGTTGTCGCCCGTTAAGACTTTGACCGTCACGCCATGCTCGGCCAGCGCGCGCAGGGCGGGCGCCGTCGATTCCTTCGGCGGATCGAGGAAGGCCACGTAGCCGATCAGGGTCAGCGCCGTTTCATCGGCCACGCCATACACGGTTTTGTGCGGCGGCACTTCCTTGACGGCCACGGCCACCACGCGCAAGCCTTCCGCATTCAGGCCGTGCGTGGTTTCCAGCACTTTCGCTAGCAGGGCATCATCGAGCGGAATGCTGACGCCGCCGAGGCGCAGATGGCTGCAGGCGGCGAGGATTTCCTCGACGGCGCCCTTGCAGATCAGCTCATGGTGGTCATTCTTTTCAGACACGACGACGGACATGCGGCGGCGCACGAAGTCGAACGGGATTTCATCTACCTTGACGTAATCGCGGGCCAGCTGCATTTCCGTCTGCAGTTCCACGTGGTCGAGCACGGCGCGGTCCAGCAGGTTTTTCAGGCCTGTCTGGTAGTGGCTGTTCAAATAGGCAAATTGCAGCACCTCATCGGAGGGCTGGCCGAACACGTCGGTATGGCGCTCCAGCACGATCTTGTCCTGCGTCAAGGTGCCCGTCTTGTCGGTGCACAGCACGTCCATGGCGCCGAAGTTCTGGATGGCATCCAGGCGTTTCACGACAACTTTCTTTTTCGACAGTTTCACGGCGCCCTTGGCCAGGGTGCTGGTGACGATCATGGGCAGCATTTCCGGCGTCAGGCCGACAGCGACGGACAGGGCGAAGAGGAAGGCTTCCATCCAGTCGCCCTTGGTCCAGCCATTGATGAGGAACACGAGCGGCGCCATCACGAGGGCGAAGCGGATCAACAGCCAGCTGACGCTGTTGACGCCCGCTTCAAACGCCGTCGGCGTGCGCTCCGTGGCCGTGACTCTCGTGGCGATGGTGCCGAAATACGTGCGGTTGCCGGTGGCCAGCACCAGCGCCGTGGCCGCTCCCGAGATCACGTTGGTGCCCATGAACAGCAGGTTGGCCAGTTCCATCGGGTCCTTGCCCTGCGCATCGGCCAGCTCGGGCATCTTTTCCACCGGCAAGGATTCGCCCGTCATGGCGGCCTGGCTGACGAACAGGTCCTTCGCGGACAGCAGACGGCAATCGGCGGGGATCATGTCGCCGGCCGACAGCACGATGATGTCGCCCTGCACCAGTTGGCGGATAGCCAGTTCCGTCTGCTGGCCATTGCGCAGTACGGTGGCGGTGTTGCTGACCATGGCTTTCAGGCGCTCGGCGGCCCTGTTCGAGCGGCCTTCCTGCACGAAGCGCAGCAGGGTCGACAAAATCACCATGGTGCCGATGACGATGGTGGCTTTCGGATCTTCCGTCAGGTAGGAAACAATCGCCAGCACGGTGAGCAGCAGGTTGAACGGGTTCTTGTAGCACAGCCACAGATGCTGGTACCAGGCCAGCGGTTTTTCATGCTCGACCTCGTTTGGTCCCGTCTGCGCGCCAATGACTTGCGCCTCGGCATCACGCAAGCCTTCGAGGCGCGTGTGCAGGCGGTTCAGGGCCGTGTCGAGGTCTTCATGGGCGGCGCCCAGCAACTGGCGCGCCAGGTGGTCGGGCACGGGCCGGGCCGTGCTGTTTTCCAGCGGCATGGCGCGCCGGCGGAAGTGGCCGGCCGTATGGCGCTTGCGCAGGAACGATTCGAATAAGCGGGTGAAGAGATTCATGGCTCTTCCTTTCACGACGATGTGTTGGCGGGCGGCGCAGCCGCAGGCAAGACTTGCGTGCCGCCAACGCGGCATGGCTAGCTTGGCTAGGCATGGCGCTGGCGTGCAATCCGGGTCAGTAGCCGGTCGCGATCGGAAAGAGGGAGGAGGCGCGCAGCCGGACTGGCCGCGCGAGACACCGCACCTTGCTCAGCAAGGCACGGAGGAAAGAGAGTTCCGCGTTGCTTGCTGTTTAGCTGCCGAGGCAATCACCGATACAAGATCGGCTACTGTCACTAGAACAAGTACCCACGTGGGACTCCGTAAATGAATAATGAGGGCATCTTATGGACGTGCTGCAAGAGTGTCAACTGAAGAAATCTTAGGTTTCCAAAGTGTAATGTGATGAGTGGACGAAGGCGAACGTCAGCTGCCCCATAGTAAAAATTTTTGTTGTGGCCAGAGGCTGCCGTCCCCGTTGCCGTGACAATGCGTGATTTTTGCCACTTGGCAATCCGTTATGCTCGGGTACGCCAATTGGCCAAGAAACAGCCACTGTCAACGCTATGCCTGTAGAGAAAACACATGCCCATGGAACTGATCGCCGTTGCCGTAATAGCCGGGCTTATTGTCATGTTTTTTGCTGGTAAGCACATTTCTAAAAAACGGCCCAAAGAAACCCATTTTGAATGTGCCCGTTGCGGCACGCTTGCACGCCACACCGACCGCACCATTGAAGCCTGGCGCAACAACAGGACGACCTACTTCTGCCAGTCCTGCCATCTTAAATGGCTGCATGGCAGGGCGCCGCGGGAGCGTGAGCGCGGCACTTCGCCTGCAGGGCGCAGCTCCCGCTCCCCATCGGGATGCCTTGGCGTTGTTGTGCTGTTTGCCGTCGTTCCGCTCGCTGGCTTTTTATTGGTGCACGCATATGCCTGAGCTATCTTTCGCATGCCGGGCCTGAGCAGAAAACGCCGGTTTCTGTCCTGTGTCTACGACGTTGCTGTTCAGTATGTCTGGAAACTGGACCTGCCGCATCAAGCTGATTGCACCGCCAGCGCCAGCGAATCGGACAATATCTGCCACAGCGCCGCGTGGCGCTGCTGCAGGGTGGCACCGCCTGCGTAGATCAGTTCCACGTGCAGGCTGTCGACGATGCCCAGGTAGGCTTGCGCGTACAGTTCGATGCGCTGCGGTGGCAGGGATGGCACCAGGCGGCGCAGGCTGGCAACGTAATGGCGCTGCAATTGCGCCAGCAGCATTTCGTAGCCGGTGCCGACTTCCACGCGCAGGCTGGCGGGCGGCAAATAGGCCGTGCGCAGCAGGAAGCGCAGATGGGCAGAATCCGCATAGCGCTGGGCCATGCGGTCGCAGTACAGGGAACCGGCCAGCTGGCCGCCGGCATTTGCCGCCAGCGATGCTTCGTCGGCGAAACAGCCATCCATGAACGCTTGCTCTTCGGCCAGGGCGTCGGCAAAGACGTCAAGGAAGAGGGCGTCCTTGCCGGCGAAATGCGAATACAGCGAAGCCTTGCGCATGCCCGCCTGCTCGGCGATGTCGCTGAGGGACGAGGCGTCGTAGCCGTGCTCCGAAAAATGGACGACGGCGACGGCGCAGATGTTATCGGCCGAGGCCGAGCGTTTTTTCATCATGGGGGTGCTATGGGGTGAGGCGTCAGTGCGCTCCCTGGCCGGTGGCATGGGCCGGATGGCCGCGCGCAGTTGCCAGGGTCAGCCATGATACCAGCAGGCCGGCCACGGTCAAGAACAGTAGCCATGGCAACGGCCCCCGTTCGGACAGGCCGGCCGCCAGGGGCGTGGCCAACGATGACAGGCTCATCTGGATGGCGCCCAGCAGGGCGGCCGTGGAGCCGAGCGCCTTGCGCTGCGAGCCCATGGCCATGGCCATCAGCGCCGCTTCCGCGATGCCCAGGCCAAACAGGGCCAGGAACATGCCGGGCACGACGGCCGTGATGCCGGCACCGGCCCACGCGCCCAGCAGGGCCAGCACGGCGCCGCACAGCATGGCGGCGCTGCCGGCAGCGCTCAGGCGCGCCACGCCGTACTTTTCCACCAGGCGCCCGCTGGCCATCGCGCCCAGCAGCACGGCCACGCCCGTGGCGCCGAAAACCAGGCCGAAGCTGCCGGTGGACAGGCCGAAATCGCGCTGGTAGACGAGCGAGGCGCCGCCGATATAGGCAAACAGGAAAAAGAAGCTGGCGGACAGGGCCAGCGCCGGCAGCAGGAAGGCGCGGTCGCGCGCGATGCGCGCATAGGTGCGGTGCATGCCCGCCGGCGAGACGCGGTTCGCCGGCGGCAGGGTTTCTGGCAAGAACAGCGCGCTGTTGAGCAAGGTCACGCCGCCCAGCACGGCCAGGGCCAGCATCACGGCGCGCCAGCCGTAATGCGCGTCGAGCAGGCCGCCGACGGCGGGCGCCAGCACGGGCGCCAGGCCAACGATGGTCATCAACAGGGCAAACAGCTGCGCCGCCCGGACGCCATCGGCCACGTCGCGCACCATGCTCATCACTACCACCAGAGTCAAGGCCGCGCCCAGGCCTTGTACCAGCCGCGCCAGCAGCAGGGTGCTCAATTGATCCGCCTGCGACGCCCACACGGCGGCCAGCATGTAGACGGCAATGCCGGCCAGCAGCGGACGGCGCCGCCCCAGCATGTCGGTCAGCGGTCCGCACAGCAGTTGTCCGGCGCCCAGCGCCAGCAGGAAAACGGTCAGGCTCAATTGCACATTCCCATACGAGGTGTGCAGTTCGCGCGCCATGGCCGGCATCGAGGCCAGGTACATGTCGATGCCGGCCGGACCGAGCACGGCCACCAGGGCCAGGGACGCCGCCAGCCCGAGACTGGCGGCGGGGAGAGTGGTTTGCTGCTGCATTGCGATTCTTTCTTGTCATCAAAAAAACGGGGCATGGACGCCGCCGTGTTTTTTATTGTACACTTACTTCCTACCGGTAGGTAGCTTGCTCAATCAATAAAAAGGATGAGAACGATGAAAAAAGAATCAATGGCGGGAGAGCTTGCATGACGGAAGTGGGAATTGCGCTCAGCGGCGTGGCCGTGGCGCTGCTGTTTGCCGCCTGGAGCTCGCACCGCACCCGCTGCGAGCGGCGCGATGTCATGTTGCTGACGATACTCGGCACGACCCTAGGGCTGCCGGGCGCCGTCCTGCTGGCGTTGCCGCTTGCGTAGGTCGGATTAGCGGAGCGTAATCCGACAACATTGTTGGCGAGGCCGGTGGTGGTGTCGGATTACGCGCTCACGCGCTAATCCGACCTACGATGAAAAAAGGCAGGCCGCGTGGCCTGCCTTTGTCGCTGGCACGCCCGCGGAAGCGGGCGCCTGGCAATTACTCTTCTTCGTATGAGCTGATTGGTGCGCAGCCGCAGAACAGGTTGCGGTCGCCGTACACGTTGTCGGCGCGGCCGACCGGTGGCCAGTATTTGCGCTGGCGCAGCGAGGCGACCGGGTAGGCGGCGATTTCGCGGCTGTACTTGCGTTCCCAGTTGTCCGACATCAACACCTGTGCCGTGTGCGGCGCGTTCCTCAGCGGGTTGTCGTCGTGGTCGAATTCACCGCTGGCGACCTTGGCGATTTCCGCGCGGATGGCGATCATGGCGTCGATGAAGCGGTCGATCTCCACTTTCGATTCGCTTTCCGTCGGCTCGATCATCAGGGTGCCCGGCACGGGGAAGCTCATGGTCGGCGCATGGAAGCCGAAGTCCATCAAGCGCTTGGCCACGTCTTCGTTGCTGATGCCGGTGGCGTCCGTGATCGGGCGCAGGTCCAGGATGCATTCGTGCGCGACCAGGCCGTCGTGGCCCGAGTACAGCACGGGATAGTGCGGCGCCAGGCGGCGGGCGATGTAGTTCGCCGCCAGGATCGCCGTCTCGGTCGCTGCGGTTAATCCCTCTGCGCCCATCATGGCGATGTACATCCACGAAATCGGCAGGATGCTGGCCGAGCCGAATGGCGCGGCGCTGACGGCGCCAATGCCGGCAACGTCACGCTGGTAGCCCGAGGAACGCTGGTTCGGCAGGAATTTCGCCAGGTGGGCACCCACGCCGATCGGGCCGACGCCTGGTCCGCCACCACCGTGCGGAATGCAGAAGGTCTTGTGCAGGTTCAGGTGCGAGACGTCGCCGCCAAACGAGCCGGGAGCTGCCACGCCGACCAGCGCGTTCATGTTGGCGCCGTCGATGTAGACCTGACCGCCGTGCGAATGAATGATCTCGCACAGTTCCTGGATGCCTTCTTCAAACACGCCATGCGTGGACGGGTAGGTGACCATCACGCAGGCCAGGTTGGCGCTGTGCTTTTCCGCCTTCGCCTTCAGGTCGGCCAGGTCCACGTTGCCGTTGGCGTCGCAGCTGGTGACGACCACCTGCATGCCGACCATGTTGGCCGATGCGGGGTTGGTGCCGTGCGCCGACGAGGGAATCAGGCAGATGTTGCGGTGGCCTTCGCCGCGCGATTCGTGATACGCCTTGATCACCAGCAGGCCAGCGTATTCGCCTTGCGAGCCGGCGTTCGGCTGCAGCGAGACGGCGGCGTAGCCCGTCAGCGCGCACAGCATTTCTTCCAGCTGCGCGATCATTTCGCGGTAGCCGACCGTTTGCGCATCCGGCGCGAACGGGTGGATGTTCGAGAACTCGGGCCAGGTCACGGGGATCATTTCCGACGTGGCGTTCAGCTTCATGGTGCACGAGCCGAGCGGGATCATGGTGCGGTCCAGCGCCAGGTCCTTGTCGGCCAGGCTGCGCAGGTAGCGCAGCATTTCGTGTTCCGAGTGGTAGCTGTTGAAGACCGGGTGCGTCAGATACGCGCTTTCACGCGCCAGATTCGCCGGCAGCGCGCTGGTCACGGCCGCTTCAACGGCGTCCAGCTCCGGGAAGGCAGGCGCGTTGGCCACGCCTTCGGCGAACACGGTCCACAGCAGCGCGATATCGTCGCGCGTGGTGGTTTCGTCGAGCGACAGGCCGACATGGGTGGCATCGACCTTGCGCAGGTTGACGCCGTGCTTGATGGCCGTCGCGTGCAGTTTGTCCGCATCGGCGACGTTGACGGTCAGGGTGTCGAAATAGCTGGCGTTGGCGATGCCGTAGCCCAGGGTCTTCAGGTTGGCCGCCAGCACACCCGTAAAGCGGTGCACGCGCCGGGCGATCTGCAGCAGGCCTGCAGGGCCGTGGTAGACGGCGTACATCGACGCCATCACGGCCAGCAGCACTTGCGCCGTGCAGATGTTCGAGGTGGCTTTTTCGCGGCGGATATGCTGCTCGCGCGTTTGCAGGGCCAGGCGGTACGCCTTGTTGCCTTGCGCATCGACGGTCACGCCGACCAGGCGGCCCGACATATTGCGCTTGAACTCATCGCGCGTGGACAAATAGCCCGCGTGCGGGCCGCCGAAACCGAGCGGCACGCCGAAGCGCTGGCTGTTGCCGACGACGACGTCGGCGCCCCATTCGCCCGGTGGCGTGAGCATGGTCAGGGCCAGCAGGTCGGCCGCGACGATGACCATGGCGCCATTCGCATGCAGTTTTTCCACGCCGGCGCGGTAGTCGCGCACGACGCCGTTGACGCCAGGGTATTGCAGCAGCACGCCGAAGCAGGCGTCCAGCGACTCAATCTCCGCCGGGTCGAAGGTACGCACGTCGATGCCGATCGGCTGGGCGCGCGTCTGCACCACTTCCAGGGTTTGCGGCAGCACGTCGCTGGCCACATACAGCACGTTCGACTTCGACTTGCCCACGCGCTGGATCAGGGTCATCGCTTCGGCGGCGGCCGTGCCTTCATCCAGCATCGAGGCATTCGAGATGCCCATGCCGGTCAGGTCGGTGATGACTTGCTGGAAGTTCAGAATCGCTTCCAGGCGACCTTGCGAAATCTCTGGCTGGTAAGGCGTGTACGCCGTGTACCAGGCCGGGTTTTCAAAGATGTTGCGCAACACGACGCCAGGGGTGAAGGTGTTGTAGTAGCCCTGACCGATCAGGGATTTGAGCACCTGGTTCTTGCCGGCGATGGCTTTCAGGCGCGACAGCGCTTCCTGTTCCGGCATCGGCTGCGAGTACGCGCCCAATGGCAGGGCGCCCTTGTTGCGGATGTTGGCCGGCACCAAGGCATCGATCAGCGCGGCGCGCGATGGATAGCCGAGGGTCGCGAGCATGGCTTGCTGTTCGGTGTGGGAAGGGCCGATGTGGCGGGCGATGAAGGCATCGCGTGCTTCGAGTTGGGTCAGGCTGGTGCGGGTCATGATATAGAGGCCAAAAAAGACTGAAAAACCGGGATGCGGCGCGCGGGCGCGGCGCCGGGGCATAGCTACAAAATTAAATGCAAACGGGCCGCAATGGCGGCCCGTGAGTCAAACGCGATTACGCGCCGGTGGTGGCGCCATAGGCGGCGGCGTCGAGCAAGCCGTCCAGGGCCGACACGTCGGCTGGCTTGATCTTGAACAGCCAGTTGGCGTAGGCGTCGGCGTTGATCGACTCTGGCGAGTTGACCACGGCGTCGTTGACGGCCACGACTTCGCCGGCGACCGGTGCGTAGATGTCGCTCGCTGCCTTGACCGATTCCACCACGGCGGCGTCGTCGCCGGCGCCGTAGGTGTTGCCCACGGTTGGCAGTTCGACGAAGACGATATCGCCCAGCGCGTCCTGTGCGTATTCGGTGATGCCGACGGTGACGGTGCCGTCGCCTTCAAGGCGTACCCATTCGTGAGAAGCGGTGTACTTCAGGTCTGCAGGAATGTTCATGTGTGGCTCCAGATGGTAAGTGTTCGTTATTGGTTATGTTTATGCAGTCTTGCGGGCGGCTCTAATACGCTTACGCAGCCAGGATTTTACCGTTACGCACGAAAGGCAGCTTGACTACCGAGGCGGCCAGCTGCTTGCCGCGGATTTCCACGTGCACGGTGTCGCCTACAGCGACGCCGTTCGGCACGCGCGCCAGGGCGATCGCTTCCTGCATGGTCGGGCTGAAGGTACCGCTGGTGATCTCGCCAGCCTGGTCGCTGCCGGCGACGATGACTTTCTGGTGCGCGCGCAGCACGCCGCCTTTTTCGCGCAGGATCAGGCCGACGAATTGCGCGTTCTGGCCCTTGGCCAGCAGGGCGGCCTTGCCGGTGAAGTCGCGTTCGCTTACCAGGTCGATGGTCCAGGCCAGGCCCGCGTCGAGCGGGTTGACGCTTTCATCCATATCCTGGCCGTACAGATTCATGCCCGCTTCCAGGCGCAGGGTGTCGCGTGCGCCCAGGCCGGCCGGCTTGACGCCCGCAGCTACCAGGGCATTCCACAGCGCTTCCACCTGCGTGGCGGCCACGCCGATTTCAAAGCCGTCTTCGCCCGTGTAGCCGGTGCGCGCCAGCATGACTTCGCCGAAAGCCGTGTCCTTGACGATGACGACATTGAATGGCTTGATGGCTTCGGACGCGGCTTGCGTTTCCGGTAGCACCTGCCATACCTTGGCGCGCGCGTTCGGGCCTTGCACGGCCACCAGGGCCATGGCGTCATTGCCGTCGCGGCGCTGCGTGATCGTCAGGCCGCTGTTGCTGGCGGTATTTTGCTGCTGCATCCAGGCCACGTCTTTTTCCGCCGTGCCCGCGTTGACGACCAGGCGGAACCAGTTTTCGTTGAAGAAGTAGACGATCAGGTCATCGATGACGGTACCTTCGGCATTCAACATGCACGAGTACAGCGCCTTGCCCGACACTTGCAGCTTGTCGACGTTGTTGGCCAGCAGGCCGCGCAGGAAAGCGCGCACGTTCGGACCTTCGATATCGACCACGCACATATGCGACACGTCGAACATGCCGGCGTCGCCGCGCACGGCGTTGTGTTCTTCGATTTGCGAGCCGTAGTTGACGGGCATGTCCCAGCCGCCGAAATCAACCATGCGGGCGCCGAGGGCACGGTGGGCGTTATTGAGTGGGGTCGCTTTGAGCGTCATGGATTCCTCGGGACGAAGGTAAAAGGGGAGTTAACAAAACATAGAATAGCCAAACACGGCTTTCCAGCGTGATCACTGACCCCCCTGTCCTTTGTACCTGAGAGATTACGGGGGCTTGCCCCGTGCGCCCCTTCGGTGGGCCGCCGGCAATAGCCGCGGCCGCTCTCCAGAGTTGAGCTAAAACGTGTCGCCAAAGCAACAGCTTCAGTCCGCCTGATCGGTCCTTTTGCCTGAGAGTTTTTGGGTAGTGCCCCTTCGGCGGCAACGCTGGCGTTGCCCTCTCCCGATCAAGTGGGAGGAATATATGCCAGCAGGGTGCTTCTGTCAATCTGTAAAGGCGTGTCCCGGGCGCCCGAAAGCGCCTGTTTGCGGGGCTGGCAGGGGTGCGCGAACGCTGCAAAAGGGCGCCCGGCCGCGCAGGAATGCGCTATCATGAAATCCTGGCTTTCTTGCGGGTGCCTGCCATGAATACTACACAAAGCGAGACGCAAAACAACACTGAACAGCACGGTTACTTCACGCTCTCGGGCGACGTCAACAGCGATATGGTGCGGCGCGTGTTCAACGCCGTGGCCGACATCACGGAAGACAAGCTCACGACCGCGCATATCCTGATCCAGTCGAACGGGGGCTATGTCAGCGATGGCATCTGCCTGTACAACCTCCTGAGTAAATTGCCGCTCGACATCATCACCTATAACGCCGGCGCCGTGGCGTCCATCGCCGTGACCCTGTTCCTGGCGGGACGGCAGCGCCATGCCAGCGATACGGCGCGCTTCATGGTGCACAAGTCGCATGCGACGGCGTCGCCCGGTTCGCGCCCGGATGCGCTCAGCATCATCGTCGAAGGCTTGCGCGCCGACGACATGCGCACCGAGCGCATCCTGCGCAACCACGTCCGGCTGACGGAAGAGCAGTGGCAGGTGCACGCGTATTCCGACCTGCACCTGACGGCCGAGCAGGCGCTGGCGGTGGGCATGATCGATGCAGTCCGCGACTTCGCGCCGCCCAAGGGCAAGCGGCTGACGAATATCTGAGGCCGGTGCAAGGTGGCGGCGGCGGTGGCGGCGGCATGTTTCCATGCATTTAATTTCCGCATGGAAATTTTGTAATGGAATGTAATTCTTTGCTGCTCTGCATCAAAAGGCGCGCGAAACGGGGCCATGTCATGGCATAGTGCAGTCTGATCATGAAATAAGCGCTGGTACGATGACTTGGTGGAACGGGATTTCTTTTGCGGCCGATATGTCCATGATGGGCCCGGCGGGAGTGGCGATTGCCCTGTGGCTGCTGGTGTCGCGCCAGTGGAAGCTGGTGCTCAGCTGGAGTCTGTGGTATGGCGCCGGCCTGGCGCTGGTGGTGCTGTCGAAGCTGGCCTTCATGACCTGGGGCATGGGCAGCAGCAGCCTGGACTTTACCGGTTTCAGCGGCCATGCCATGCGCGCCGGCGCCGTCTTTCCCGTCCTGATGTATGTCTTGCTGCAGCGCGCCGCGCCGCGCTGGCGCCACGCGGGCGTGCTGGCGGGCGTGGCCTTTGCCATACTGGTGGCCATTTCGCGCGTGGTCGTGCATGCGCACAGCGTGTCGGAAGCCGTCAGCGGCTGCGTGCTGGGCCTGGCGGTGGCACTGGGCTTCATGTGGAATGCCCGCGGCGCCGTGAATATTGCCGTCAGCCATGCTCTGGCCCTGGCCAGCCTGCTGCTGATGGTGATGCTCAGCTTCAAGGCGGAGCCGCTGCCGACCGAGCAGTGGCTGCAAAAACTGGCCATGAGCCTGTCCGGCCACGAGCGCGTTTTTTCCCGTGCGGACTGGAAACTGGCGCAGGATGGCCGTCCCGCCCGCTGACACAGGGGCGGGGGCTGTCTGGCGCTGCTGTTTTTTGGCCAGAAAAGCATCAGGAAATGGTATGATAAAGCACTCCCTGCGCACCCCGCGGTGAGTGGCCAGACTGCCGCCGCAAGGGCGGCATGGTGGCCATGCGCTGCATATGAACCGGGTTCACCCATAAATTAACCGCCAGCATAGGCCAGGAACTCTAAAACACGTGCGTCTCTCTTCCATCAAGTTGTCGGGATTTAAGTCTTTCGTCGATCCCACCAATTTCCAGGTGCCAGGCCAGCTCGTGGGCGTGGTTGGCCCGAATGGCTGCGGCAAATCGAACATCATCGACGCCGTGCGCTGGGTGCTGGGCGAATCGAAAGCGTCGGAACTGCGCGGCGAATCGATGCAGGACGTCATTTTCAACGGCTCCACGCACCGCAAGCCGGCCGGCCGCGCTTCCGTGGAACTGGTGTTCGACAACAACGATGGCAAGGCCTCCGGCCAGTGGGGCCAGTACGCCGAGATCGCCGTCAAGCGCACCCTGACGCGCGACGGCACCTCCACCTATTACATCAATGGCCAGCCGGTGCGCCGGCGCGACATCCAGGATATTTTCCTCGGCACCGGCCTCGGCCCGCGCGCCTACGCCATCATCGGCCAGGGCATGATTTCGCGCATCATCGAATCGCGCCCGGAAGAATTGCGCGTGTTCCTGGAAGAAGCGGCGGGCGTATCGAAATACAAGGAACGCCGCCGCGAGACGGAAAACCGTTTGCAGGACACGCGCGAGAATTTGCTGCGCGTGGAAGACATCTTGCGCGAACTCAATGCCAACCTGGAAAAACTCGAAGCGCAGGCGGCCGTGGCCACGCGCTTCCACGCCTTGCAGGCGGACCAGGAAGAAAAGCAGAAGCTGCTGTGGCTGCTGCGCAAGAACGAGGCGCAAAACGAGCAGACGCGCTATTTCCGCGAAGTGGAACAGGCGCAGACGGACCTGGAAGAGCAGACGGCCAAGCTGCGCAATGTCGAGCTGACCCTCGAGCAGATGCGCCAGGCGCACTTTGCCGTGGGCGACCGCCTGCATACGGCGCAAGGCCATTTGTACCAGACGAATGCGGAAATCGGCAGCCTGGAAGCGCAAATCAAGTTCGTCATCGAATCGCGTGCCCGCCTGCAGGCGCAGCTGGCGACCCTGACGGCCCAGCGCGACCAGTGGACGCAGCAGGGTAGCGACTACCAGGAGCAGATCGAAGAGGCGGAATTCCACCTCGAGGAGCTGGCCGCCAAGGTGGAGCAGTCGCAGATGATGGCCGAGCAGAAGGGCGAGCAGTTGCCCGAGCTGGACGCCGCCTGGCGCGCCGCGCAAAACAAGAGCACGGAATCGCGCGCGCGGATCATGCAGGCGCAGCAGCAGCTGGAGCTGGAATCGGCGCACCAGCGCAATGCCTCGAACATTCTGTCCAGCCTGTTGACGCGCCGCGAGCGCCTGCAGCAGGAAAAGAACAGCCTGAGTTTGCCCGACAGCAGCCACTTGGAAAACCTGAAACTGCAGCTGGAAGAAAAGCAGCAGGCGCTGGAAGAGCAGGGCTTTTACCTGGAAGAAGCGCTGGAGCAGCAGCCCAAGCTGGAGCAGGAGCGGGCCGAAGCACAGACGCAAGTCAACGCCGAAACGGCCGCCAACGCCCAGCTGGAAGCGCGTCTTTCCGCTTTGAAACAGTTGCAGGAGCGCGTGCAGACCCAGGGCAAGGTTCAGCCATGGCTGAAAAAGCACGAGCTCGACACCTTGCCGCGATTGTGGCAAAAGCTGCAGATCGAGGCGGGCTGGGAAGCGGCCATGGAGTCGATCCTGCGCGAGCGCACGTCGGCCCTGCAATTGTCGAATATCGACTGGGCCAAGGCCTTCTTTGCCGATGCGCCACCGGCCAAGCTGGCCCTGTACGCGCCATCGACCGTGGCGCCGCTGCCCGTGCCGGAAGTGCCTGGCCTGAAACCGTTTTTGAATTTGCTGAAACTCAACGACCCGGGCTTGCGCGGCTTGCTGCAGGACTGGCTGCACAATGCGTACGCCGTGGAAGACGCGGCCGAAGCCCTGGCGGAACGGGGCAAACTGCCGCCGGGCGGCTATTTCGTCACGCGCGCCGGCCACGTGGTCACGGCCACCAGCGTGCGCTTTTATGCGGCCGATTCGGAGCAGGAAGGCATGCTGGGCCGCCAGCAGGAAATCGACAATATCGGCAAGCAGCTGCGTGCCCAGCAATTGCTGGCCGAAGAGGCGCGGGCCCGTTCCGTGCGGGCCGACGCGGCCGTGGGCGCCCTGACGCGCAACCTGTCTGATTTGCGCCTGCGCATACAGCAGCTTACGTCCTCCGTGCATACCTTGCAGCTGGACGTGGTGAAACTGTCGGAAGTGGAAGCGCGTTTCAATCAGCGCAGCACGCAGATCGGTGCCGACCTGGCGGAAATCGGCGCGCAGGAAGCGGAACAGCAGCAGATCAAGGCGGAATCGGAAGAAAAATTCGAACAGCTGGACATGGAGCTGGGCAACTTGCAGGAAGCGCACGAAGACGGCCATACGGATTTCCTGCAGAAGGAACAGCGTCTGGCCGAGGCGCGCGAAGCCTTGCGCGACCTGGAACGCGCCGCCAAGGATACGGAATACGCGGAAAAAGCCCACCGCGCGAAGATCGAGGAATTGCGCCGCAACATCGCCACGGCCAGCACGCAGGCGCAGCAAGTGTCGGAAAGCCTGCAGGCGGGACAGCTGGAACTGGCCAACCTGGAAAGCGGCGCTGCCGCCGACGGCTTGCAGGATCTGCTCGAGCGCCGCACCACGCAGGAACGGGCGCTGGCGGACGCGCGCCATGAACTCGATCAAATTACGCAGCAGCTGCGTTTGTCCGAAGATGCGCGTACGCAATCGGAACGCAGCCTGCAGCCGCAGCGTGACAAGATCATGGAAATGCAGCTCAAGGAGCAGGCCGCGCGCCTGAACCAGGAGCAATTCGCCCAGCAACTGCTGGAGTCGGGAGCCGACGAGGCCGCGCTGACGGAAAAATTGCACCCGGACATGCGCCCCTCGTATCTGCAGGGCGAAGTAACGCGCCTGACGAATGCCATCACGGGGCTGGGCGCCGTCAACCTGGCCGCGCTCGACGAGCTGGCGCAGGCTTCCGAGCGCAAAAATTTCCTCGACGCCCAGAATGCCGACCTGACGGAAGCGATCAACACGCTGGAAGACGCGATCCACAAGATCGACAAGGAAACGCGCGACTTGCTGCAAGACACGTTCGACAAGGTCAACCATCACTTTTCCGAGCTGTTCCCGATTCTGTTTGGCGGCGGCCAGGCCAAGCTCACCATGACGGGCGACGAAATTCTCGATTCCGGTGTACAAGTCATGGCGCAGCCGCCTGGCAAGAAAAATGCCACCATCCACCTGTTGTCGGGTGGAGAGAAAGCGCTGACCGCGACGGCCTTGGTGTTTTCCATGTTCCGCCTGAATCCGGCGCCGTTCTGCCTGCTCGACGAAGTCGATGCACCGCTGGACGATTCGAACACGGAACGCTTCTGCCGCATGGTCAAGCGCATGTCCGACCAGACCCAATTCCTTTTCATTTCGCATAACAAGATTGCGATGGAAATGGCCCATCAATTGATCGGTGTGACGATGCAGGAGCAAGGCGTATCGCGCATCGTGGCGGTGGACATGGAGTCCGCCGCAAATTTTGCTACCGAGGCACAAGCAGCATGACAGACCTTCAAATTACTTTGTTCGGCGCCGGCGGCGTCTTTATCGTCGGTGTTTTCTCCTACAATAAATGGCAGGAATACAAGGCCAAGAAAAGCGTGGAGCGGGCCTTTTCCACCGATCACGATGACGTGCTGATGCGCGAAGGCGAAGCGCCTGTGGCCGATGTCCAGGAACCCGTCCTGCGCCAGGAACCGCGTTTCGATGCGGCGCCTGCCGCCAAGGCCGAGCCGTCGTTTGGCGCGCCCCCGGCCGCCGCCGTAACGGACGCGCCCGTGCACGCGGAACCGTCGCTGGGCGATGCCGCCGCGCCTGTGGTTTCGCCTGCCGCTGCGCCTGCCGCGGCCGCAGCGGCCGCTCCGGTACGGGAAGAAGTCAGCGCCGCCAGCGAACAGGCTACCAGCCTCGTCGATCCGCTGATCGACTGCCTGCTGCCCTTGTCGCTGGAAGCGCCGGTGCGCGGCGACAAGATTTTGCCCGTGCTACAAACGCTGCGCCTGGTGGGCAACAAGCCCGTGCATTTCATCGGCCTGCATGTGAATGGCGACTGGGAACCGATCACGCATGGCGGTGTCTACACCAAGATGCAGGGCGGTGTGCAGCTGGCCAGCCGCAGCACGGCCCTGAATGAACTCGAGTACTCGGAACTGGTCACGCGCCTGCGTGGCGTGGCCGACGATATCGGCGCCGAGCCGGAAGTGCCGGACATGATGGAAGTGATGGCAGAAGCGCGCAATCTGCACCGTTTCGTGGCTGGACACGACGCGCAGCTGGGTGTCAACCTGCACACGAATGGCGCGCCATGGGCCATTTCCACCTTGCTCGTGGCACTTGAAAAACAAGGTTTCGACGTGCGTCCCGACGGCCGCTTCGTCATGCCGGACGGCGATGGCAGCTATCTGTTCTCGTTGTCGACCAACGTCACGCTGGCCGAGGAAACCACGCCCCGCTTGACCCTGCTGCTCGACGTGCCTTGCGTGGCGCCCGCGCGCGACGGTTTTGGCGCCATGATCGCCTGCGCTAAATCGCTGGTGGGCCGCCTGGACGCGACCATCGTCGACGACTACAACCAGGCCCTGTCCGACGCGGCGCTGGCCGAGATCGCCGGCCAGGTGCAAGAGTTTTACCAGGAAATGGACGCGGCCGACATTCCGGCCGGCTCCACCCGCGCCCTGCGTTTATTTAGCTGAAGAATCCCGCAACAATGACTGATCTGACCAACCAGGACGCCGCAGCGCGGGTCCTGGCACTCACTGCCGAACTCAACCGGCATCTGCACGCCTACCACGTGCTTGACAATCCCACCATTCCTGACGCCGAGTACGACAAGCTGTTTATCGAACTGCAGGCGCTGGAAGCTGCCCATCCGGAGCTGCTGCAGCCGGATACGCCCACCTTGCGCGTGGGCGCGGCGCCTCTGCCGCAATTCGAGCAAGTCACGCACACGGTGCCGATGCTGTCGCTGAACAATGGTTTTAGCGACGACGACATCGTCAATTTCGACCGCCGCGTGCGCGAAGGCCTGGGCCTCGACGGACAGGACGTCGCCTATGCGGCCGAAGTGAAATTCGACGGCCTGGCCATCAACCTGCGCTATGAGAACGGCCTGTTCGTGCAAGCGGCAACGCGCGGCGATGGCGCCACGGGCGAAGACGTGACGGCGAATATCCGCACCATTTCCGGCATCCCGCTGCGCCTGCATGGCAAGACCGTGCCGGCGCTGCTCGACGTGCGCGGCGAAGTCATGATGTTCAAGGCCGATTTTGCCCGCCTGAACGAACGCCAGCGCGAGGCCGGGCAGAAGGAATTCGCCAATCCCCGCAACGCGGCGGCCGGCAGCCTGCGCCAGCTCGATTCGCGCATCACGGCCCAGCGCAAGCTGCGTTTCTATGCGTACGGCATCGGCGCCCTCGATGGCGCCGCCATGCCCGCGTCGCATTCGGCCTTGCTGGACTGGTACGAACTGCTCGGCATCCCCGTATCGAAAGAGCGCAAGGTGGTGCAAGGTGCGCAGGGCTTGCTCGATTACTACGCCGACATCGGCGCCCGGCGTCCCGCCTTGCCGTACGAAATCGACGGCGTGGTCTACAAGGTCAACGCCACGGAAGACCAGCAGGAACTGGGCTTTGTCTCGCGCGCGCCGCGTTTTGCGCTGGCGCACAAGTTTCCCGCCGAAGAAGCGCTGACGCAGGTGCTGGGCATCGATATCCAGGTTGGCCGCACGGGCGCCATGACGCCAGTGGCGCGCCTGGCGCCCGTTTCCGTGGGCGGCGTGACGGTCACCAATGCCACCTTGCACAATGAAGACGAAGTGCTGCGCAAGGATGTGCGCGTGGGCGATACCGTCATTGTGCGGCGCGCTGGCGATGTCATTCCGGAAGTGCTCGCCGTGGTGCTGGAGAAACGTCCAGACCCGGCGCCGCCGCCGTTCAAGATGCTGGAAGCATGCCCCGTGTGCGGCTCGCACGTGGTGCGCGAAGAGGGCGAGGCGATCGCCCGCTGCTCGGGCGGCCTGTTCTGTTCGGCGCAGCGCAAGGAGGCGTTCCGCCACTTCGCTGGCCGGCGCATGATGGATATCGAAGGCCTGGGTGAACGTTATATCGATACCCTGGTCGAACTGGAATACGTGCATGGCCTGGCCGATCTGTACAGCCTGACCCTGGACAAGCTGCTGGAAATGAAGGTACGCGCCGATGAGCGCGATGGCTCCACGCCTGAGACAGTGCAACAAGGCAAGATTCCCACGAAGTGGGCGGAAAACCTGCTGGCTGGCATCGAAGCAAGCAAGCGGCCGCCGCTTGAGCGTTTCCTGTTTGCGCTGGGCATCCGCCACGTGGGTGAATCGACGGCGAAGACCCTGGCCGAGTGGCTGGGCAGCCTGGAATATGTGCGCCGCGCGCCGGCGGCCCTGCTGCGCGTGCTGCCCGATATCGGCGGCACGGTGGCCGAGTCCATCGCCGACTTCTTTGCGGAAGAAAAAAACCAGCAGGCGCTGCAGGCATTGCTGGACGCCGGGGTCGCGCCGCAAGGCGAACATGCGCCCAGCGCCAAGCTGCGCACGCAGCTGGAGCAAACCAAGCTGCTGGCCGCGCTGGGCATTCCCAAGCTGACCGAGCCGCGCAGCAAGCAGCTGGTGGAGCGGGGCGTCACCCTTGCCAGCCTGGCGGCGCAGGGTGCCAGCTTCCATGCGGGCTTGCCCGCTGCCGTGGCCGAGTCGCTGGCGCAATGGCTGTCTGTTGACGACAATGTCAAGCTGCTTGGTCAATTGGACGCCCTCAGAAATGAATTACTGTCACAATTGCCTGAAATGCCAGCTTCCGGCGGCAAGCTGGACGGCAAGACGTTCGTCTTGACGGGCACCTTGCCCACCATGGGCCGCGATGACGCGGCCGCGCTGATCGAGGCGGCTGGCGGCAAGGTCAGCGGTTCCGTGTCGAAGAAAACCAGCTATGTCGTGGCTGGCGCCGACGCAGGCAGCAAGCTGGCCAAGGCCCAGGAGCTGGGCGTGCCCGTGCTGGACGAGGCGGCCATGCTGGCGTTACTGGCACAGCAATAGCGGTATTTATTCAATATTTTGTAGATAGATCCATGAAAAAAATCCGAAAAGCAGTTTTCCCCGTCGCGGGCCTGGGCAGCCGTTTCTTGCCCGCCACCAAAGCGCAACCGAAGGAAATGCTGCCCATCGTCGACAAACCCTTGATCCAGTATGCGGTGGAAGAGGCGGTGGCGGCGGGCATCACGGAAATGATCTTCATCACGGGCCGCAACAAGCGCGCCATCGAAGACCATTTCGATACGGCCTACGAACTGGAAACAGAACTGGAAGCGGCAGGCAAGCGCCAGTTGCTGGAGATGGTGCAAAACGTCATTCCCAAGCACATCAATTGCATCTACATCCGCCAGTCGGCGCCGCTGGGCCTGGGCCATGCCGTGCTATGCGCCCGTCCCGTGATCGGCGACGAGCCGTTTGCCGTGCTGCTGGCCGACGATTTCATGGATGTGGAAGAGGGCGTGCGTCCGGTGCTGGCGCAGATGGCCGATGTATACCAGTATGAAAACTGTTCCTTGCTGGCGGTGCAGGATGTGCCGCGCGCGGAGACCAAGCAGTACGGCATCGTCAGCGCCCAGCATTATCAGCCTGACCTGGAACTGGTGTCGGCCATCGTGGAAAAACCTGCCCCGGAAGAGGCGCCGTCGACCCTGGCCGTGGTCGGACGCTATGTGCTGACCAGCCGCATCTTCGAGCACCTGGAAAAAATCGGCACGGGCGCCGGTGGCGAAATCCAGCTGACGGACGGCATTGCCGCCCTGATGCGCGAGGAGCGCGTGCTGGCCTACCGCTACAAGGGCCAGCGCTATGACTGCGGCTCCAAGCTCGGCTACCTTAAGGCGACCACGGCGATGGGCATGAAGCATGCGGAAACGGGTGCCGCTTTCCGCAATTATCTGCAACAGCTGCAATCGACACTGGACGCCAAATGACGGTACGCGAGATTCTGAGGATGGGTGATCCGCGCTTGCTGCGGATGGCCGAGCCCGTGCGCGAATTCAATACGCCCGAATTGCACGCGCTGATCGCCGACATGTTCGACACCATGCATGCCGCCAATGGCGCCGGCCTGGCCGCGCCGCAGATCGGCGTCAACCTGCAGGTGGTGATCTACGGCTTCAAGCAGAATGCGCGCTACCCTGACGCGCCGCAAGTGCCGGAAACCGTGCTGATCAATCCGGTCCTGACGCCCTTGTCGGAACGCAAGGAAGAGGGTTTCGAGGGCTGCCTGTCCGTGCCCGGCCTGCGCGGCAGCGTGCCGCGCTGGAGCGAGCTGCACTATGAAGGGTTCGACCAGTTCGGCCAGCCCATCAGCCGCGACTGCGACGGCTTTCATGCAAGAGTGGTGCAGCATGAGGTCGATCATCTGCACGGCATTCTGTATCCGATGCGGATTGTCGACTTTACGCAGTTCGGTTATACCGAGGTCATGTTCCCGGACCTGGATCCGAACGACGACGATTGATCGGCCCCTGAGAAAACGCCCAAGGCTGCGTTGCGTTGCATTGCCTCGCCGTACTATTCCGTACTGTCTTCGGCAATACGCCTTGCCCTGAACGTTTTTCAGGTGCCTCATACGTGTGACTGTCGAACATAAAATGGCCGCGCAGCTTGAGCTGGGCGGCCATTTTTTATGGGCAAGCGAGAAACTCAGCGTACCTTGCGGCTGCTGCCCATATTGTCGAGCAGCATTTTCAATTCATCCTGCATGGCTACCGACAGGTTCAGGAAGCGGCAGCCGATCTGCACCTGTTCGCCCAGCAGGAAGGAGCGGAAGGTGCGCGACAAACGGATTTCCAGGTCGGCGATCATGACCTTGTCCGGTCCCAGTTCCAGGCGCACGCGCGACAGCTTGCGGCCCACGTACAGGCCCACCGTATCGCGTGGATGGGCGCGCATGCCGATGCCGCCGGCGGAAAAGTCATACAGCTGCAATTCGTAGGGACGGCCTTCCAGCACGAACGCGGCCAGGTAGTACACGCCCAGCGGCGTTTCCAAGCGCGTCGATTCGCGCCGCTCGAGCACCAGGCAGTGGCTGGGGAAGTTCGTCAGGTAGACGTTGGGCCGCTCGGGATAGGCTTCCCATTCGCCATTGATGGTGAATTGCAGCTTGGCGCTTTGCACCCAGGACACGAAGGTGGCGCCGCCCGGCGGCAGGGTGGCACCTTCATTGAGCTCCAGCACGAATTGCGGCAGGTCGTCATCGACCGACAGAATGCGCGCCATGATGACCTCTTCGCCACCGCTGGGGTAGATGGAGATGGCGTCACCGTTGTCTGCCAGGCTGCACAGTGTTTCGCCGATATCCCACGGATCGCTCATGTGGTGCGGCTTGGTGCCGGGCGCCATCGGCTCGGCCACGTCGGCCAGGCTGGGCGCGCCCTTGCGCAGGGGATTGGGGATGGGATCGTTCACGACGGCGTATCTCTTCTGTTCTAATGGGGAATAGTGTATAGGTTCACGGCAATATTTGCTAAGCAAATCACAATAATGATATTTATTGCACTATATTCCTGTTTCTTCTTGTGCAGTCTGGCATGCCGCAGGGCATGCCGCCTTGATCTGCGTGCTTAAAACTGCTCGTCCGCGCTCAGGTAGCGCCATTGGCCCGTCGGCAGGTCGCCCAGCTTGACCTTGCCGATGCGCACGCGTTTCAAGCCCAGCACCTTCAAGCCCACGGCTTCGCACATGCGGCGGATCTGGCGCTTCTTGCCTTCGCGCAGGGTAAAGCTCAGCTGGTCTTCATTCTGCCAGCGCACTTTGGCCGGCAGCAATGGCTTGCCATCGAGCCACAGGCCGTGGTTGAGCTTTTTCAGCTCGCTGTCGGGCAGGGTGCCGCCCTTGGTGTAGCTGACGCGCACCAGGTATTCCTTGTCGATATCGGTATCGTGGCCGATCAGCTGCTTGGCCACGCGGCCATCCTGCGTCAGCACCAGCAAGCCGACGGAATCGATGTCCAGGCGACCGGCCGCCACCAGGCTGCGCAGCTGGGTCGGATGAAACTGTTCCGGGCTGCGGTCTTCCGCCCAGCGGTTTTCCGCCTTGATCAGGGCCACGGCGGGCGTGTAGCCATCTTCGGCCTGGCCGCTGACATAGCCGACGGGTTTGTTGATCAGGACGGTGACCCGCTTTGACTGCTCGGCCGCCGCCTGGCGCTCCACGGTGACGCGCTGGCTGGGGTAGACCTTGCTGCCCAGTTCGGATACCACTTTGCCATCTACGCGGACCCAGCCGCGCGCGATCCATTCATCGGCTTCGCGGCGCGAGCACAGGCCCAGTTCGGACATGCGTTTGGACAAGCGTAATAATTCTTCGGTCATGGTCTGTGTTTCACTAAATCAATAAGAGTGGACGCTGCGCTGGCGGCATTTACACCTTCAGCGCATCGAGTAAGTCGGTTTCCAGCAATATCTGGTTGCGGGCATTGTTGAGCGCGGGGCCATCGACAAGGAAGACGTCTTCGACCCGCTCGCCCAGGGTCATGATCTTGGCCGTATGCAGGTTGATGCGGTACTTGGTCAGCACATTGGCGATCGAGTACAGCAAGCCCGTGCGGTCGTTGGCGGCCACCGACAGCAGGTAGTACTGGCCCCTTTCGTCTGGCCGCAAGTCGACCGTCGGCTGGAAGGGGAAGGTGCGCGACAGACGCGACAGCCGGCCCTTGCCCGGCGGCGGCAGCGGCGCCTGCGACAGCAGCAGTTCGCCCAGTTCATGCTCGATCAGGCTGATGATGTCGCGGTAGCTCTTGGCGAAGTTCTGTTCCGTGACCAGGAAGGTGTCGAGCGCATAGCCGTTCTTCGTGGTGTGGATCTTCGCGTCGAGGATGCTGAAGTTCTTGCGGTCGAAATAGCTGCAGATGCGCGCGAACAGGTCGGGCTGGTCGGGCACGTAGACGGCCACCTGCAAGCCTTCGCCAATGGGCGCCAGCCGGCATTTTACCACCGGCAACTTGCTGTCGAGCTTGTCATACAGCGAGCGCGTCTGCCAGGCGATGTCGGAGGCGTCGTGGCGCAGGAAATACGCCACGTCCAGCTGCTGCCACAGCTTGACATGCGCGTCCGGCGGCAAGCCGTACAGGCGCAGGGTGGCCAGCGCTTCCTGCTGGCGGTTCTTCAGCTCGCGGTCGGCCGTGTGCGGTTCGCCACCGAGAACGCGCAGGGTGACCTTGTACAGGTCTTCCAGCAGCTTGCCTTTCCACGCATTCCACACTTTCGGGCTGGTGCCGCGGATGTCGGCCACCGTCAGCAGGTACAGGCCCGTCAGGTGGCGCTCGTCCTTGACCACTTTCGCAAAAGCGGCGATGACGTCGGGATCGGACAGATCCTGCTTCTGCGCCACCTGCGACATGGTCAGATGGTTTTCCACCAGGAAGGCGATGAGTTCCGTATCCTCGGCCGACAGGCCATGGTCCTGGCAGAACTGGGTGGCGTCGGCCACGCCCAGCTTGGAATGGTCGCCGCCGCGGCCCTTGGCGATATCGTGGAACAGGGCCGCCACGTACAGCAGCCACGATTGCGAGAAATCGGCCATCAGCTGGCTGCAGAACGGGTATTCGTGCGCATGCTCGCTCATGGTGAAACGGCGCATATTGCGCACCACCATCAGGATATGCTGGTCAACCGTGTACACGTGGAACAGGTCGTGCTGCATCTGGCCCACGATGCGGCGGAAATTCGGCAGATAGCGTCCCAGGATGCTCATTTCATTCATGCGCCGCAGCGCGTGGATGATGCCGACGGGCGCCTGCATGATGCGCAGGAAGAGGGCGCGGTTGGCGGGATCCTGGCGGAAGGCGGCGTCGATCTTGAAACGCTCGTGCCACAGGGCCCGCGTGGCGCGCGAAGTCATGCCCTTCAGGGCCGGGCGTTCCGTCATCAGCACGAAAATTTCCAGCATGGCCGACGGGTATTGCTCGAACGTGTCGTCGGCGCTGATGTCGATCAGGCTGTTGACTTCATTGAAGCGCTCGTTGATGGGCACGGCCACATCGTCTTGCGGAAACAATCGCGCTTCGATGTTTTGCAGCAGAATCGTGTTGAGCTGGGTCACCGTCTTGGCGGCCCAGTAATAACGCTGCATCAGGAATTCGCTGGCGCGGCGCATGTGCGGCCCGCTGCCCGTCGCTTGCAGGCCCAGCGATTCGGCGATGGCCGTCTGCACGTCGAACACCAGGCGGTCTTCGCGCCGGCCCGCATGCAGGTGCAGCCGCACGCGGATATCCTTGAAAGCGCGCTCCTTTTCCATCAGCTGGCGCGCTTCCGTCAGCGTGATCAGGCCGCCCGTGGCCAACGTGCGCCAGGAATTGGCCAGGCCGGCCGCCTTGGCCACCCATAAAATCACCTGCAAGTCGCGCAGGCCGCCGGGGCTCTCCTTGCAATTGGGTTCCAGGCTGAAGGCCGTGTCTTCATATTTGGCGTGGCGCTGGCGCATTTCCGCCGTTTTCGCCTGGAAAAACGCCTGCGGATCCATGGCCGCATCGTAGCGCTGCTGCAATTGCGCGAACAGCTCCGCGTTGCCGCACACCAGGCGCGCTTCGAGCAAGCTCGTTTGCACGGTGATGTCGGCTTTCGATTCGATCAAGCACTCATCGACGGTGCGGATGCTGTGGCCGATTTCCAGGCCCAGGTCCCACAGCAGTTGCACCAGTTCCTCGAGCTTTTCCTGCGTCGCCGCATCCGGCGATTGCTGCAGCAGGATCAGCAGGTCGACGTCTGAATAGGGAAACAGTTCGCCGCGGCCATAACCGCCGACGCCCACCAGTGAAGTGCCAGGCGGCAAGCCCGCTTCCTGCCACGCGCGCGCCAGCACGCCGTCGACGCTGTGGCGCAGGCTGCGCAGCAGTTTTTCAGGCTTGCCGTCGGCCTGGAAGGCCGCGATGACGACCTGGCGGTCGGCTTTCAGTTGCTGTTTCAGCTGTTCCCGAACTTGCTTTTTCATCTGGGCCCTGGGTGGCGGTGGGTCGGGTGGGGTCAGGCTAGGTCAATCAGGCGTGATCAGGCTTTTTTGGCGATGATGGCCGGCGGCGGCGGCATGCCCGGCGAAACGGTCAGCACTTCATAGCCCGTTTCCGTCACCAGCACCGTGTGTTCCCATTGCGCCGACAGGCTGCGGTCCTTGGTTTTGATGGTCCAGCCGTCGTTCATTTCGCGGATTTCGCGGCGGCCCGAGTTGATCATCGGTTCCACGGTGAAAATCATGCCCGCTTCCAGGCGCTCCAGGGTGCCTGGCTTGCCGTAGTGCAGCACTTGCGGTTCTTCATGGAACACCTTGCCGATGCCGTGGCCGCAGAATTCGCGCACCACGCTGTAGCCGGCTTTCTCGGCATGTTGCTGGATGGCATGGCCAATATCGCCCAGGTGGGCGCCCGGCTTGATCTGGTCGATTCCCAGCCACATGCATTCATAGGTGATTTCCGACAGGCGCTTGGCCAGGATGGTGGGCGTGCCGACCAGGAACATGCGGCTGTTGTCGCCGTGGTAGCCATCCTTGATGACGGTGATGTCGAGGTTGACGGCGTCGCCGCTCTTCAAGACCTTGTCGCCGGGAATGCCGTGGCAGATGACATCGTTGACGGACGTGCAGATGGCTTTCGGGTAGGGCGTGTAGCCTGGCGGGCAATAGTTCAGCGGGGCCGGGATGGTGCCTTGCACATTGACCATGTATTCGTGGCACAGGCGGTCCAGTTCACCGGTCGTGACGCCCACCTTGACGAAGGGGGTGATGTAGTCGAGCACTTCGGCGCCGAGTTTGCCGGCAACGCGCATGCCTTCGATGTCGGCGGCGGTATTGATACGGATGGTGGACATGATATGGTTCGCAATCTGCAAGAGGTTCGGCTGAAAAGCACAGACTTATCCTGCGCAAGGCGGAAAAGTCTGCAAATATGTCGAAATTATAAACGAGGCGCACCCGATCCGCCGCCTCCTTCCTATGGCCGGGAGGCGATTTGTGGGGGAAAAGGCGCCGCCGCCGCCCCTTGCACCAGCCTGGTGCGCCGGCCGCTTTCCCCCTGCGCGCGATTTGCGCCGCGCACTTGATGCAATGGGCATTTCAGTGTAGAATCCCGGGTTGCTTGAATTCTCTTTTAAGCAATGCAGTAAAACAGTGTCTTTAATTTATATAAACACGCGAATCCGGTCGACAAGGGTGCCTGTATGGTGACTGATCGGATTCCAGACCCAACCCTGGAGTTAATAATGTCCGTAACAATGCGCGAAATGCTGGAAGCCGGTGTCCACTTTGGTCACCAAACCCGTTTTTGGAATCCAAAAATGGCACCGTTCATCTTCGGCCATCGCAACAAGATCCACATCATCAACCTGGAAAAAACCATGGCGATGTACCAGGACGCAATGAAGCACGTGCGTCAACTGGCTGCAAACCGTGGCACCATCCTGATGGTTGGCACCAAGCGTCAAGCTCGCGAAATCATCGCTGCTGAAGCACAACGCGCTGGCGTGCCTTTCGTTGATCAACGTTGGTTGGGCGGTATGCTGACCAACTTCAAAACGATCAAAACCTCGATCAAGCGCCTGAAGGACATGGAAGCGATGGTCGAAGATGGTTCGATCGAGAAGCTGTCGAAAAAAGAAGCGCTGATGTTCTCCCGCGAAATGATCAAGCTGCAAAAATCGATCGGCGGCATCAAGGACATGGGCGGCGTTCCTGACGCAATCTTCGTCGTCGACGTCGGCTACCACAAAGGCGCGATCACCGAAGCAGCTAAACTGGGTATCCCGGTCATCGGCGTTGTCGATACCAACCACTCCCCAGAAGGCGTGAACTTCGTGATCCCAGGTAACGATGACTCCTCGAAAGCCATCATGTTGTACGCTCGCGGTGTTGCTGATGCAATCATCGAAGGCCGTGCAGCTGCCGGTAACGAAGTTGTTGAAATGGTTAAAGCAGCCGCTGGTGACGAATTCGTCGAAGTTAACGAACAGGCTTAATGGCCAGGCTATCGCAGGATAGCCGTTTGTAAGCACAGCAGTAAGGGAAAAGGGGTGGCAGCAGCTCCCCCTTTTTTTTAACAAAAAAACGATAGCGACCGCTGGCAAGGCGCAAGCCCGTGCCGCGACTATCGACTCACCGAATCAGGAGAAACACATGGCAGCGATTACAGCAGCGATGGTAGGCGAATTGCGCGGCAAAACCGACGCACCAATGATGGAATGCAAAAAAGCACTGACCGAAGCCGATGGCGACATGGCCCGTGCGGAAGAGATCCTGCGCGTCAAACTGGGCGGCAAGGCATCGAAAGCATCGGCACGCATCACCGCTGAAGGCGTAGTGGCAACCTACATCGCCAACGGCGTAGGCGCCCTGGTCGAAGTGAACTCGGAAACCGACTTCGTTGCTAAAAACGACGATTTCCTGGCACTGGCCAACAACGCTGCCCGTCTGGTAGCGGAACACAACCCGGCTGACGTAGCTGCCCTGCTGGCCCTGCCACTCGATGGCAAGACCCTGGAAGAAGTGCGCGCTGCCCTGATCGGCAAAATCGGCGAAAACATGACCATCCGCCGCTTCCAGCGTTTCGAGACCAGCGCCAAGCTGGCTTCGTACCTGCACGGTTCGCGCATTGGCGTGATCGTCGAATTCGACGGCGCCGATGAGCAAGTAGGCAAAGACGTGGCCATGCACATCGCTGCAATGAAGCCAGTGTCGCTGTCGTCGGAACAAGTTCCAGCGGAACTGATCGAAAAAGAGCGTTCGGTTGCTCAGCTGAAAGCTGAAGAAGACGCAGCCAAAGCTGCCGCCGAAGGCAAGCCAGCGCAATCGCCGGAAATCCTGGCCAAGCGCCTGGAAGGTTCCGTACAGAAGTACCTGAAAGAAGTTTCCCTGCTGAACCAAGCTTTCGTGAAAAACGACAAGCTGTCGGTTGAGCAAATGCTGAAGGCGGCTAACACCACCGTCAAGGGTTTCGCCATGTACGTGGTGGGCGAGGGCATTGAGAAGAAGCAAGACGACTTCGCAGCGGAAGTCGCAGCACAGATGGCTGCCTCCCAGGGAGCGTAAGTAAAGCGGGCCGAGAGGCCCGTTTTTTTGGCCCGCCCGCACCCGTCGTGCCGGGCGGCGGCATGGGCAGCTTCCTCCCGCCTATCCGGCGCTGCAAGGCGCTGCGCCATGTCATACTCGAATAACCTCATTTATGGAGCCCCAGCTCATGTCAAAACCAGCCTACAAGCGCGTCCTCCTCAAGTTGTCCGGCGAAGCCCTGATGGGCGATGATCCCTACGGCATCAACCGCGCCACGATCGAGCGCATGGTGGCCGATGTGGCCGAGGTGGCGAAGTTGGGTGTGGAACTGGCAATCGTGATTGGTGGCGGCAATATCTTCCGCGGCGTCGCGCCTGGCGCGCAAGGCATGGACCGTGCCACCGCCGACTACATGGGCATGCTGGCCACCGTGATGAATGCACTGGCCCTGGCCGATGCCATGCGCCACGTGGGTATCACGGCGCGCGTCATGTCGGCCATCGGCATCGAACAAGTTGTCGAGCCGTATGTTCGTCCGAAAGCCCTGCAATACCTGGAAGAGGGCAAAGTGGTTGTCTTCGCCGCCGGCACCGGCAATCCCTTCTTCACCACCGACACGGCTGCTGCCCTGCGCGGTTCCGAGATCAGCGCCGAGATCGTCCTGAAGGCCACCAAGGTCGACGGCGTCTACACGGCCGATCCGAAGAAGGATCCGAACGCCACCCTGTTCAACACCATCACGTTCGACGACGCCATCGCCAAGCACCTGCAGGTGATGGATGCCACGGCATTCGCCCTGTGCCGCGACCAGAAACTGCCAATCAAAGTGTTTTCGATTACGAAACCAGGCGCCTTGATGCGTGTCATCATGGGTGAAGACGAAGGCACGCTGGTCCACGTATAAAAATAAGGAGGACCAAAAAACCGTCCATGGCTGCGTCGCTCCACCTTGCCAGTACCATGCGTACTGGCTTCGGTGCGGCGCCTTGCCCTGAACGGTTTTCGGCACTCTTGACGGGCGCCAGCCGCGCGTCATATGGATGTAATTGCAAGATTAATTTATCACTAACAACGCCTGGCAAAACCGTCGCGAGCGGAAGGGAGTTGTGGCTGAGAAGCGCAACCGTACGAAGGTACGGTGAGCATCGCAGGCCGCAAATACCGACGCGCAGCAGGTTTTTGACAGGCGTCACTACAGGAGTACAGTAATGTCCTTAGCTGACGTTAAGAAAAACGCCCAGGAACGCATGACGAAATCGCTGGAAACACTGCGCGCCGACCTGGCCAAAGTGCGTACCGGCCGTGCCCATACGGGTATCCTGGACCACGTGATGGTCGACTACTACGGTTCGCCGACGGCGCTGACCCAGGTGGCCAACGTGACCCTGATCGATGCGCGCACCATCGGTGTGCAGCCATACGAAAAGAAGATGGCTTCGACCGTCGAAAAAGCCATCCGCGACGCCGACCTGGGCTTGAACCCGTCGGCACAGGGCGACCTGATCCGCGTACCGACGCCGCCCCTGACGGAAGAGCGCCGCAAGGAAATGGTCAAGCTGGTGAAAAGCGAAGCGGAAGACGCGAAGATTGCCGTGCGCAATATTCGCCGCGATGCGAACGAATCGCTGAAGAAACTGGTCAAGGAAAAAGCCTGCTCCGAAGACGACGAGCGCCGCTCGTCGGAAGAAGTGCAGAAGCTGACGGACAAGTTTATTGCCGACATCGACAAGATGGTTGTCGACAAAGAAAAAGAAGTGCTGACGGTCTAGTCTTCAGTCTTTTGCGCTGCCCGGGAAAGCATGGCTTTTCCGGGCAGTGCTATTTGGCGCATAATAACTATCTTTTATTTTTGGCATTAGTGTTTTCATGATCTATTCGAGTTCGACAACGGCAGTACCCGAGGTGGGCACGGTGCCGCGCCATGTGGCAATCATTATGGATGGCAATGGTCGCTGGGCAACCAAGCGCTTCCTGCCCCGGGTGGCTGGCCACGTCAAGGGCGCCGACGCCGTGCGCGGCATCGTCGAGACTTGCCTTACGCGCGGCGTCGAGTACCTGACCCTGTTTGCCTTCAGTTCGGAAAACTGGCGCCGTCCCGAAGAAGAAGTGTCGATGCTGATGCGTCTGTTCGTCACCATGCTGGAACGCGAAGTGGTGAAGATGCATGCCAACGACATCCGCCTGAAAGTGGTGGGCGACTTGTCGCGCTTCAATGAGCAGTTGCAAACGCTGATTGCCGATGCCGAACGCAAGACGGCGCGCAACACGCGCCTGACGATGACCATCTGCGCCAATTATGGCGGCCGCTGGGACATCATGCAGGCAGTCAATAAAATGACGGCCGCAGCCATCGCCGCTGGCCAGGCGCCCGGCCAGGCTTATACGGAAGAGCAACTGGCGCCCCATCTGGCCATGGCCTACGCGCCCGAACCCGACCTGTTCATCCGCACTGGCGGCGAACAGCGCATTTCCAATTTCCTGTTGTGGCAACTGGCGTACACTGAGTTGTTTTTCACCGAGACTTTCTGGCCTGACTTCAATGAAGAATGCCTCGACGCGGCAATCGCGTCTTACCAGCAGCGCGAACGGCGCTTTGGCCGTACCAGCGCGCAACTAACTGAAAAGAAAAACTGATGCTGAAAACACGGATAATCACCGCCCTGGTCTTGTTGGCGGTCTTGCTGCCGGTTCTGTATCTCAATTATTTCCCCGCATTCGCCGTGATCGTCACGCTGTTCTTCGGCGCCGCCGTGTGGGAAAGCTTCCGCCTTTTCAAGAATCGCCAGGCGCTGGTGATCGCGGCCGTCTGGACGGCCGCCTTCGCGTATACGTTTTTTGTCGGCAACGGCATGGCGCAGCTCAATTTCTGGTTCGCCCTGAGCGTGGCCATCTGGCTGATCCGCTTCGTGCCCTCGCTGGCGACGGGCCTGCCGCCCATGGAAGGGCTGGGCAACACCTTGCTCAGCCTGGTGTACCCGGTCACCATCGTCGGCTGCTTCGTTGCCATCATCTCCTTGTTCCTGCATAGCCCCCTGTACCTGCTGTCCGTCATGGCGCTGGTATGGATCGCCGACATCGGCGCGTATTTCTCGGGCAAGGCTTTCGGCAAGCGCAAGCTGGCGCCGACCATTTCTCCAGGCAAGTCGTGGGAAGGCGCGATCGGCGGCGGTATTGCCGTGCTGGTCATTTCCGCCATCACGATTCTCGCCGCGCCATCGCTGCCCGTCTTGCAGGACACCTTCGCCGTGCAACTGCAACTGCACCGCGGCTGGCTGGTGGCCCTGCTGATCCTGCTGCTGGTGGTGGCCGCCAGCGTCGTGGGCGACCTGTTTGAATCGCAATTGAAACGCCGCGCCGGCATCAAGGACAGCAGCAACCTGCTGCCTGGCCATGGCGGCGTACTCGACCGTATCGACGCCTTGATCCCGGTCTTGCCGTTTGCCGCCCTGGTGGCCAACTGGCTTTAAGGAATTAGTTCATGCAATACATCACCATCCTAGGCGCGACCGGCTCGATCGGCGTGTCCACCCTGGACGTGCTCGCGCGCCATCCGGAGCAGTACAGCGTCTACGCGCTGAGCGCCCACAGCCGCGTTGCCGAGCTGGCCGCCCAGTGCCTGCAATTTCGTCCCCAGCGCGCCGTCGTCGCCACGGCCGAGGCGGCCCTTGAACTGACGCGCTTGCTGCGCGGGCAGGGCGTGTCCACCGAAGTCGAGTACGGCGAGGCGGCCTTGTGCGCGATCGCCAGCGCGCCACAGGTGACGGGCGTGATGGCCGCCATCGTCGGCGCCGCCGGCCTGGCACCCACCCTGGCCGCAGCCCGGGCCGGCAAGAAAGTCTTGCTGGCCAACAAGGAAGCGCTGGTCATGTCCGGCCAGCTGTTCATCGATGCCGTGCACGACAACGGCGCCGTGCTGCTGCCGATCGACAGCGAACACAACGCCATTTTCCAGTGCCTGCCGCATGCCTACGGCCGCGCGCCTGCAGCCTCGGGCGTGGCAAAGATCGTGCTGACGGCGTCCGGCGGTCCCTTCCTGACGCGCGACGTCGAGACGCTCGACAAGGTCACGCCTGACCAGGCATGCAAGCATCCGACCTGGGCCATGGGCCGCAAGATCTCCGTCGATTCGGCCACCATGATGAACAAGGGCCTGGAAGTGATCGAGGCGCACTGGCTGTTTGGCGCGCCTGCCGACAGGATCGAAGTGCTGATCCATCCGCAAAGCGTGATCCATTCCATGGTCTCGTACATCGACGGCTCCGTGCTGGCCCAGCTGGGCAATCCGGATATGCGCACGCCCATCGCGCACGCGCTGGCGTATCCGCAGCGCATCGATTCCGGCGTGGCGCAGCTTGACCTGGCGCAAGTAGCCACCTTGCAGTTCGAACGTCCCGATTTCCGCCGTTTCCCTTGCCTGGCCCTGGCGTTCGACGCCTTGCGCGCGGGCGGTACGGCACCGGCCCTGCTGAACGCGGCCAATGAAGTGGCCGTGCAAGCCTTCCTCGACGAACAGATCGGCTTCCGCCAGATCGACACCGTCATTGCCCACGTGATCGAGACGGTGGCGCATGGCGCCGCCTCCAGCATCGATGCCGTGATGGAACAGGACCGCCTGGCCCGCGTGGCGGCACAGGCGTATATCGCCGGCAGGCTGGCCGCATGACGCTCATTACCACCTTGCTGGCGTTTATCGTTGCGCTGGGCTCGCTGATTACCCTGCACGAGCTGGGCCACTACCTGGTGGCGCGCTGGTGCGGCGTGAAGGTGCTGCGTTTTTCCATCGGCATGGGCAAGGTCGTGTATTCGCGCAAGCTGGGCAAGGATCAAACGGAGTGGGCCATTTCCGCGCTGCCGCTGGGCGGCTATGTGAGCATGCTCGACAGCCGCGCGCAAGACCTCAGCGGCTTGCCGGAAAGCGAACTGCGCCGTGAATTCACGCGCCAGAGCGTGTGGCGCCGCATCGCCATCGTCGCTGCCGGCCCGCTGGCCAATTTCCTCGTCGCCATCGTGCTGTACGCAGGCCTGTTCATGTACGGCATCGAAGAGCCATCGAGCAAGCTTGGCCCCGTGGCCGAACAGACGGCCGCCTATACGGCCGGCCTGCAGCGTGACGATCTGGTCGAATCGGTCAATGGCAAGGCCGTGGGCAGCTGGTCCGACCTGCGCTGGGAGCTGATCCAGGCCGCGCTCGACAAGCAGCCGGCGCGCATCGAAGTGCGCCGCCCTGACCGCGGCGTGCAGGAAGCCATCCTGCCGACGGCCAGCCTGACGGAAACGGACCTCGAAGGCGACGTGCTGGGCAAGCTGGGCCTGACCCTGGCCCGCTCGGCGCCCACCATGATGGAAATCCTGCCCGGTGGTGCCGCCGAGCGCGCCGGGCTGCAAAAGGGCGATGAAATCCTCGCCATCGACGGCAAGCCTGTGCATGACGTGACCGCCATCATCGACACCCTGAGCCGGGCGCCCGGGCAAACCTTGCAATTGCAACTGTTGCGTCAAGGGCAAGACCTGACCCTGCCGATCACTCCCGACGCCGTGCCCGGTGCGGGGGCGGAGGGAGCTGTAACAGTTGGTAAGATCCAGGCCAAGCTGGGACAGGTGCCGGATATGATCACCGTGGCATCGGGACCGTTCGCCGCCGTCGGCAAGGCCAGCGTCAAGGTCTGGGATACCAGTGTCATGAGCCTGAAAATGCTGGGCAAAATGATCACCGGACAGGTGTCGCTGAAGAATGTGACGGGGCCGATTACCATCGCCGACTATGCGGGCCAGACGGCGCGCATCGGCCTGGTGAGCTACCTGAGCTTCATTGCCTTCATCAGTATCAGTCTTGGCGTGATGAATTTGCTACCCATTCCTGTTCTGGATGGCGGGCATTTGCTGTATTATTCGCTGGAAGTTTTGACCGGACGCCCCGTGCCGGAACGCGTAGGCGAGATTGCCCAGCGTCTGGGGATCGGTCTGTTGCTGACCTTGATGGTGCTTGCCGTCTTTAACGACGTCTTGCGGCTGCTGAATTAAGGCAATGGCTGATGCCATTGAGTGAGTCGCACAAGCAATCTTTTGTGTATGTTGTCCACTGATTTACCATTGAATAACCCCAATGAAATTACATTCTGCTCGTTTTGCCTTGCCTTCCTTTCGCCGTAGCCTGATCGGTGCTGCCGTCATGGCTTTCTGTGCCGGCCACGCGCTGGCCGTCCAGCCGTTCACTGTCAAGGACATCCGGGTCGAAGGGATCCAGCGTACCGAAGCGGGTACCGTGTTCAGCTACCTGCCGGTGCGGGTAGGCGAGACGTTCTCCGACGAAAAGAGTATCGCCGCCATCAAGGCCCTGTATGCGACGGGTTTCTTCAAGGATGTGCGCCTGGAAGTCGATGGCGACGTGCTGGTCGTGCTGGTCGAGGAACGCCCGGCCATCGCCGCGGTGGAATTCACCGGCACCAAGGAATTTGAAAAGGACGTGCTGGTCAAGGCATTGAAGGAAATTGGCGTGGGTGAAGCCAAGATCTTCGACAAGGCTTCGGTCGACCGCGCGGAACAGGAACTCAAGCGCCAGTACCTGTCGCATGGCCTGTACGGCGTGAAGATCACCACCACCGTCACGCCGATCGAGCGCAACCGCGTCAACGTGGTGTTCGCCGTCGACGAAGGCGACGTGGCGCGCATCAAGCAGATCAACATCGTCGGCAACAAGGCGTTCAAGGACAAGGAACTGCGCGAGCAGCTGGCCCTGAACACGGGCGGCTGGTTCAGCTGGTACACCAAGGCCGACCAGTATTCGAAGACCAAGCTGACGGGCGACATCGAGTCGCTGAAGTCGTTCTACCTTGACCGCGGCTATATCGAGATGCAGGTCGATTCGACGCAAGTGTCGATCACGCCCGATAAAAAAGACATCTACCTGACGATCAACATCACGGAAGGCGAGAAGTACAAGATCGCCGGCACCAAGTTCGAAGGCGAGATGTTTGGCCGCGAAGAAGAACTGAAGGCGCTGAACCTGATGCGCGAAGGCGAGATCTATTCGGGCGCGCGCCTGACGGCGACCAACAAGCGTATCCAGGACCGCCTGGCGACGTTCGGCTATGCGTTTGCCAACGTCAACGCCAATCCCGAGATCAATCGCGAAAAGCATGAAGTGGGCTTTACCTTCTTCATCGATCCGGGCAAGCGCGTCTACGTGCGCCACATGAATATCGCCGGCAACACCACCACGCGCGATGAAGTCATCCGCCGCGAATTCCGCCAGTTCGAGTCGTCCTGGTACGACAGCAACAAGATCAAGCTGTCGCGCGACCGTGTCGACCGCCTCGGCTACTTCAAGGACGTGACCATCGACACGCCGGAAGCGCAGGGCACGAACGACCAGGTTGACGTGAACGTGACGGTGGTGGAAAAGCCGACCGGTAACTTCCTGATCGGCGGCGCGTTCTCGCAGTCAGAGAAATTCACCCTGTCGGCTTCGATTTCGCAAGCCAACTTTGCCGGTAGCGGCAACACGGTGGGTATCGAACTCAATACCAGCCATTACAGCCGCACCATCGCGTTTTCGCAAACCAATCCGTATTTCACGGACGACGGCATCTCGCGCAGCTTTGAAGTCTACCTGCGGACGACGGAACCGCCGGCGCTGAACATCGGCAGCTACAAGATCAAGCAGACCGGTGGCCGCGTCAGTTTCGGCGTGCCATTCTCGGAAATGGATACCGTCTTCTTCGGTATCGGCGCCGAGCGCTCGCGCATCGAAACGGATGCCACCAGCCCGGTGCGCTTCAAGCAATACGTGATCGACAACGGCGGCCCGTCCGACGGTATCGGTTCGGCCACCACCAATTCCATCCCGCTGACGGCGGCATGGCAGCGCGACAGCCGCGACAGCGCGCTGACACCATCGATTGGCCGCTACCAGCGCGTCAACCTCGAGGCTGACCTGGTCGGCGACCAGAAATACTTCCGTGCCATCTATGAGCACCAGTATTTCCGTCCGTTGTTCAGCAAGGTCACCCTGGCGCTGAAAGGCGAGATCGATTACGGCCACGGTATCGGCAACCACGTGTATCCGGTCTTCAAGAACTTCTACGGCGGCGGCATCGGTTCGGTGCGCGGCTACCTGAGCTCTTCGCTGGGCGCGGTTGAACCAAGCACCAACGACGCCCTCGGCGGCGCGTCGCGCCTGATCGGTAACGCGGAACTGCAAATGCCATTCCCCGGTTCGGGCAATGACCGCAGCCTGCGCTGGTTCGGTTTCCTCGACGGCGGCCAGGTCTACCAGGAAGGCGAAAAAATGCGGATCTCGCAATTGCGCTATTCTGCAGGTCTGGGGATCAGCTGGATTTCGCCGGTGGGCCCGCTCAAGCTGAGCTATGCCAAGCCGTTGAACGCCAAACCGACAGACCGCCTGGAGCGCTTCCAGTTCCAGATGGGTACCGGTTTCTGACCGGGCCCTCTGCAGCAGGGCGCCAGCTTACACTTTTTGACCATGGAGTATCATGAACACCGCATCCGCTACCCTGCCCAAGACCCTTGCCGCGCTTGCATTGTGCTGGAGTTCGCTGTTGCCGGTGCAGGCACAGGCTCAGGAGTCGAAGATCGCCTGGATCAGCAGCGAACGTATTTATAACGAATCGAAGCTGGCGAAACAGGCCAGCGCCAAGCTGGCCGAGGAATTCCGTTCGCGGGAAAAGGCCGTGCAGGAATTGGCCGCCCGTTTCAAGGTGGCCAACGAGGCGCTGGAAAAGGACATGCCGACCCTGAGCGAGGCCGACCGTGCCAAGCGCCAGCGCGAATTTTTCGAACTGGACAAGGAATTGCAGCGCCGCCAGCGCGAATTCCGCGAAGACCTGAGCCAGCGCACGAACGAAGAGCGCAGCGCCATCGCGGAAAAGGCCAACACCATCATCCAGCAGATGGCGCATATCGAAGGATATGACATCGTGCTGCAGGAAGCCCTGTGGGCCAGCCCGCGCATCGACATTACCGACAAGGTCTTGAAGGCGCTGGACAAGTAATCGAAACGGTTTTAAGCCTGACAGTGCCGTAGCGAGCGGATGTGAGTGGTGCTTGAAAAGCGGAGCCGTGCGAATGCACGGGGCCGCCCGAGGCAGCGAGCATCGCAGACCGCACATCGCGCCGCGCGGTACGCATAGTCAGGCGTTCTTATAAAAAGGTAAAAGATGGGCACTCGACTAGGAGACTTGGTCGAACGCTTCGGCGGGCAGTTGGCGGGCGATCCCAACCTGGAAGTCACAGGGATCGCACCGCTGGCCGACGCCGGCGCTTCGCACATCAGCTTTCTCAGCAACAGTAAATTTCGCGCACAGGCGGCCCAGAGTGGCGCTGCCGCCCTGATCCTCACGCCGGCCGACGACGCGCTGATCGGCGTTGAGTACGCGGGCGCGCGCATCGTCACGCCGAATCCCTATGTGTATTTCGCGCGCGCGGCGCAGTATTTCGCCGCCCTGCATGAAATCAAGGCCCCGCCGGGCATCCATGCCAGCGCCGTGGTCGACGCCAGCGCGCAGGTCGACGCCAGCGCCTCCGTCGGCGCCAATGCCGTCATCGAGGCCGGTGCCGTGATTGGCGCCGGCTGCGTGATCGGCTCAGGCTGTGTGGTGGGGCGCGACGCCGTGATCGGCGCCGGCACGCAGTTCTTCGCCAACGTGACCTTCCACGCGCGCTGCGTGATCGGCCAGCGCGGCATCATCCATTCGGGCGCCGTCATCGGCACCGACGGATTCGGCTTCGCCAACGAAGGCGGCGTGTATATCAAGATCCCGCAAACGGGCAGGGTGGTGATCGGCGACGATGTCGATATCGGCGCCAACACCACCATCGACCGTGGCGCACTGGCCGACACCATCATCGAAGACGGCGTCAAGCTGGACAACCAGATCCAGATTGGCCACAACTGCCATATCGGCGCGCACACGGCCATGGCCGGCTGCGTCGGCGTGGCGGGCAGTGCCGTCATCGGCAAATACTGCACCTTTGGCGGCGCCGCCATGGTGCTGGGCCACCTGACGATCGCCGACCGCGTCCACGTCGGCTCGGGCAGCATGGTCTCGCGTTCGATTCTTGAAGCGGGCCAGTACACGGGTTTCTACCCGCTGGCCAAGAACGCCGACTGGGAAAAGAGCGCCGCCATCGTGCGCAACCTGTCAAGCATGCGCGAGAAAATCCGCGCGCTTGAAAAAACAATTAAAACACTGACCACGCAAGACGAAAAATGACTACTGAAAAAAAGACCCTCGACATCCTGGCCATCAAATCGCTGCTGCCGCACCGCTACCCGCTGCTGCTGGTGGACCGCGTGCTGGACTGGGAAGCGAACAAAACCATCACCGCCATCAAGAACGTGACGGTCAACGAAGAATTCTTCCAGGGCCACTTCCCGCACAAGCCAGTCATGCCTGGCGTGCTGATGATCGAAGCGCTGGCGCAGACGGCGGCCTTGCTGTCGTTCCTGTCGATGGGCGTGAAACCGGACGAGAACTCGGTGGTGTACTTCGTCGGCATCGACAATGCGCGCTTCAAGCGTCCCGTCGAACCGGGCGACCAGCTGAAGATGGACGTGGAAATTCTGCGCGTCTCGCGCGGCATCTGGAAGTACAAGGCGGTCGGCTCGGTCGACGGCAAAGTGGCGCTGGAAGCGGAGCTGATGTGCACCATCCGCAGCGCGCAGGATGCCAGCCAGTCTGCGAGCCAGCCTGCGGGACAGTAATATGGCGGCCATCCACTCCACGGCAGTGATCGACCCGAAGGCCGAGCTGGACAGCTCGGTCGAAGTCGGTCCGTATTCCATCATTGGCCCGCACGTGCGCATCGGCGCCGGCACCAAAGTCGGCCCGCACGTGGTGATCGACGGTCACACGACGATCGGCACGGACAATCACCTGTTCCAGTTTTCTTCCATCGGCGCGCAGCCGCAGGATAAAAAATGGGCAGGCGAGGCGACGCGCCTGGACATCGGCGACCGCAACACCATCCGCGAATTTTGCACCTTCAACACCGGCACGGTGCAGGGCGGCGGCGTGACGCGCCTGGGCAATGACAACTGGATTTCGGCGTATGTCCACCTCGCGCACGACTGCCTGGTGGGCAACAACACCATCTTTTCGAACAACGCGCAGCTGGCGGGCCACGTGGAGATCGGCGACTGGGTCATCATGAGCGGTTTCGCCAACGTGCACCAGTTCTGCAAGATCGGCGCGCATGCCTTCGTCGGCATGAGCACCAGCCTGACGCAGGACGTGCCGCCGTTCGTGCTGCTGAGCGGCAATCCGGCGCAGGCGCATGGCGTGAATATCGAGGGCCTGAAACGCCGCGGTTTCACGCGCGAGCAGATCAACGGCATCCGCACCGCCTATAAACTGATCTACCGCTCGGGCCTGACCCTCGATGAGGCCAAGGCGGCGCTGTTCGAAGAAGAGCAGGCTTCCTCGCCCGAGGTGGCCGAGCACATTCGCGCCATGCGCGAATTCCTGGGCGTGGCGTCGCGTGGCATCGTCCGCTGACCAGGCAGGCGGCCTGTCGGTCGCCATCGTCGCCGGCGAGGTGTCGGGCGACCTGCTGGCCAGCCGGCTGCTGTCCGGCCTGGTGCCGCAGCTGCCCGGTGCGCGTTTCCATGGCATCGGCGGCGAGCACATGGCCAGGCAGGGTTTTGTTTCCGACTGGCCGCTGGACAAGCTGACGGTGCGCGGCCTGTTCGAGATCATTCCCCGCTACCGCGAAATCAAGGGTATCCAGAACGCGCTGCGCGACCAGCTGCTGGCCGAGCGTCCCGCCGTCTTCATCGGCGCCGACTATCCCGGCTTCAACCTGGGGCTGGAACAGCAGCTGAAGGAAGGCGGCATCCCCACCGTGCATTACATCGGGCCGCAGATCTGGGCCTGGCGCGGTGGACGCATCAAGAAAATCATCAAGGCTGTCTCGCACATGCTGGTAATCTTCCCTTTCGAGGAAGAGATCTACCGCAAGGCTGGCGTGCCCGTCACGTATGTCGGCCATCCGCTGGCCGAGATGATTCCCGTGCAGCCTGACGAGGCGGCCGCGCGCCGTACCTTGGGCTTGCCGGAAGATGCCAACGTCGTGACCCTGATGCCGGGCAGCCGCATGGGTGAGCTCAAATACAATACGGTGGCCTTTGTCAGCGCCTGCAAGCTGCTGCTGGCGCGCGACCGTTCGCTGAAATTCGTCGCGCCCATGGCCGGCGAAAAACAGCGCCAGTACTTCCTGCAGCTGATCGCGCAAGCTGGCTTGCAGGACGTCGAGATCCTGCTTACCGATGGCGGCTCGCATACGGCCATCTGCGCCGCCGATGCGGTGCTGGTGGCATCCGGCACGGCTTCGCTGGAAGTGGCGCTATACAAGAAGCCGATGGTCATTGCCTACAAGATGATGCGCGCCTCGTGGGAAATCATGCGCCACATGGGCTACCAGCCGTGGATTGGCTTGCCCAACATCCTGGCGCGCGACTATCTGGTGCCCGAGCTGCTGCAAAACGCGGCCAGCCCCGAAGCGCTGGCCGAAGCCATGTGGCAGCAGCTGAGCGACGTGCCAGGGCGCTTGCGCCTGGTGCAGCGCTTCACGGACATGCACCACAGCCTGCTGCGCGACAGCGCGCGCGAGAGCGCCAACGCGGTGATGCAAGTTATCGCCGCCAACCGCAAGTAGTTCCGCTCACCGCTTCAACCGCAGTACCAACCAAAGATTTAACGTGAAAAATATCTATCCAGGCCTGTTTGACGACTTGCCATTCTCGCTCGATGAAATCGTCTGTGGCGTCGACGAGGCAGGGCGCGGTCCGCTGGCCGGCCCCGTCTTCGCCGCTGCCGTGATCCTCGACCCGAACCAGCCAATCGACGGCTTGCGCGACTCGAAGAAACTCACCGAAGCCAAACGCGACTTGCTGGCGCCGCAGATCAAGGCCAAGGCCCTGGCCTGGGCCATCGCCGAAGCGTCGGAAGAGGAGATCGACAGCCTGAATATCCTGCAGGCGTCGATGCTGGCCATGCGCCGCGCCGTCGAGGCGCTGGCGACCGTACCGACCCTGGCCCTGATCGATGGCAACCGCTGCCCCGTGATGCCGGTACGCGGCATGGCGATCATCGGTGGCGACGACAAGGTCGACTCCATTTCCGCCGCCTCGATCCTGGCCAAGACGGCACGCGACGCCGCCCTCGTGCACCTGCACGCGGCGTATCCTGAATACTGCTTCGACCAGCACAAGGGCTACGGCACCAAGCTGCACCTGGAACGCCTGCACCTGCACGGCGCCTCGCCCGTGCATCGCCGCTCGTTCGCGCCCGTACGTAACGTGATCGCCCTGTTTGGCGGACAGGAGGTGGCGGCATGAAGACGATCACCTCGCGCGACAACGCGCAGTACAAGGACCTGCTGAAACTGGCGGGCAGTTCGCAGGCGCGCCGCAAGTCCGGCCGCACCTTGCTCGATGGCGTGCACCTGTGCCAGTCCTACTTGCAGCTGCGCGGCATGCCGGAGCAGTGCATCGTCAGCGAAAGCGCCTTGCAGAATCCGGAAGTGGCGGACATCGTCGGCCAGCTCGAAAGCCAGCGCGCGCACGTGCTGGGTTTGCCCGATGCGCTGTACCACTCCGTGAGCCAGGTCGAACACGGCGTCGGCGTGATGTTCCTCATCGGGACACCGGAACGGGCCGTCACGGCGCCCGTCAGCGTCTCGGCCGTGCTGCTCGATAACCTGCAGGATCCGGGCAACGTCGGCTCTATTTTGCGCAGCGCGGCCGCCGCCGGCATCACGCAGGTGTATTGCAGCGCCGGCACGGCATTCTGCTGGTCGCCGAAAGTGCTGCGCGCGGCGATGGGCGCGCACTTCGTGCTCGATATCTTTGAAAACGTCGACCTGGCCGCGCTCGTTGCGGGCGCCAAGGTGGCGACCCTCGCCACCAGCGGCTACGCCACGCAGCGCCTGTACGATGTCGACCTGCGCCAGCCCGTGGCCTGGCTGTTCGGCCATGAAGGGCAGGGCGTGGCCGACGACCTGCTGGCTATGGCCACGCACCAGGTGGTCATTCCCCACCTGGGCCAGATCGAATCGCTGAACGTGGCCGCCTGCGCCGCCGTCTGCTTCTTCGAGCAGCTGCGCCAGGGCCAGTCCTGAACGGGGGAGCCATGTCTTTTCTTCTGCTTGCCGATGGTGCCGTACGTGATGAGGCCTGGTGGCGCCAGGTGGCCGCGTTTTATCCCGCGCCGCCGGACGCCATCGTCAATCTCGAACATGGCTATTTCGGCGCCATGGCCGCGCCTGTGCAAGCTGCCTTCGAACAGGCCGTGCGCTACACCAACGAGCAACTGAGTCCTTTCGTGCGCGGCGAGTTCACGCGCACGCACGTGGATATCCTGCGCCAGCGCGTCGCCGCGCTGATCGGCGCGCAGCCGCACGAGATCCTGCTGACCCGCAGCGGCACCGAGTCCATGCAGGTGCTGATCACGCAATACCACGGCCTGGCGCCCGGCGATACGGTGCTATGGAGTAATCTCGATTATCCGGCCATGCGCACGGCCATGCGCTGGCTGGCGCAGCGCCGTGGCGTCACCAGCACGCAAGTTCAATTGAGCCTGCCCATCAGCGATGACGAGATCATCGCCCGTTACGCGCAAGCCATGCGCCAGGCCGTCAATCCAAAATTGCTGCTGCTGTCGCAGGTGACGCCGGCCAACGGCCAGCAACTGCCGCTCAACGACATCATGGCGCTGGCGCGCGAGCACGGCATCGACGTGCTGCTCGATAGCGCCCATGCGCTGGGACAGGTCGACGTGGACGTGCAGGCCATGGGCGTCGATTTCGCCGGTTTCAATCTGCACAAATGGCTGGGAGCGCCGGCGGGACTCGGTGTCGTGTATATCCGCACATCGCAGCTGCACAAGATCGAGCCGCACTATGGCGACGACGATTATCCGCTGGACGATATCCGCAGCCGCCTGCACATGGGCATGCCCCCGATCGGCGCCATCCTGGCCGCGCCCGCCGCGTTGGATTTTCATGCGCGCCTGGGCGGCACGCCGGCCAAGAACGAACGCCTGGCATGGCTGCGCACTTACTGGGTCAGCCGCGCCGCGCAACTGCCCGGCGTGCGCATGTTGTCGCCGCCCGATGCCAGGCGCGGCACGGCGCTGGTGGCCTTTGCCGTGGACGGCATGAACGCGCGCGATCTGCAGCAAGCCTTGCTGCAGCGCTTTGGCATCTTTACCGTGCAGCGCAATATCGGCGATGCCGATGTCGTGCGCGCCACGGTCGCCGTCACGACCACCACCGCTGAACTCGATCAGCTGGTGGCCGCGCTGACGGTGCTGTCCAGCGAGGCGACCACCTGACAAAACCGACGCGCAGCAGGTCTGGTCAGGTGCTTTTCTCAGTATTCGCGGCGGTTCGGTTTGATCTCCTGGAGGATCGTCGTGGAGATCTCTTCAATCGACTTTGTGGTCGACGACAGCCAGCGTATTCCCTCGCGTTTCATCATTTTTTCCGCCTCGTTGACTTCGTAACGGCAATTTTCGATGGCCGCATACTTGCTGCCAGCGCGTCTTTCGTTGCGTATTTCCGACAAACGTTCGGGCGTAATGCTCAATCCGAAAATTTTATTCTTAAATTCCAGCAAGGCCGATGGCAGCTTGTCGCGCTCGAAATCATCGGGTATCAGCGGATAATTGGCCGCCTTGATGCCGTACTGCATGGCCAGGTACAGGCTGGTCGGGGTCTTGCCAGAGCGCGACACGCCCACCAGAATGACATCGGCCGACGACAGATTCTTGTGCGACTGGCCATCATCGTGCGCCAGCGAATAGTTGATCGCCTCGATGCGGTTCTTGTATTCCTCGCTGTCGACGATGTTGTGCGAGCGGCCGATGGTATGCGTCGACATCACGCCCAGCTCCTGCTCCAGCGGGGCGACGAAGGTCTGGATCAGGTCCATGTGCATGCCGCTGGACTTGCGGATCACGGCCGACAGGTCGCTTTTCACCAGGGTCGAGAAGATGATGGGCTTCTGGCCGTCGGTGGCGAAGGCTTCGTTGATTTTGCGCGCCGCGTCATGGGCCTTGTCCATGGTGTCGATGAAGGGCAGGCGGATCTGGCGGAAGCGCAGCTCGAATTGTGTCAGCACGGAATGGCCGAAGGTTTCGGCGGTGATGCCGGTACCGTCAGAAACGAAGAAAACAGTGCGGGCCGCAGGGGGCAGGGGAGGGCGTGGTTCTTGTGTCATGGGTCTTCGGATCGAGATTGTGCGTCGTCAATTTGCGCTGCACAAGGTAAAATGGCTGTAACGGTATGATTGTGCTGCACGACGCCAAGAATAACAAGAAGACAGTCTGTGCGCCGCGCGTAAAGATTTCTATCATCAGTAAGGGTGTCATTATGACCAACGCAGTATCGCAACAGCAGGAAGACAAGGACGCGGTGTATGTTGCCTCGTTCGAGCATTTGCGCATGACGGATGTCGAATCCGTCGGCGGCAAGAACGCCTCCCTGGGCGAAATGATCAGCCAGCTGGCGGAAGCCGGCGTGCGCGTGCCCGGTGGCTTCGCCACCACGGCGCAGGCTTTCCGCGACTTCCTGTCGTATAGCGCCAATGGCGGCTTGCCGCTGGCCGAACGCATCGCCCAGCGCCTTGAAGGGCTGGACATCGACGACGTGCGCTCGCTGGCGCAAGCCGGTGCCGAGATCCGGCAATGGATCGTGGAAACGCCGTTCCAGCCGCGCCTGGCAGCTGAAATCGACCAGTTCTACGCCAAGCTGGTGGCCGATTCCGATACCGAAATGTCGTTTGCCGTGCGCTCCTCGGCCACGGCGGAAGACTTGCCGGACGCCTCTTTTGCTGGTCAGCAAGAAACCTTCCTCAACGTGGTCGGCATCGACAACGTGCTCGACGCCATGAAACAGGTGTTCGCATCGCTGTACAACGACCGCGCCATCTCGTATCGCGTACATAAAGGCTTTACGCACGCTGAAGTGGCCTTGTCGGCCGGCGTGCAGCGCATGGTGCGCTCCGACCTGGGCGCTGCCGGCGTGATGTTTACCATCGATACGGAATCGGGCTTCAAGGATGTGGTCTTCGTCACCTCCAGCTATGGCCTGGGCGAAACCGTGGTGCAGGGCGCCGTCAATCCCGACGAATTCTATGTGCACAAGCCGATGCTGGAAAAGGGCAAGTCGCCCGTGATCCGCCGCAATATCGGCTCGAAGCTGCTGAAGATGGAATTCACCAATGAAGCGAAAGCTGGCCGCTCCGTAAAAACCGTCGACGTGCCCGTCGAAATGCGCAACCGCTACTCGCTGAACGACAGCGAAGTGGTGGAACTGGCGAAATACGCCGTCATCATTGAAAACCACTACGGCCGTCCGATGGACATCGAGTGGGGCAAGGATGGCCGCGACGGCAAGCTGTACATCCTGCAGGCGCGTCCTGAAACCGTCAAGTCGCAGCAAAAGGCGACCGACGTGCAAGAGCGCTTCAAGCTGAAAAGCACGGGCACCGTGCTGACGTCCGGCCGCGCCATCGGCCAGAAGATCGGCGCCGGTCCCGTGCGCGTGATTCACGATCCGGCCGACATGGAACGCGTGCAGCCGGGCGACGTGCTGGTTGCCGACATGACGGACCCGAACTGGGAACCGGTCATGAAGCGTGCTTCGGCCATCGTCACCAACCGTGGCGGCCGTACTTGCCACGCGGCGATCATCGCGCGTGAGCTGGGCGTGCCGGCCGTCGTCGGCTGCGGCGACGCGACCGACGTGCTGAAAGATGGCACCTTCGTCACCGTCGTGTGCTCCGAAGGCGACGAAGGCAAGATCTACGATGGCTTGCTGGAAACGGAAGTATCGGAAGTGTCGCGCGGCGAATTGCCCAAGCTCGACACCAAGATCATGCTCAATGTGGGCAACCCGCAGCTGGCCTTCGATTTCCAGTCGGTGCCGAACGCCGGCGTGGGCCTGGCGCGTCTGGAATTCATCATCAATAACAATATTGGTGTGCATCCGCGCGCGATCCTGGAATACCCGAACATCGATGCCGACCTGAAAAAGGCCGTGGAATCGGTGGCGCGTGGCCACGCCTCGCCGAAAGCGTTCTACATCGACAAGCTGGCCGAAGGCATTGCCACCATCGCCGCCGCGTTCTGGCCGAAGAAAGTCATCGTGCGCCTGTCGGACTTCAAGTCGAACGAGTACAAGAAGCTGATTGGCGGTTCGCGTTACGAGCCGGACGAGGAAAACCCGATGCTGGGCTTCCGCGGCGCGGCGCGCTACCTGTCGGCCGACTTCTCCGAAGCGTTCAACATGGAATGCGAAGCGATGAAGCGCGTGCGCAATGACATGGGCCTGACAAACGTGGAAATCATGGTGCCATTCGTGCGCACCCTGGGCCAGGCCGAGAAAGTCATCGACCTGCTGGCAAAGAATGGCCTGAAACGCGGCGAGAACGACCTGCGCGTCATCATGATGTGCGAAGTGCCGTCGAACGCCATCCTGGCCGACCAGTTCCTCGACCATTTCGACGGCTTCTCGATCGGCTCGAACGACCTGACCCAGCTGACCCTGGGACTGGACCGCGATTCGGGCATGGAATTGCTGGCCGCCGACTTCGACGAGCGCGATCCTGCCGTGAAAGCCCTGCTGGCCCTGGCCATCAAGGCCTGCCTGGCACGCGGCAAGTACATCGGCATTTGCGGCCAGGGTCCTTCGGACCACCCTGACTTCGCCGTCTGGCTGATGGAGCAGGGCATCGAATCGATGTCGCTGAATCCTGATTCGGTCATCGACACCTGGCAGAAACTGGCCGCGCTGAAAGCGTAAGCCGTTTCCATGCCTTGTAAAACCCGCTGCCAGCGAACCTGGCAGCGGGTTTTTTTATGCCTGTCTTGAGCCGGGCGAGGATAAGCGTGGCGCGCACGCCTGCATGCGATGGGTTTGCGCCAGATCAGCTAAAATGATTTCACCAATACATTGAAACGGGAGTTCACATGGCAAGCAAGAAACCGACCAAAGCTGCAAAGATCGACATCGGCATTTCCGAAGCGGACCGCGCGAAGATCGCGGAAGGCCTGTCCGGCCTGCTGGCCGACAGCTACACCTTGTACCTGATGACCCATAATTTTCACTGGAACGTCAAGGGGCCAATGTTCAACACCCTGCACCTGATGTTCATGACGCAATACACGGAGCAGTGGGGCGCGCTGGACCTGATCGCCGAGCGCATCCGCGCGCTCGGCTACCCGGCGCCGGGCACCTACAAGGAATTCGTCAAGCTCGCTTCGATCAAGGAAATCGACGGCGTGCCGCCGGCGCTGGATATGGTCAGCCACCTGGTGGCGGCACAGGAAGCGACCGCGCGCACGGCGCGCCGTTTGTTCCCGCTGCTGGAAAAGGCCAATGACCAGCCAACGGCCGACCTGATCACGCAGCGTCTGGACTTGCACGAAAAAACCGCGTGGATGCTGCGCAGCTTGCTGGAAGAATAAACGCCTGGCCTGGAAGGGCTAATTCGCCCCAGGCTATTGACGCCATCAGGAATTGCGTTAGACTGCTTGTATATAGGTGTATGGCAGGAATAATATCAGGCAGTGTTGCGCATCAAACCCCGTCGCTTATATAGGCTGCGGGGTTTTTTATTTTCAGATTCAAAAGATGGAGGCATCATGGCTGAATGGGTAGGCTGGTTCGTGGCAGCTGGCGCGGTATTAATCCTGGAACTGTTTACGGGCACGTTTTATTTGCTGATGATAGCCATCGGTATCAGTGCCGGTGGACTGGTGGCGCTGGCCGGTGGAAATGGCAGCTGGCAGGCCTTGACGGCGGCGATAGTCGGCGTGGCGGCTACCCTGTTATTGCGGCGCAGCCGTTTTGGCAAGGCGGCACGGCGCGACGCGGCGCAGGATCCGAATGTGAATCTGGATATCGGCCAGAACGTGGCAGTGTCGCACTGGGTCGATGGCATGGCACGGGTCATGTATCGTGGCGCCTTGTGGGATGTGGAATTGGCACCTGGCGGCGATACGCAAGCTGGCCATTACACCATACGCGCCGTGCGCGGTAGTCGTTTGATTGTTGGATAACCTGGAGAGTAGATTATGGAAGTAAGCATCGGAAGCGTGTCGCTTATCTTGTTATTGCTGGCATTGGTTTTTGTCTTCAAGACGGTCAATGTCGTGCCGCAACAGCACGCCTGGGTCGTCGAGCGCCTGGGCAAATTCCACGCGGTACTGGGTCCCGGCTTGAATATTGTCGTGCCTTTTGTTGACCGCATTGCTTATAAGCACGTGCTCAAGGAAATCCCGCTCGATGTGCCGCCGCAAGTCTGCATTACGCGTGACAATACGCAATTGCAGGTGGACGGTATCCTGTATTTCCAGATCACGGACGCGATGCGCGCTTCGTATGGTTCCTCGAACTATATTGCCGCCATCACGCAATTGGCGCAAACCACCTTGCGCTCGGTGATCGGCAAGATGGAACTCGACAAGACATTTGAAGAGCGCGACCATATCAATACGGCTATCGTGAATGCCATCGATGAATCAGCGGCGAATTGGGGCGTGAAGGTATTGCGTTATGAAATCAAGGATTTGACGCCGCCTAAGGAAATTCTGCATGCGATGCAGGCGCAAATTACGGCGGAACGGGAAAAGCGTGCCTTGATCGCTGCCTCGGAAGGGCGCAAGCAGGAGCAGATCAATATTGCCAGCGGCGAGCGCGAAGCGGCGATTGCACGCTCGGAAGGCGAGAAGCAGGCTTCCATCAACCGTGCTGAAGGGCAAGCCACCGCCATCGTGGCCTTGGCGCAAGCCAGTGCCGAAGCGCTGCGCCAGGTGGGCGCCGCCATTCGCGAGCCGGGTGGCGAAGATGCGGTCAACTTGAAAGTTGCAGAACAGTATGTGGGCGCGTTCGCGCAATTGGCGAAAACCAATAACTCGATTATCGTACCGGCCAATCTGGGCGACATGAGCGGCTTGATCGCGACAGCGATGCAGGTAGTGAAAACCCAGAAGCCGAAGGGCGGCGTGGCGCTTCCCTGAGTATGGGCTGGACTAGTTAAACCATAGTAACTGTGTAGTAACTGGATCCGAATGCCTGCCCGCTTTATAGCGGGCAGTTTGCATTGGGCGGTGCATGTTTATGTTGTGGTGTCATGCGGGCCTATCCTGCCGCAATGCTGTGCGGAGACTATTTTATGTTTATGTTATGCTGTGCGTGCTTTGGATATTAAGCTTGGATGAAACGCCTGTTTTTCTATAAAGTTGAGCTCGCTGAGTGTGCCGGTTGCGGCTGCGAAAGAATGCAGTGGTTATTGAGGTTTGTTTGTGATTGATAAACGGCTACGATAGCATTGCTCCCATGTATTTTTTGAATTGCAATTTATTATTACTATAAATTGCAATGAAACGAGAAGTGCTGCAGAATAAATACTGCACCTGGCACCGCAATTGAATTGTGAACAGAACCAGCGGTGGCATGGGCGACCTGACCGCGTGCCGCATCACCTGCGCGGCATCGTTTCAAGGCCAGCAAAAGTAGGTTTTTGGGTAAAAGAATTGTAAAAAACAATCAAAATTCAAGAAAAATCACCTCAGCCGCGTTACAATTGGATAGAATTTAACTGTTCAGTTATATTTTTCAACTCACACAAAGGAAATATCATGGATCTGTCCAGCTTATCCCTGTCCGAACTGCGTACCTTGCAGGATGACATCAAGAAGCAAATGAAAAAACGCGAACAGGACGATCTGTCCAAGGCGCGCGAGCAAATCCTGGCAATCGCCCAAAGCGTTGGTGTTTCCGTTAAAGACCTGGTGGGTACGGGCATCCGCGCTAAAACCGGTACCGTGGCCGTACGCTATCGCAATCCTGATGATCCGACGCAGCAATGGACTGGCCGTGGCCGTCAACCGAAATGGGTCAAGGAATGGACTGATTCGGGCAAGTCGCGTGATCTGCTGAAGGTTTAATCGACCATTCATTCGGATGCTTGTCCTGTGCAGTGGCAGGTGTGGTAGTGAGCAGCATACAAGCATCCGGAACTTTGTTTATCTGAACGTCTTTGGCCTGCCTGGCCAGCCGCAATTCTTCCCAGTATATCTATTTGGCTTTTTTGATAATGCCACTGTCTGCTTTCGCCTTATATATTTTGCATTCTGTTTGAGCGCATGCGCCGCGCCTTATTTGCCTGCGCGTGATTGGCCATAGCCAAAAATAAAACCCGGCATATGGCCGGGTTTTTGTATTGCTGGCGCACGCATGCGTGCCTGCCGTCCGTGATTAACGGCGGTGAGACTTCATTGCCGCCTGGACTTCGCGCGCGCCGTCGCGGTCGCGTTCGGCGGCCCGCTTGTCGTGCTGTTTCTTGCCCTTGGCCAGGCCGATTTCGCATTTCACGCGGCCGCCTTTGTAATGCAGGTTCAATGGCACCAGCGTGTAGCCCGAGCGCTCGACCTTGCCGATCAGTTTATCCATTTCCGCCCGGTGCAGCAGCAGCTTGCGCGTGCGCACGGCTTCCGGGTGGATATGGGTGGAGGCGGTCGGCAGGGCGCTGATGTGCGCGCCGAACAGGAACAGCTCGTCGCCGCGGACGACAACGTAGGCTTCCTTGATTTGTACGCGGGCGTCGCGGATGGCTTTGACTTCCCAGCCTTCCAGCACGATGCCCGCTTCGTAGCGATCCTCGATAAAGTAGTCGTGGAAGGCTTTTCTGTTGTCTGCTATGGTCATGAGATGGTAAATGTGCGCGGGTCGGTTAAACTACTGTCTCGCGCAAGCGCGATAAAATCAAATGTATCCAACATCATAGCAAATGGTTCTTCAATGGCAGTAGTACATAAATCAGTTTTTCTCGGCTATAGCGCCGAACAAATGTTCGCGCTGGTGGCGGCGGTGGAAGATTATCCCAAATTTCTGCCGTGGTGCGGTGCGGTCGAGATACGCGAGCGCGGCGAGAACACGGTCGTCGCCAGCGTGGGCATACAGTACCACGGCGTGCGCCAAAGCTTCACCACGTCCAACGAGAACGTGCCGCCGAGCTCCATCAAGATGAAGCTGGTGGACGGTCCTTTCAAGACCCTCGATGGCGTGTGGACTTTCAAGGCCCTGCGCGAGGACGCCTGCAAGATCGAACTGGACCTGCACTACGAGTTTTCCAGCCGCGTCCTGGAGCAGATCATCGGCCCCGTCTTCGGCATGATCGCCAACAGCATGGTCGATTCCTTCTGCAAGCGTGCGGAGACTGTGTATGGCTGAGGCCAATACACCCTGCATCCAGGTGCAGGTTTGCCACGCCTTGCCGGACAGCAGCTTCCTGCGCGCCCTGACGGTGCCTGCGGGCACGACCATCGGGCAGGCGGTGGAGCAGAGCGGCTTGCTGCAGGAAATCCCCGGCATCGACCTGGCCGTGAATGTGGTCGGCATCTATGGCAAGAAGAAGCCCCTCGATACCGTTTTGCGCGAGTATGACCGCATCGAGGTGTACCGGCCGCTGCAGGCTGACCCGAAAGAGGCGCGCCGGCGACGTGCCAGCGGCAAGCCAGCCAAGGCGTGACGGGTCAGGGTTGGGAGCAATAGGCGGACAAGGATGCGGCTGGCGGCCTGACCTGGCGGGACATTTTTTTGCTATTTCCAAATATCTTTTCTATGCTGCAAGGACGGAGGGCCGGTTTTTCTGTATAAGTTGCTTTTGTCCGTCGCAAGCAAGCATCCATGCGGGTTTCAGCCATTTCGCAATAAACTTGGGCGAAACGTGGGCGAAAATCTAAGCAACTCCTGCCTTTAGCCCATCTGTCATTTTGCAGTATTGATCAGGCAACACACCACCTTCCTGCTCAACCCAGCGGCCATATGTTCGGGTGATCATGGTCGTATCGGTATGGCCCATTTGCTTCGCCACATACATCGCGTTGGTTCCCGTCGAGAGCAGCGTCGATGCGAAGGTGTGCCTTGTTTGATACGGATTCCGGTAGCGGACCTGGGCCTTCTTGATCATTGCCGCCCAGAAGAGGCTCAGGCGCTGCGTGTTGTCCCAGCCCTGGCCGGTGGCCGGATCAAGGAACACCAGGCCGCCAGCAAGGAAACTATGTTGTTTCTGCGCAACCAGTGCCTCGACGGCACCGCGCCGCAGGTCGACCAGGCGACGGCCGGCGCGTGTCTTCAGCTCCTCGCGAGACTCACCCATCACGCGCGAACGTTCAACCTTCGCTTTGAATCCTGCCCAGTCGATCGACTCCCAGCGCAACGCGATGTATTCGCTCGGGCGCATGCCCGTGTAGAAGGCAAATTGAAAGACGTTCCTGGCCTGGCCCTGGGCGGCCCCGAGGATTGCGGCAATCTCCTGCGCTGAGAACGGGTCCACTTCGTATTCAGCCTTATACGCGTCGCGGTCTAGCGTTTTTTGCAATTTGACGCGGTCCAGCGGATTGCTTTCGATCAGGTCGTCGTTTATTGCAAGCTCGAGCGCGCCGCGCAAGGGGATGAGAATTTGCCGAACCGAGGTTGCCTTCAGGGACAGATCGACAATCCACGTGCGCAGCGCGGCCGGCGTAAGGTCGGTGAGCAGGGTATCGCCCCATTGCCCCATCAGAATTTTGTTGAGCACGCGCTTGTAGCTTTTCAACGTGCTGGGCGCGAGGATACGCTCGTAGATGGCGAATTGCTTTTCAAGCAGATCGCCAACGGTTACATCCTTGCCCCGAGGTTGCAAGCCGAACTTCTTCAACTGCGTCGAATCAGGGAAGTACTTGGCATAGTTGAAATTTCCCAGCGCAATGGCGTTCAGGATCTCGCCGCGCAGCCGCTCCGCATATTTGATATTTGCCTTGCTGTGCGCGAGCTTGAGCGTTTCCCTGCATTCGGTGCCCCGGTACATAAATTTTATGCGGATCGATTCGCTTTGGACGCCCGACCGGAGTTCGACGCCTGGCGGGCTGGACTTGCTTGTTCCCATTTTGCTACCCATTCTTCTACTGCCGGCAGGTTGATCCACAGCCGGCCATCCACAATTTTGCATTGATTGCCATCGAGCCACTTGCCGGCCTTGCGGCGGGCCTGCACGGAATCGACGGAATCGCCTGATATTTCGACGTAGCGCTCGAGCTTTACCCAGGCCAGAGGATGACGCTCGGCCTCTGCCTTGGCTGCCGCCGCGCGCGCATTGCGCTCGATGGTCTCGACCAGCTTGGCCACCATGTCGTGCTCGCTCATGTTCATGGCGCGCTCCTGGCCGCCACGTCTCCCGGGAGTGGCGAGTGTTTCGGCTTTGCCGCTTGCTTGGCGCGGATCGCCTCGACCTTCGTCCAAATCCTGGACAGCTCCGTCTCTCCGGCGGCGTGCATGTCTAGGCCTTGGGCCAGGCACAGGGCGGCCAGCGTGACCATGACGCCGCCGACTTCCTGCGCGCGCTCGCCGACCGGGCGGCCGAAAACGTAGTCGACCAGCTGGTGCGCCTCGCTGGCCGTGCAAGGTCTAAGAGGTCGATCATTCTGCTTGCTCCACAAAGGTTATATCGCCGGGCTGGCGCGGTGTCGCGTCGCCCATCAGGTAAATCACGGAAGACACGCCACCGCCCAGCACCTGGGCACCCATGGCGCGCAAGTGGTGCTGCTTGCCGTTGAACAGCACGGGCTGGCAGGTGTGGATCGCGCGCAGCACGGCCCGGTCCAGCTTGTATGCCGCCTCGGCCGGGGTTTCCGGCGCTGGTGCCGGGCTACGGCCGCTCATTGCGCCGTCGGCGCGCGGCGCGCGAACCATGCCACAGGACCATCGTTCTCTTCGTCGTACAGCGCGAGGAGGAACCCGTCAAGAGCTTCGGCCTGATGACTGGCACAAGATCTGGCCGGAGCTGGTTGCTGTCGATCCAGGCCACGCCGGCCGCCAGCTGCCCACTACCAACGCCATCTTCGACACCGTGCCGCCGCGGGCCGCTGTCGGCATCGACGTGGGCGCGAAGCCATGATCCGCCTGATCCCAACTTCCCCGCCTCGCCCGGCAGACGACTTCGTGCGTATCCCGCTGCTCGAACCGCATCAGCTGCCGCCTGGCGTGCCGCTCGATGAATGCCTCAAACAACTGAAGGAGCCGGAATGAACAAAACCGAAATCCACGCGAAGTGGCGTGTCCTGCCAGTCCATCTGGTCGCCAAGCTGTTTGGCGTCCTGGTCAAGGTTGAGGGAATGCCATTCGGTTCGGCTCGCATTTACCGGGCCAGCCCGCAGGTATCCGCAAAAAACGGCTGCGGCGGCTCACCAGCACCTACTGACGGTCCCCTCTCGAAATCCATTCTTGAAGATGAGATGAGAAGGCGCGGAGTTCTTCGAGATACCCCTCCGGGTACTGCGTGAGCAGAGATAGGTCGACGACACGCTCCGTATTGCTTTCCAGCGCGGATAGGAAAGCTTGATCAGTTCCCAGGCCGTTGTGCTTCACAACAGTGCAAAGCAAAACGCTTAACGCTTCGATGCGAGCCTCCAGTTTTGCAACGTAATTTTGATCTACCACGGGGATTTCCTCGAATTGTTGTTGTGGAGATTGCAATGTAGCACGAAGGAATTTCCCGCCCATTTTCGTTGTACCCAAACCCTGTAACACCGACCACCAGGAGAAAACCATGAAACAGAAGCAAAAACGTACTGCGCTCGTCAAGGGCTACATCACCGACGAGAACAAAGATGCCTTGCAAGCCGCATGCACTGCGATGCGCAAGTCAGTTAGCGATGTGCTGAACGAATGCACGATCGTGATCATCCGCAATCATCTGGACGTCAGGCCGAAACGGAATGATACGCCGCCGTTTTCAAGCGGAGCTAGGCCCAAATCAGTAAATAACAGGGCCCAGTTTTTCCCGGCACCGCGCCCGTGTTTCGGCATCGTCCCGCGCGTTGTGCGGATGCGGGTTTAACGGCATGGAGGCAGCTATTGAATAAACCAGCCGAGGTCACGGCCGAGGAAAAGGAGCTGGTTTTCCAGCGTTCGATGATTTACCGCCAGGCTGAGAAAGACCTGCAGGGCGCGAAGGACGGGGAGGGCGAGAGTGCGGCGAAGTCCGCGCACAAGGAAGCGCGCCAGAAATGGCGCGATGCCACCGACAGGGTGGCGAAGAAATATGAGGTGCCGCGGCGCGAGCCGCCATAACTAACCCGTACTCGACAGCTACAGCATCGCACGGCCGGATTCGGCCTCTTTAATCACCATCAATTAGGAATATGACATGACGCAAACAAATGCAATCAAGCCGTACCGCTCGCTGGACGACGCCCACGGCAATAACGAATTGCTCGACATGCTGCTGGCCAAAGGCCCGAAGAACGACGCGGCGCTGGCCCGCGCGCTGGAAGTGGCGCCGCCCGTGATTTCCAAAATTCGCCACGGCCGTCTGCCGATCGGCGCCTCGCTGCTGATCCGCATGCACGAGGTGTTCGACGTGTCGATCCGCGAGCTCAAGCGCATCGCGCGCGCCGAGGTGGCGGCTTGACCTGGTCGACGATGCAGCCGGAAAGTGGCGCGCCGGCGCAGGCCGAGCAGGGCGCCCAGCAGCAAGGGCACGTCGAGCGTGAACTACCGGTCGACCCCGGTCACGTCCGGACGCGCCAGCACTACGAAGCAATGCTGCAGGAACTGCAAGGCCAGAAATCGAGGCGAATGTCTTGATGAAAAATGTACTCCCTAGCCAGGCCGAGCTTCGCCAACTTTTCAGCTACTGCGAACTGACGGGCGTATTCAGATATGCGGAAAAGACCTGTCGAAAAGTAGTTGTCGGCAAAGTCGCGGGCGCTCTGAAAAATGGCTACGTGCGTATTTACATCAACAGGGTCGGCTATCTGGCCCACCGGCTGGCGTGGGTCTACGTCCATGGCCGGGAGCCATCAGATTGTTTGGATCATATCAATGGTGATCGCAGCGACAACCGGATCGCCAATTTACGCGAGGCATCGATTGCCGAAAACAACCAGAACAGAGTGCATTTTAAGAAAAACTCATCGGGCCATCAAGGCGTCAACTGGGATGCATCGAGCAGTAAGTGGAGGGCAAAGGTTTATCTCAAAGGTAAGTGTATAGACCTGGGCCATTTTTCTGACAAAGAAGATGCGGCTAAAGCATATAGGGATGAAAAGAAACGAATACATCCATTCCAGACCCAAATTCCATAAAAAAAGCTCACCTGCAAGTGAGCTTTCTTAAAACGTAATAAATCCAGGAAAGAATTTATGTGCCAATTGTACACCATCAATATAGTCATCAGCACTCAGGCCCAGCTTGAGCACCATCGAGCGCAAGCGCAGACTGCATCTGTTTGGACGCAACCATGACGTCCACTACCCGTAATTCCGCCAACGCCGACCGCGCAGCCGATATCCTGGCCATGGTAAAGCGCTGCGGCGCCGCCACCATCATTGACATCGCCGACGATCTGACCCTGCACCGGGAAACCGTGCGCAAGCGCCTGCTCGCCCTGGTTGATTCCGGCAAGCTCGTGCTGATCGAGCCAGCTGCTGCACACGTCCGCGCCCTGTACGGCATGCCTGACCTGGACGATCAGGCCGAATTCGACCTGTACCGAAACCGCAGCAGCAACTGGCCACGCGGCCAGCACGGCCGTGATCCGCTCGTTGCAGCCATATTCGGCGCGCCAGCTGCGGAGGTCCGCCCATGAAGCGCGACCTCATTACCATCACCAAAGAGTTCCGCCACTTCCATTTCTGCTGCGGCCTGGGCGGTGGGAAGCAAGGCTTCAATGCTGCGCAGCCACATGTGGGCAATATGGCCGCGACGTTGCGCTGCATCGGCGGCATCGACAATGATCCTGCCGCGATCCGTGATTTTGATCGCGCCGGTCCTGGCCGCCCTGGTACCGTCATGGACCTGTTCACGCGCGCCCAGTACACGGCCTTTCACGGTAAGGAGCCGCCATCAGGTTGGCGCGAGGCCACCGCCGTCGATATCCGCCGCGCGGCCGGCCATGAGTCGCCGAACATCGTTTTCATCAGCTCCCCATGCAAGGGCGCCAGCGGCTTGCTGAGCGAGACGCTGAGCAAGACGGCAAAATATCAGGCGTTGAACGAATTGACGTTGCGCTGCATCTGGCTGATGTGCGAGGCCTGGGCTGACAACCCGGTCGACCTGATTGTGTTCGAGAACGTGCCGCGCTTGGCGACGCGCGGCCGGCACCTGCTCGACCAGATCAACCAGCTACTCCAGCAGTTCGGCTATGCCGTGGCCGAAACAACGCATGATTGCGGTGAGTTGGGTGGCCTGGCGCAGAGCCGAAAGCGATTCCTGCTCGTGGCGCGCCACATGGAAAAAGTGCCGCCATTCCTCTATGAGCCAGAGCGGAAGCGCCTGCGCGCCGTCGGCGACGTGCTGGGCCGCATGCCGTTCCCTGGCGATGCCGCTGGCGGCCCGATGCACCGCATTCCGCGCCTGCAGTGGAAAACGTGGGTGCGCCTGGCTTTCGTGGAGGCCGGCAGCGACTGGCGCAGCCTGAACAAGCTGGCCGTCGAGAATGGCCATCTGAGCGATTACCTGATCGTGCCGGACATGCACAACGGCGTGCTGGGCGTGCGCGACTGGGACGTGCCCACAGGAACGGTAACTGGCAACAGCCGCCCGGCGACCGGATCCTTTTCTGTTGCTGATCCTCGCCACTTCGGCCCGGACAAGCACAGCAACGAATGCCGCATCAACCCATGGACCGACCCTGCAAAGGTGGTGTCGAGTGCTCACAGCACTGGCCAATGCGTGGCCGACCCGCGATATGTCAACGAGGGTGATTATGGCCAGCTCGGTGTGCGGCAATGGGATAAGCCTACCGGCACGATCACGGGCCAGCGCTCGCCGATACAAGGTGGCTTCTCTGTCGCTGACCCGCGCCCACCAAGCGGCCCGATATTCAGCAAGTACGCAGTCACCCGCTGGGACAAACGCACCGGTACCGTGATCGGCGGCGATGACCAGGGCGCATACGCCGTGGCCGATCCACGATCGAGCACCGGCTTCGAAGGCGCGGGCAAGTACCTGGTCACGCCGTTCGATGAGGCGGCCGGCACCGTGATCGCCGGCAGTACGACCGGCCAAGGCGCATTCTGCGTCGCCGATCCGCGCGCGATCAATCGCCAAAAGGGCGATGCATTCCTGACCGGTGGCCACTACGGCGTGCTGCCGTGGGATGGCCAGAGCGGCGCCGTCAGCGCTTCGGCCGGCTACGACAATGGCCGATGGAGCATCGCAGACCCGCGCATTGACGAAGCGCCGCAGCTGCCCGCCCTGAACCAGAAAACGGTCACGCTGATCCGCGCGCTCGACGGCACCTGGCACCGGCCATTCACGACGCTGGAACTTGGGGCGCTGCAATCGCTGATCGATCCGGACGAGCATTGGTCGACCGATCCGAAAATCCAGCGTGAAATTGACGACCACAAGCGCCGGACTGGCGCCAGCGCGTTCCCGCTGCTCGACGGCACCAACGATAGCGCGCATCGCGAGCGCATCGGCAATGCCGTGCCGAAACTCGCCGCACAGGCAATAGGCGAGGTGATGGGCACCACGCTGCTGCTGGCAGCCGCCGGCGAGACGTTCATGCTCAGCGCCATGCCGATATGGGTGCAGCCTGTGGCGCTCGCTATTGCGGCGTCGCAGGCTGGCGCGGGAGGTGAATTGTGATGGCGAACACTCGAACCGAAGCCGGCCGCTTCATGTCCGGCAAGAGCTATTCGCCGGCCACGCAGTTCAAACCTGGCCAGCATCCGGCGCCAGCGACAGAAATTCAGCCTGGCCAGCGGCTCTCGCCGGCGACAGAGTTCAAGCCTGGCATGGATGCGCACAACCGGCTACCCGTCGGCGCCGTGCGCGTGCGCCGCGAAACGCATACCGGGCTCGATCGCGCCTGGGTAAAAACGGCCGAGCCGAACGTGTGGCGCAAGCGTGCGGTGCTGGTGTGGGAGGTTGAGCACGGCCCGGTGGCGCGCGGTCTGGTTATTCACCACCGCGACCGTGACAGTTTGAACGATGCGCCGGCCAATCTCCAGGCGCTGACGCGCAAGGAGCATGCGGACGAGCACCGCTGCGAACTGGAGGCAGCCCGTGCGCGGAACGGCGCCAACTTCGCGCATGAGCGCGAGATTGCGAGGGCAGCTTGAGCCTATTTCATTCCATCGATTTTGGCCTCGGCAGCTATTTTTGCATCGCGAACAGCTTCCTTTTGCGTCCTCAAGCGACGCCCTATGTTGTCTACCTCGATATTTTCACCAGCAACAACATACGACCAAGTCCAAGTGCCGCTCCCATTCTCACCGGTCCATATCGTGATGGAGTGGCCTCGATAATCAAATGGCTCGTGGGTCATTGCAATCCTTTCGAAATATTTCACAAAGGAATCCTACCATGATGTATGACTTGGCAAGAGCAGAGCGGCAGCACCGCGCTATCGCCAATGAAAAGCCGGCGCCAACCTTGGCGCGCAAAGCCTGCGCCTGCGGCAAGCGCACCACCGCCAAGCAGCTGGCCCAGCACGGCAAATGCGCCGCCTGCGCGCTGGCGGCCGTCCGCGACGCAATCATGCCCGGCGACCTCGCCAAGCTGCAGCACATGCTCGGCGCAGTGCAGCAATATCCAAAGTCCAAGTGGGGATGGCGCAACTATTTTGCCGCCGGCAGCGGCCAGCAGCACGAGGCCATGCAGCGCCTGGTGGTCGCCGGCCTGGCCACGGCTGGCCGTGCATGCGGCGACATGACCTATTTTTACGCTACCCGCCTGGGATGCAAGGCTGCTGGCCTCGACGCCGCTGGCATCAAGCGCGCGATGGAGGATTGACCATGCCTACTAATACTCCGGCCAAATCCGAAGCCAACACCGTACGCTACTTGGCTCAATTTCACAAAGGCAATGCCTTCGACCTTGCGCAGCGAGAGTGCAACATCATATTAATTAGCGAGCTCAAGGTTGAGAGCATCGACAAGCTCTTGAATACTTGCCATCGCCTCAATGTAGGCAGCGCGCAGCGCGGCAGCGTATTCAACGGCGATCTGAATTCGTCCAGCAAGGTGATTCCTATGCAGGTCGTCATTAAATTTGTCGGCGAGGTAGCCGCATTCCTCGATTTTCGCTACAAAAGTGTTGTTAAGCCGCATGCTTTGAACAAAACTCATTGCCTTGGTGTAACCGACGACAATTTTTTGCCTCAAAACAGGATCAGGAATTTCGCCCAACCTGTTGACGCATGCGCTGTAGATCGGAAATGGATGTTCGGTTGCCGGAACAATATAGCGGAAAAATTCGCCAGATTGCAGGCCAAGGAGGAGGGCACCATTTCGGGTATTAAACCCAGATACCACGATCGACATTTCGTCGTTCAGGCTACTGAGCAATTGTTTAGTTCGAGCCTTTTCAGCCGCAGCCGCTTGCCTTATGGAGCTTCGTTGTTGCCAATAAGGCACCCATATTGCGATTCCGATTGCGATGATGGAGCCAATCGCCTGTACCCAGGCGGGAGTATTAGTACTGGACCACGGAATAATGGCAAGGCCGTAACCGCTTGCAAAGGAAAGCAGGCCCAACGCAGCGAATTGAAAAAATGCTTTCATGAATTTCCTCGTGGATATTGGCAACATAATAACAGGTCGTCTTGTTGGTGGACGGCATGAAGCGCTCTTCGATGAAGCCAGGCAAGCCCTTAGCGCGCACGCCATTCAAGCGCACCTCGCCCATGCCGAGCACCGGCATGCTCTCCTTGCAGTCTCACCAGCGCACGGCGCCGAAGCGCAAGGCCGGCCTGAAGGCCAAAGGACCGCGCTCGACGCCGATCCGGCGCGCCGCGCGCGGCCAGGACTGCACGTTGCGTCTGGCCGTCTGCAATTTTGACCCTGACACGACCGTGCTATGCCACAGCAATTTCCTGGCGGACGGGAAGGGCATGGGCCTGAAGGCGTCAGACACCGCCGCCGCCTTCGGTTGCAGCGCATGCCACGACGTGCTCGATGGCCGGCGGCCGCGCCCGGCTGATCTATCTCTGGCCGGCCTGGAGGCTGCCTTTCGCGCGGCCGTCGTCACCACACACGAAATTTTACGGTCGATGGGCCTGCTCGCTTCGCTGCCCAGTGACCAAAAACAAAATATGGAACACACATGACGCGCATTAACTTCCGTGATTTCGTGTTGGGCGCCATGCCCGGCACCAAGGCAGATATCGTTAATAAGTCGGGCGTCAGCCAAGCAGCCGTGCTGCGCTGGGTCCGCTTGCTGCACGCCGAGCGCAAGATCTACATCGCCAGCTGGAAGCCACACCCGCGCGCCGGTGCAGCCATGGCTGTGTATGCCGTGGGAAATCTGCCGGACGCGCCATGCAAGCTGCGGCACCTGACTAAGCGCCAGATTCGCCTGCGCTTCGAGGCCAAGGCCAAGAAGGACGGCCGCTACGACACGATGAAGGCGCGCTGGCGCAGCAAGTACTGGATCCGAAAGGCGGGCGCCGTGGGCGATCCGCTGGTAGTGGCCCTGTTCGGCACGGCGTGTGTGCAGGAGGCCCGACCTTGAACTACTACAGCCACCACATTGGCGATTACACCACCGACACCGCACATCTTTCTCTACTGGAGGACGGTGCATATCGTCGCCTGATGGATCGTTATTACACAACGGAAGCCCCATTGTCGAACGACGAAGCAGGACTCTTCCGCCTGGTGCGCGCGCGATCGGATGAGGAGAAGGATGCCGTGCGCATTGTCCTGCAGGAGTTTTTCCAGGCAACGGACGCAGGCTGGGTGCATAAGCGCTGCGATGCCGAGATAGCTGCGTTCAAAGACAAGAGCATGAAGGCCGCAGATGCCGCCAACAAGCGATGGAATAAGGGTGGCAGTACGGATGCTATGCCGACGCATAGCGAAGGCAATGCAGGCGCACTGCCAACCAATAACCAAGAACCAATAACCAATAACCATAAACCAGTAAAAACAAAAGACAAGTCGCCTCAGGCTCCCGATGCATTGTTTCCTGGCGTTGATTCTCAGATTGTCGCTGATTTCAAGGCGCTACGGACGAAGCACAAGGCTCCGATTACCCAGACCGCCATTCAGGGCATCGTCCGCGAAGCGGAGAAAGCAGGGCTGACCTTGGAAGGCGCGTTGCGCATCTGCTGCGAGCGTGGCTGGCGCAGTCTCAAAGCCGAATGGATCACGCAGCACGGGCTGCGCGCTGGACCAGGGCAGGGCGCCAGCACGGTCTATGACCAGACCATGGCCGCTGCGGAGCGAGCCAAGGTACGAATTTTCGGCAATGCAGGAGCACAGGGAGGACAGCATGACGCAGGATGACTACGAGGATTTCGCTGGTATGGTGGGTGGTATTACCGAGCTGTACGGGCGCGCGGCCAGCGAGTTTGCCATCACGATCTGGTGGGGAGCTCTACGGCAGTATGACCTTGCCGCCGTGCGCCAGGCCTTCGACCGCCACGTTCGCAACCCCGATAGCGGCCAGTTCGCACCGAAGCCGGCCGACCTGATTCGCATGATGGGTGGCACGACGCAAGACTCGGCTATGGTGGCCTGGGCCAAGGTCGACCGCGCGCTACGCGTAGTTGGAACTTATCGGAGTGTGGCATTTGATGACGCTCTAGTGCACCGCGTGCTGACTGAAATGGGAGGATGGACGGCGCTGGGCGTGAAGACCGAGAAGGAGTGGCCTTTCATTGCCAAGGAGTTCGAGAATCGGTACCGAGGCTATCGCATGCGCAATGAGCATCCAGATTATCCGCCGATCTTGGTGGGTCTTGCTGAAGCACAGAACGCTCAAGCGGGCTTTGAAGGAGAAGGGCCGACGCTAATTGGCGACCAGGAGCAGGCGCACCAGGTCATAGCGTTTGGTTCAACTCAGCCACTGCTCGAAATGCGGCACGCTTCTGCGATGGCAATGGGTGTAACGCGGATGGATCCGCCCATACGCGTTGAGCACGCCGTCCACAGTGGGCGGTAAATGCAGGGACGGCGCATTGCGATAGCACCTCGCCTTAAAAAAAATTAGGCGGCCAAGCTGAGGCTCTGAAGTACTGGTGCCCAGCGGGTAACCGCAATTTTTTTGAACCCAACCGGCTTTGGATGGATTTCATTGGCCCATTGGTTCGGCTCAAGACATCCACGGCTGTCGACAAGTAGTATTCGTGTCGGATCGATTTGAGTTAATTTTACAAGTTCGGCAGTTAGTCTGTCGATTACGAGTCTGACGCAGCCTGCCTGCAAGGCCAATGGTACGTTTGAGTCGTCCAACGCCATGCGTAGCCACGTCGATTCTTTGCCAAATACGCCTTTCCCAGTGGGAAGTGCGTAATCATAATTATGGAGAACAATACGCACATCCGGCCCTGCCGCCGCCATGATCTGGCCGATGAGTATTTCATAGTTCTCAGCAGTTTTGCTCATCAGCCAATTAAGGGTACGGTAATCTGAACCTGGGCGAAAGCAATCATCCGGTGTTTTCGCGCTAGAGCAATTGATATTAAGCATCGGCTGCAGATCATTGACACCGGCAAAGTCGTTGCCACCACCGCTAATGAACGCCGCCGAGAGTGACGGCCCGTGGAGTTTTAGTGCTCTTTTGATCAACTTCGTGTGTTTGCCAGTGACATAATCGACGATCTCCGCACCATTTTCCCCGAGTGCGAAGATTACGTGCTCCTTGGAGGCCACAAGTTCGCCAAGTTGGTTGAGCAACGATCCTCCAGGGAATGGATACCAGAACCAGGAGTCGCCAATAGCCAGGATCGAAGGGTAGCGGCCTTCCGCCGTCATTGCGCTGTCTGACCAGAACACGTTGCCCATAGCTTCTCCCGGAACGATAATCGTTATATTTTGCGGCTCAGGTGATGCGTTTCATCGATTCTGATAGCAATATTACTTTTTGAATGTTACCAGAAGTTTATCTACTTAAACTATTTAAAAACTATCCAATAGTCACGATTATGATTTGAGTTATTGTTGCGATTTAGTGCAATTTACGTTTTTGGCTTTGGCCCCTTAGGTTTTGGCAGCGGCAATGCATCGGCCGTGCGCCGCGCCAGCTGGCTCAGCCAATCGCGCTCGTCCCACAGTCCGCCATCAATCAAAAAATATGGTTTGGCTTGTGGGTAGGGCGGTGCTTCCTGCGGCGTGCCTTGCGCGCTGATCCATGTGCGTCCCGCGTCCGTCGGCTTGATGAACAGCTGGTCGTCGGCAACGATGGCGAACATCTTGCCGTCGCAATACAGGCCGTACTCGCCAAACATTTTTTTCGCGCTGATGCCGCCTGCGCCAGCCAACTGGTCGAGCAGGTAATCCACGGTGCCTTGCTGTGACGCCATGTTGTCCTCCGTATGAAGGAATAGTGTAGCGTAAGCCTCTATCTTGGCGGCCTTTTTTTGGCCATGTACTGGCCAGGATCGGCCGGCGCGGCTACACTATGGCCATTGATTTTTTTGCATGACGTATTTGCCCATGACACCCGAGCATATTATTCACCGTGGCACCACCATCGCCACCCTGTCGGCTGACCAGTCCGTCCACACCCATTGCGCACCGGGCCATACGGCCATCCGCCAGCAGGCCGACGGCTGGTGGCTGTATTTTGTCGACGAGGATGGCAAGGTCGATGGCTATGACAGCCCGTTCACCAGTCACGACGAGGCCCTTTGGGCGGCCAAGGCCGCGGCCGAGTTCAGCGCGCAATGAAGGCCAGTCCATGGGCTTTCCTAGGCTTGCCGCAAGCGCCCGTGCCGGAAGCGGAAAGCGCGCAATACGGCGCCTGCCGCGCCGAACTGCACGGCAAACGCGTGGTCCTGCGCGTAGCCAAAACCACGCCGACGAAAATCGGCCAGTTCGTCACGGTCTGGAAGCGCCCCCATCCCGACGCCGAGATCGCTCCGCTGGACGAAGCGGACCCCGTCGATGTCGTCATCATCACCGTGGCAGACGAAGATGACGCGCGGCACGGCTTTTTCATTTTCCCGCGCAGCGTGCTGTTGGAACGGGGCGTGATGTCGCGCTCCAGCCAGGGCGGCAAGCGCGCGCTACGCGTGTATGCACCGTGGTGTGCGCCAGAATCGGGCCAGGCACTGCGCACGCAACGATGGCAGGGGGCATATTTTGTAGCGGAAGGGGATCAGTTAGGTCTTGCTCGACAACTTGAAATTTGATTCTGTACATCTGTAGGGAATTGGTTATCGAATTGCCCCAAATATTGCATCGAGAGTGGAGTGCCGATACCTGCTAAGAGTTGGTATGTTCGCCTCAGTAAGAGTAATTTGCACCTTGAGGAAGTCGGCCTTCGGAAAAAGAAAAAATGCATTTGCTTTTGTGTTTTCAAGGTCAAGGAGTACGGCGAGAACGAAGTCGCATCTAGATTCTTCGTCCATTCGGACACGCCAACGGGGAAGGGCCTTCTTCTCGTAGAGGCACCGCGCGATAGCTATTTTTAAAATCGTAATCCCATTAAGCAAGAACGTATTCCGCGATAGACCTCGCTCTAAACCAACTCCTGCATTTGTTATTAACGTCGCGATTTGATCGTGCGTCTCCGCGCGGACATTGCGCACAACTGCGCGGGTAGCTACATTCTTGCATAAATTGGTAGGGGGCAATCCTGCCAGGGCATAGGCCTCTAGCATGGTCCCGAAGTAGTATGCAAACATTTGTGCGCCGGGAAGTGCATCATCCTGGTCGATTAGGGCAGTGGTCACCTTTCCATGCATATGATGTAGCTTTCGAAGCATTTCTAAGAGTTCTTCTTTTGGTATCGGAGCGAGGCGATGTTTACGCTCTTGCTGCGCTTTACGGAAAAGAGCAACTGGAATGAGGGGAGGGAAGGCACCGATCCTTTGTATCCACATCGACGTTGGATTTTCGATGTGACGCTTTCGGAGCTTAAAGGAAGCTCTGTTGTAGATGATGTTGCCGATGTACTTTTCGTTCGTAAGCACATCCCGAACGCAGTCACGGGTCCAAGCGCGCCCGCATTCGCGAGGGGCTTCCATGGCGTTAAGCAAGAAAGCAATTTCGGTCTCACTTAGTTTTTCTAGCACGTACCAGTCGTACACGGCCCGAAGAATCTCGAGCTCATCGCTTGGCCCAGGAACAAGGACTACACGGTCAGTAGGATGACTCTTCCTCTCGCCAAATGCCAGCGCCGGCTTGGCCTTGCCACTTGCACTGACAGGGATCCGGCGCAATCCGAATCCTGCTCGGCCACCTTGCTTAAATCCCATTTCTACAAAACGGCACTGAGCTGCAAACACCTTGGTTGAAAGTTCTTTGCTGTACTCGGCGGCCATGGCGCGCTTTACGCTCTTAATTATGGACGAGACCGAAGATCCATTGTTCTCGAAGTCTTCTGCACAATAGACGATGGCGACTCCTGCGCGGCGGCATATGTATTCGTAGTAGGCGCTTTCGTCCAAGTCCTGGAACCTTCCCCAGCGGCTTATGTCATAGGCAAGTATCGACTGAAATGGTGCTACGCCACTTTGCACGTCTTCTATCAGGCTTTTTAAGCCTGGGCGAGAGGAAAAATCGAGCCCGCTCCTACCCTCGTCGGTGTATGTCTTGATAATGTCTATGCCATGGCGTTCTGCATACTCCGAAATGCAATGAAGCTGATGTGAAACAGAATGATTTTGATTGTCTGTAGACATCCGGACGTATACTGCAGCTGTCGGCTTTGCACTTTTTTCCTTCGCCTTTGGAACGTGTATGACTGCTTTGCGTCGCATGCTATTCCCCTATAGACAGTGCCTAGTGCGGCGAGCTTTTTGCACTTGTTTGATGCGGATCAACACCTGGCCCTTCACCTGTCGCATCCTAATGAAACAGGGAGGGTGCTATGTTTGATAATGCGACTGAAAAAACGTTACGACTGATTGCTGCCGGGGTGTATCTGAAACGAATACATGGCCTGGAGTTCGCGGTTCTTTTGCTGATAGATGCCGGGCTTTGTGAAGGTATCGCAAGAGCTGCCCTGCAAGAAGATCGGACTTACTTAGGTAGGGACTTGACGTTGAAAAACTGCCCGAGTGACGGTATACATCCGGAATGATCTGAAACCTATTGCAGTGTCGCACGATTCGGGTAACCCTTTCCTTTTTCTCTGGCCGGCAGTCCTCGTCGCTAGGTATTCAATTGCGTGGTCATACAGTTTGGAAAGGAGTAATCTTTTGTGTAGCCATTTTTAACAATTACAAATTGCGTTCGCGCGAAGGATCTCTAAGATGAAAATCGCTGTATTCAGCTCCCAACCATATGATCGCCGTTTTCTCAATGAGAAAGCAGATCAACGCGATACTCAAGATGCAGTGGAGATGCGTTTTCACACTGAATCCTTGTCCCTGCAGTCCGTGGCTCTTGCACAAGGATGCAAAGCAATCTGCGTGTTTGTAAATGATGTGCTTGACGCCGAAGTGCTGCATGCTCTTGCTCACATTGGTGTGCGCGCGATCTTGTTGCGTTGCGCAGGTTTCAATAACCTCGATATCGAGGCAGCACGGCGGTTGGATTTTTTTGTCGCACGCGTGCCTGCATATTCACCGGAGGCTGTTGCTGAGCATGCACTTGCCTTAACGCTGACGCTGAATCGCCGAACTCACCGTGCCTATGCAAGGGTGCGCGAAGGCAATTTTGCGCTTGATGGCCTTTTGGGGAGCAATCTGCACGGGAAGACGGTGGGTATCATAGGAACAGGAAAAATTGGCTTGGCTACCGCAAAGATTTTTAACGGTTTCGGCTGCCGACTGTTGGGTTTTGATCCGTTCCCATCGTCGGCGTTTGAAGCATTCGGCGAAATGGTTGAACTGTCCGAGCTTCTATCCGAGTCGGATTTCGTCTCACTGCATTGTCCGCTCACAACCGATACCCACCACCTCATAAACGCCGATACGCTCAATCTGATGAAGGAGGGGGCTATGTTGATCAATACTTCACGTGGAGCTCTCATTGACACACAGGCAGTGATTGACGCGTTGAAGTCGCGCCAGCTAGGCTCCTTGGCCATCGATGTGTACGAACAAGAAAGCAACCTTTTCTTCGAGGACCGGTCCGGCGACATCATTACGGATGATATTTTCCAACGCCTGATGACGTTCCCGAATGTTCTTGTTACCGGACATCAAGGTTTCTTTACCATTGAAGCTATGCGTGAGATTGCCACCACAACCTTTGATAATTTGTCCGCATATCAGCTTGGCGCCGAGTGTTCGAACCTTGTGCCAGGTACATACTGACGGTTCTCGTTTTCCCAAAAGTTAGCGGTGCATAGCTTGCTCCGCTGCTGATACTTTCGGCCGCCAGGCCGGTGAAATCCCATGCTACGATTGTCGAATTCTGACAGGAGTAGAGCATGGGATTTGCTGAAAAGTATGTTGCCTCAATCGGATCGAGCAATTTAATGGATGACGCGCAGCACCACCAGACTGACCCGCTCGCCGCTGCGGCGCTGGCTGGTGACATCGGCGCGCTGCTGTGCCGCGTGAAGTATGCCGACGGCACGCTAAACCGCATGTTTGAGGGCAACCAGCAGAATCTGGCGCAGCTGTTGCGCATCTGGACCGCCGAAGTGATCAAGCGTGGTCGGTTCCGCCGCTGGGTGCCAGAAAATACAGCCTGGGATGCGGCAGCGGCGCAAGCGCTTTACCGGCGCGTAGCCGAGAAGTCGCTGGCGCACTGGCTGGACAGCAAGTGCAGGGGATGCAGCGGTACCGGCGTCAAGGTGCTGCTGGGGAATGGGCAGTGCACGTCCTGCAAAGGAACCGGCGTTGCACCAGTGTACGGCGTGGCCGGCCTGGAGCTGGAGCGCGTCAAGGACATGGTGAGCGAACTCAGCGCCATTTATGACAGCCATTCTGGCCGGGCGGGCAGTCTGTTACGCGGCGGAGACATGTAGCGCAGGTTTTCTTTAAGCCTGTGTTTACAAACAGTATTTCTGAGGTATACTTCAATCCTCAGTTCAAGAAAATTCTTCCGGAAATCGTAATGTGCGCATCGCGCCACCGATAGCTGGAACTCGCGACAGTACCCGGACCCAGCGCCGTACCTGCACGCCTTGAATTTGTCGCTCACCACGCATTATGGCCGTGGAAGATTAGTAAAAAAGCCCGGCGCGTACGCGACCCGGGCTTTTTTATTGGCACGTGGCAGCAAGCCGATTCAGGCCTTGTAAGTCACCCTAACCAAGTCAGCAGTGCAAACGGCAATTAGAGCCGTAACCGCGCTCTTGGCGCCGGTGGAGCTGGAATTCCCGAGCCTTCGGCTTCCTCAATAGCAAGGTCAAGGACCAGCGCTTCGGACTCGGATTTAGTCTCCGGCTCAGTAGACACGCCACTTGACTCCTCGATGACCTTTTGAATGGGAGTGCGCTCATCAGATAAGTTGGTGCCGGTAGGCGCTCATCCTCGTATAACCTTGATCGAATTCGCCCGAGATTTTCCCACTCGCGGCACTCTTGAACAGCAACTCAGCACTGGCCTCGGCCAGCGAAGCGGCACCGAAGTCCTTGAAAATGGTAATGTGACCGCCTTCAGCCTCATTCACCCATTCAGCCATCAGCTGCAGCGCCTGGTCCGCCGCGTCTTCGACGTTGCCCGCGATCTTCTGCAGCGCGCATGCGCCCTGCTCGTTGTCGGCCAGGGTCTGCGATTCGGTCACGTTGCCGGGCTTAATCACCAGCAGTTCGGCGCCCGCCTGCCGCATGCGGTCTTCCAGATCGAGGATGGACAGGCGGCCGGCCTCGATGGCCTTGCCGCCGTGCTCCACGAACTTCAGGTCGCCTTCGGGCGATTCCGACTTGACCGCGCTGCCGGCGCCGACGGTGATACCGCCCTCGCCCAGCATCTTGGCAAACAGGATCGGCACGCGCGCGACGTGCAAGATGTTCTGCTGGTCGCTCTTGCTCTGCCAATGCTCGACGTTGCTGTGCGCCAGTTCAAGCAGCGGCGGCGTGGCCTGCATGTAGCCCAGGCGCTTGCCGTAGACCGGAACGAATGCGATGCGCTTCAGCGTAGTGGCGCCTTCTTCGTGCAGCACCCAGTCCTTTTTGCCTGCCGTTTCGCGTTGGCGCCAGGTCTGCCAAGTGCCGCGCCCCAGGACGCGCACCTGCTCAATTTCCTTGGTGTCGAAGTCGCCATCCGGCTCGGACACGCTTTCCAGCAAACGCAGCTGGGTCAAGCCTTCCAGGCTGGTGGCATTCTTCGGCAGCCAGCCCAGGATGTTTTGCACGTGCACCTGAACGAAGTACCCGATCGTGAAGAGCACGACGACCACCGCGCCGCTGCGCATGTAACAACAAGGATTTCCATGACTGACGCCGTACGCAAACAATCAGCCGAAGCCGCGAAGCTGAACGAGGATTACCGCCAGAACCTTGCTGCAATCAAAGCTGTCGATCCGGCTTCGCCACTGCTCACGCCTGAGGCTGTTGCCGCTGGCATTGCCGCCAGAACAAAAGCACATATGGAGCAAGCGAAACCGAAAGCGGATCAGGTCGAAAACACCCAACTCGCCGACCAGATCAAGCAGTATGAGAGGGAAGCCGCGTTAGCCAAGGCGCATTACGATGAATTGGCCAAACTGGACGATATGTATCTGAGGGGCGGGGAGTTGTCAGTTCAGCAGGCATACGAGAACAAGCGCTCGTATGCGACCAAAACATACGAAGCGCAGATTGATGCGTATGACCTGGAGCTCGATGCGTTGACCAGCCACAACAGCCGGACCAAGGGTGAGGCTGCGAAACACGAAAAGCAAATCAACGAGATCCTCGGGAAGCGTGACGCGGCCGAGAAAGCCTATTTTGACGAGAGCTTCCGTCGGGACGAAGAGGAGCGCTTGCGCCAAGCGGCGATCGCCACCGCCGCATCAGATGCTGCAAACAAGGAAATTGCGGCGATTAACGCCCAGGTCGCGGCCGTTGAGGAGCAAATTCGCGCGTACAACTTGTTGCCGGCGCAAAAAACCGCCCTGGCTGTCGCTGACCTTCAAGAACAAAAGGCGGCCCTTGCTAGCTTCGAGGGCAACGAGAAGGTTATCGACGGCATCAATAGAAAAATTGAAGCATTGAACCGCCTTAGCATTGTGCAGGGCAAGGCTTCGGCGCAAGAGCAGGGTGGCGACGTGGCCAAGGCCAAAGAGCTGCTGGATATCCTGACGGCTGTCGACACCGCAACGAAGTCGGCAGCGCAGGGGATGACGGCGTCGTTTGGCGCGGTTGGCACGGCCATCGGTGGACTGACGACAGCATTGTCTGGCTATGCCGTGCAGCAGCAGGCAATCGCTGCACAATTGGCAGCATCCACCAAGGATGCGCATGGAGATCCCACCAAGGTAGCAAAAGCCCAAGCGGCGGCCGCGCAGCAGGGCGCCCAAGCACAGGTCAAGAGCTACGGCGACATGGCCAGCGCTGCCAAGGGATTTTTCAAAGAGAACTCGGCCGGTTACAAGGCGATGGAGGGCGTAGAGAAAGCGTACCGCGCGTATGAAATGGCTATGGCCGTCCAGAGCATGCTTGCAAAAAGTGGCTTGCTTACCGCATTTACCGGGCTGTTCGTCACGTCGAAAGCTGCCGAGATGACCGCATCCTGACGCCGGAACAGCGGTATGCCGAGGCACGAGCCCAGTTCGAAAAAACCTTGGCGGCAGCCAATGCCGGCGACACGGCGGCGCAGTCTGGACTGTCGGCCGCCGAGCAGGCATTCCTGACGGCTTCGCAGGTAGTCAACGCCTCGGATGCCAAGTACGCGGCGGATTACGCGCGCGTCATCGCGGCCAATGACGAGGCGGCGAAATGGGCATCGGCGCAGGTCGACGTGCAGCAGGCCAGCCTGGACGCCTTGAAGGCGCAGGTGTCGGGCCTGATCGCCATCAACGACAGCGTGCTGACGGTGGCGCAAGCCATCGCCAACCTGCGTGCGGCGATGGGCACGGCGACTGGCCTGGGTGTGCAGTTCGACGGTTCGCATGCCGGCGGCCTGGCCAATGTGCCGTTTGACGGCTACGCGGCTGAGTTGCACGAAGGCGAAGTGGTGGTCGATGCACCTGCCGCTGCTGCCATGCGACGCTACTTCGGCGGCGCGCCGAGCCAGGGTGGCGGCAACACGGATGCGCTGGTGGTCGAAATTCGCGGTTTGCGCGAGGACAACAAGGCCATGCGCGAAGAGATCAAGGGGCTGCGGGCGGATCAGGCCAAGCAGACCGGCGATACCATCCGTGCCACGGCCGAGTCGAACGCCAGTGCCGCCAAGACGGTAGTGGCCGGCGTTGATAAATCAGCCAAAGGCTCAGCCTGGGCCAATACAGTGAAAGGTGAATACGCATGACCGACGAGCAATTTCTACAATGGCTGCAAAGCCCGTCGGCCGTGCGCATGGTGCTGATCGAGGCCCAGGTGAACGTGGCCGGCCAGGAGGTGACCCGGTACATCGCCTCCCGGCCGTATGTCACTGGGCCGGCTGAGGTGCCGGCCAACACCGAGTATCTGCCGCTGGCCACCGGCGGCCTGGCCTTCACGGAACAGGTCAGCCTGACGGGCGAGGCTGGATTGTCGGGCGGCGACATCGAG
>NZ_JBNYXL010000017.1:0-84574 GCF_051380655.1 Janthinobacterium amylolyticum
ATGCTGCCTGCTGCTTGAACTCAGGGGAAAATGTACGTCTTTGCTTGCTCATCAAACACCTCTCCATGGCGAGCATTCTCGCCTAAATTGGTGTCCGGGTACATTAAACCACTACAATGCTCAGCGCTCCGGCCTTGTTTCGCTACCCTCGCTGAAACGGCAGCTGCAACATATAACTTTGCACATGTCGCAGTATTACGCCAAGGGCTCCGGCTTCGCGACCAACTTTATTGGCATAGGTCATGGCCACGGCGAGAGGCATTTCGGCGAGGAGTGGCAAGAGGCCCAACCAGTTAGCCAGTTCCTTGCTTATGCGTCAAATGTCTTGCTAGAGGATCCAGGGAATCTTTATGGTGGGCATACACACTGGCTTAGGATGCGGCTTAGAAGCAGGGATGGTCTGATGCTGGAGGATCGTGCTACAACACTTCGCCGCTTTCAAAAGGGTGAGTTGGCGTATAAGGTCACGCCTGTGGGGGGCTGCGCGAATCCCGGGCCGTGCGACAAGAATCCGATCGACGTGCTTCACGTCGGGTGCGTTTCCGAAAACTGCAAACACTTGGCCGGCAATCTAAAGAAGACAGAGCGCGTGGTAGCCGTCAAATCGCGCGAGCTGGAAATTCTCAGGTCAACGAATATAGGCTTGCCCGAGTTGATTCACGAGGAGACTGAATTCAAAAGACTAGTTGCCGGCTACAGCCTGGCTAGATCAGTGCAGACGCCGTCGAAAGGCAATCAATGATTAATGAACCTATGGCTCCATATTTTGAGGCGTTGGATCGGCTGAAGGCCGGCAAGCCACAAAATGTTGCAAAAGGCACCAAGATCTCCAACGATGCGGTTTCGTTGGAAGCGGGGCGAAAAAAGGGCAGTATCAAAAAATCGAGGTTGGGCTTTACTAGACTTATCGCGGATATCGATATTGCTGCTGCCGCTGCAGGATCGCCTCTGAAAACCCAAACGCAGATTGCTGACAAAGCCAGGAGGAAAATTCGCGATTTGCAGGTGGAACTCGATGCAGCACTTGGACGAGAACAGTCACTACTCATGGAGCTTTTTGAGGTCCGAACAAAGCTCAACAAGTTGACCGGTGAAAGAATTCTTCCGCTAAGGAGAAAATCTGCTGCCGTGCTGAAGTAACTTAGGGCATCAATCGTTGTGATCCCCCGGTCTGCTCGTCTTTTCGATGACTTTCCATGAAAGGCGTAGATTGGGGTGTCGAGACACGGGCGCTTCCAGCACCGCTGCCTCTCGCCTGAAATCGGTGCCAAAAAATTAAGGCCGTGGGATGTGCAGATCGCTGCGCCTCGGTGCATTTCGCTATTTTGGCTGAAACGATATGGACCTCACAGCTGATAGGTGCCACTGAGGAATCAATCTGCCACTTGAGAGAGAAATTTCCGCGCTCTTGTTTCGGTGTGTTAAGGTCGACTATCTCTATTTTAGAACAATGGAAACTGGACATATCTATGACCTCCTTACTTCAAGCGTGGCCAGCAATCCGCGCTAGCCTTCAGACCGCGAGCTTTTCTGAAATCAAAGAAATCACAGGCCTTGCGGGCCTCGATATCACCCAACTTGCCCATCTTGACCAGAAGCCTGAAAAAGGCGCAACTAAGGGGCAACTGACCACTGCTATTGATGGAATATTTGGACGGATGTCCTTGGTTGACCAGTCACGGTTTTTATCGATTGTCGCTGAAGAAATCCTCCGCCGCAATCCAGCCACAAAGGAAACCCTGGTCGAAAATCTTTCTAGACTGGGCTGGGTGTTTATAGACAAAGCGCTGATACCGATTCGCGTATTCGACCCATCAGATCTAGTGGAATTGCCCAACGCAACTCGACAAGACCTGGTCAAGGCCGCGCAACGGTTCCGCGACGGCGATCTGAGCGGCGCAATCTCCGCAGCTTGTGGCGCCGTCGATGCGGCTACTTCATTTGTATATCAAACTGCGCAACTTGGCGACCCGGCCGGAGCTTCCTTTCAAGAACGTTGCAAGCGTGCATTATCAGCCAGAGGTGTAGTACCCGCGTTGGCCGAACAACTAGGGGCGCTTGGGTGGTCGGAGGCGGAAACATTACCATTCAAGAAAAATTTTGAGGGTTCACTCATCCAGGGGGCCTATGTACTACAAAGTCTCCGCTCAAGAATGGGCGATGTTCACGGGACTAAACCAATCCTTAAACCATTGGTCTTCGATAGCCTAAAATGGGCCGAGCTCTTAGTTCGGTCGCTCTCGGAATGAACAATTTCGGTCCCGTACCTGCATGCAAATATCAAATTTGGAAATTTTGATATCTAACTTTCTGAAAACTTACAGAAAATAGAATCTTGAAAAGACTACGTCGAAATCGAATTATGGAAAGGGCAGGGGTGAACGCTGCCAGGGCTTTTTTCGAGGAAAATGGATGTACTTTCGTAGAGGTAGATTTAGCGAGCGATTATGGGAAAGATGCATATGTCGATCTAGGAGACGGGAAAAATGTAAGCCCGATCTGCTCAGCCCTTCAAATTAAATCTGGCCTTTCGTACAAGGTCGGAAACAACTACGTTATCCCTGGTAACGAAGAAGATATGTCGATGTGGAAGGATTCCACTATACCAATCATCGGGCTTGTTTTTGATCCCGGCGACAAACAGATTCGTTGGGTGAATATAAGCGAATATTTATGCGCTCATGAAGGGAAAATAACATCAATTCCGATTGCGGCTTCAGCCATATTGCAGAGTAGTAGATTGGTGGAATTTGCCAACTCAGTACGTCGTTCCGCTAAATTAAACAAAGAGAACCCGCTTTTGCAACTAAGCGATGACAATGAGGACAGGCAACGGCGAGCCATCGTTGACTGCTTCTTATTTGCGCGCACAGATTATCGATATTTCATTGGAATCAGAAATATGCTCCACTCGTTTCCACGAGAAACACGACGACTTGCTCTTCACGCACTCGGGCACTTGACATCACATCCTGATATATTCTGGACGGACAACAACTGGATACCTTCATTCATAAAGACGAGGGTACAGCCTTTTCTCCGATGGTCTTCGTATGAAGTCATTTCGATACTCCAAGTTGTAGAGCTGGAGGAGTATTCTCGTGGCTCACTTGGACTTACCGCTTTCATGTTGCTAACCGCGGATCCAAGTATTGAGAAGACTTTGGATGAGGTAATAAGCATGCTCAAATCAAGCTGCGATGATACATTCCACGCCGCAGTAATGCTGCGGCTATATCTCGCAGAAGAGGGGGCAGAAAGCGTCTTTTTACGCCTTGTCCGTGAAAGTCCTTGGCTTATGGATGAACCACTCATGCAAGAGGTTAAAGGAATCCTTGACGATCATGGATCGATTACCATTTTTTGAGGAGGCCTATCTCTCTTGCTGCTACCACGAAACTTCTGCTGTGTTTACTATAATTAGAAGGACTTGCTATGAATGACAATCTTTCCGTTGATGAAATTGCAATCTTACTCACCTCGCTTGAGTATTCAAGACAAAGAATCCGGGATGCGGATGGGACTCCTTTAAAGATTCGCAATGACGAGTTGACTGCACTGGAAAAAATCGCTGAAAAACTTCGCATCAACAAGAAAAGATTGTCCGATCCTTAACTACGCAAGGTGAGGCCAAAGCCTTGAAATCGAGTCTTTCGACTCCTTTCCTCCGACCCACCAACCGGCGAGCCGTTCGACATATGGTTTCCAAAGCCGAATTTGAGCTTCTTGCAAAAGCCGCAAATACGTAGCGTCGGTGCGTAGTGCTTTCCATTCGCCACCTGCAAAATTCGATAGCAAGAAGTCAATGCACAATACTGCTTCCATAGGCGGTGAAGCCATCCTGGGTGCTGGCAACAAAAGAACTTTGCCAAGTGAATCTGCAAGCTCATTCATCTCATGTCCGCCATGTTGAAAATGGAAGAGGGGATGAGCATCTCCTGATTCGTCACCTTCATCGAAAATATGTCGATCGAAATGCCAAGAACACATATTTCTACCATCCTCGGTTTCAATCCGGACCTTAAGTATAAGTTTTTCAAAAAAGTTTTCCGCTTCCTCATCGTAGGTGCCACAGAGGTCTAGATCAATCGTTAAATTCAACTTCTTTCCCAGATCCTTTGGGAGCGCTTTTTGAGGGGCATCGACATTTAGCATCAGGCCTGCAATTTGATACTCCCAGTAGCCGCCACGATCCTGTAAGCATTGATTGGCTGCGGACTTCAGCACATCTGCATTTAGGACGACAGTTGAGGAATTGCGTCCCAAAACTTGGGACAAACTTAGTAGATCATTTGACAATCTACGCCGAATCTCAGCCGGCTTTATTCGCTTAGCCATCTTAGTTCTTCTTCAAACGGTCAAATCTGTCGCGATCAACGGTACTAATTCTCCATCTATTCTTTTCAATACGATTTAGCGCTGCAAAAGCAGAAACATACCCCGTATCCTGCCACGCCCTTACGTTCATCTCGGCAACGCGGAAACCGTCCGCTGGATCTAGTGCTTTACCTGTTGCGACACAGACGCAGAAGAACTTATCACTGTATTTTTCTTCAATTGGCGCGGCTGCCTTTAGGTTGAGCTTAAATTTTCCGTTCAGAAGTTTCACTCGTTCGGTAGCTCCAATTCTACGGAGGTTGGGTTGTTTGGCCGCTAGACCAGACCACCAGACCTCAACGTTGAACCACCACCATCGCTGCCAACCCGCGTGAAATGGACCAGAATATTTAGAGGTCACCATTTTATTAAGAAGTTGTGTCCAGCTTTCGCCGGATTGATCGATATCGATACCAAGTCGTGCGGCGAGAAGTTTCTCATCAATAAGTAAGCCACTGGGAAGAATTAAATTATTAATTAGATATGTCGCAATCTCATGAACAGCTTTGCTCTCAACAAAATATCTAAATTCTTCAATAAAGGACTCGTGCAAACCAACATCATCGTCCTGCTTGAAGCCAAGCATCGTGCCGATTAGTTTTCCTTTTTTCGAATTTGCAATTTGCCTATACCCATCTACGAGCGAAATCATCTGCGCAGCAACTAGTCCAGGTTTGTCAATGATCTGGTCATCCTTCCCAAATACAGCGTCAAACAAATCCTGCGAAGTCTCATCAAACGATTTAACGAACTTCTCGGTAATCGACCAAAGTACTATCGGAAAAGGGGAGATTTTCTTTTCCGCCATCCGAGTACGCAGTTCTTGGGCCAACGTTGGTCCTCGGTAAGGAACCCTCGGGTGATCTTCGGTTGCCTCTTGATCTAAGCGCAGGTCCAACAAGAGCCCAAAATTATCTGCCTTGCTCGCGGCAGATATTTTTTTAATCTGCACCGCTAGATCTACTGGCGTATTCCTCACCACGATTAAGGATGGATTGCTGCGACTTAGAAGAGATAAAAGGTCGTCTATGGTTTTGTCTTGTTGGTCGTCAATGCATAGAAAGTTAGTATTTGGCATCGCCGATTTCCTCTTCTTTGGCTTTTGGAATTTCTATTCTGATACAGGTCGTATAACCAATGGGCGGCTCGATAACTTCAATTTCACCATTCGCCCCCTCTAAAATGTCGCGAACAATTTTCATACCAAGCCCAGTGCCAACCAATTTCTCGGAATCGCTAGATAAGACATTTGCTGGCGTACTAGTAGTGAAAAAAGCGTCAAATATTTTCTCACGATTTTCGATAGGTATGCCATCTCCAGTGTCGGAAAATTCGAGAAACAATCGCTCGTCAGCTGTTCCAGCCGAAATCAAAATCTTACCCTTGCCCCCTGCACGATGAATTGCCTTCATTGAATTCGTGAACAAGTTCAAAAAGATCGATGCCCACTCGGATTTATGCATTGGTCGAGTGAAAAGATCATAACCGTCAAAGTGCGTTTCGATATCAATTTTCTGTCGACCTAAGGTGGGTTTGACGACCGACGAGAATTCATTCACAAGATCTCGTAGTTCATGCACACCAAGTTCTCTGTGTGAATTATGAATCACTGCGTTATCAAAATATCGCACGTAACTACGCAGGAGCTCAATATTCCCTTTCATTGACTCACTTGATTGATGCAGAGAGGAGCCAGGAGGGACCTCGCTTTCAATAAGTGTCGCAGTAGCGCTCAAAGCAGCAATCGAATGTCTCACCTCATGGGTGAACTCTCCGATTGTAAGTCCTAGGCTAGCTAAGACTCTCAACATTCCGTTCTCTTCCAGAAAATCCTGTGATTCTTGTCCGAGCCTCTCCACGTCATCAGCCAATTTTTTAAATGTTTCTGAAAATGATTCTCCCGCCCCGGTTTGACCTGGAGGATCGTTTTCTTGATCCGGGTCAGGTTCTTGCTTAGGTTCCTTACTCGGGTCGGCATTTGGACTTTGGGGGGCAGCCGAAGCGGCGTTGGCCGCCGCCCTAATAGTTTCCGCAAGTTCAGCAGCTTTAGACATGGGTGATTTTTTTTCTGTAGATGTGTTTTCCCTGCCTTCCCCGGCAAAAATCTTCTTTTTCCGCGCGCGACCTAGTTCTATTACAGCCATCATGAGGGCGCGATATACGAAGTCTTGAAGTTGAAGAAAGGCATCATTTTCGATTAAGCCTTCTCGACTTGCAGTTTCCTCAAACCTGTCTCCACCGACGTCAATGATCTCGACGAATCCCAAGAAGTTTGTATTATGATGAGGTGGAAGTAGTTGGCGCAATGCACTCGATCGCTGAAGTCCCAGCCAATCATCAAATTGTTCGCCATACGGCAAGACTCTGAATCCATTGCGATATACTCGTATGCCGCCTTGCCTATTTAATACGTCTCGCGCCAGACTTCGGGTCCCCGGAGGCAACTCGTCTGTAATAAAATAGTGAGCATTGAATCGAATTCCTGCGATGAGTGGATATTTATCTATCGCAAGACCCGTTTTGGACCTGACTCTCGGATCAAAAACGATTTTTCTGTCGCGAATATCAATTTTATATTTTTCTGAAAGTAAATTGAGGACAGGCATTCCAGCGGCATCGACTTCAACCGATATCATGGCCAACGCGTGAGCAAAGATGCTTTGCTCTGCACTGGCAACGACTTGCACTTGCTGACCTTGGCGTCTGGAGAATTCGACCAGAAACCCTGGGTCAACGTTGGCCGCGCCATCACCTTTTTCGCTTAAAGGAAACGGCTGCAACAACTCCGAAACAAAACGAAATGTGCGCTGAATTTGCGCTTCGCTCCAGGCATCTCGGAGGTTAATTATGCGTAAAATTGTGCCTTTTTGAGGCTGCTTTGCACGTCGGTTAATTTGGTTGGAGATTAAATTTAGGTCTTTCCCACCCTCAAAGGTGTTCCAATCAATCTCTACCTCTAATGAGAAATCCTCTGCCTCTTGCTGTGTTGTGATGAGTAGCTTTGTTCCAAGTCGCTGCGCGGCAAAGCGTCCAATTCCTTTACGGCCGGCTCGTTGGCGCTTAAATACTGTGGAAACAGGTGAATCAACTTTCTCTTGTGTAGAAATGCGCATGAAACCGTTTATCAATTTCTCGCGGGACATTCCCTCCCCCTTATCCACTACTATTAACTCGCCTCCCTTCGATAGCGAATTGCTAAACGTAAGGTTTACTTCGGTCGCGTCGGCATCGAATGCGTTCTTAATTAACTCGGCTACCGCTGTCTCTTGCTTGGAAACAAGTTCTATGCCCAGACGATATACGTGACTAGCATCGACGGAAAATCGTACATTTTCTTCATCAAGTTTTGCTATATCAGCTGCAAGCGAAAGGATTTTTCCATAATTGACCTGGTTTCCTTTAAGCTCCTGTGTAAGTGAATCCTTTAAGACCTGAAGTGTCGTCATATCTTCTACCTAGTTAGGTTTTTCTTAGCATTTCGTAGCTGTTCAGGTCACTCCACCCGTCAGCCTTTCTATATCACTCGAAAATTAAATTGCGATTCGCGCTTCTTTGTAAATACTATAAACCGAAAAGGATTAACGAATTCGTCTTTGTCTAACCGTGGAAAGGCCTGCCCTAAGGCTTGGTAGTGTATTGGCCAAGTCCGTATCTGAGAAAAGAAAGTCATCTGCTATAACGCGAGCACCTTCTAGATCAGATTCACGTAATCTTGAGTCTAGTTGTTGAAATGCCACATCGATTTCATCCACAGAGCGGTCAGTTGGTAGATAAAGTACTAGCTTGAGTGCACTGGAAGGTTCTAATTTCAGCGCACCCGATCCACGTGGATGCCCAACTATCTCGGCCCCTAGTTGGGTAAAACTGGTGTACATTGAAACCGCTACCAATTTCATTTGGGAAACTGAGGTACCTTCATTGAAGAATACGCGATAAACAGAATTTGTTGCATATGCTCCAACGTGGTTAAGAACAATGCGCGGGCCGTAATCAGTCATAAACACGAAAAATGCATCCGGTACAGGATACTCATCTGCGAATTGATGCCATATCTGTCGTTTTGCAAATGTGGCATTGTCTTTTCGTTTTTCCTTAGGATAGCCGTTGAGGTATTCAACTAAATTCTCGGCCCGCGGAACTGCAGGAGTGGAAAGTGCTAAACATGCCACATGGTCGCTAATGTGTTGCTTTTTGTCAAGATGGTTAATCACCAGACCTTGAACAAAAACACTTTTCGGAAAAATATATTCCAAATGTTGGGCGTCAATATTGTGCTTTTTCCATTCCCGCTTAGACTTAATGAAGTAAGGAGTGTCACCCGTCACTAAACCGATACGCATAGTCGCAATCGAACCTAGAGTTCGCATCTCTGCTTTTGAGGATAGCGTCAAGTGTAGATTACCCACTTCGATTGGCACCATACCGTGTCCGTCGTAGGGTTGGTTATGAAGAGATGCGTGTAGGTCTGGGTTCGCAATCAATTTGGACAAATCATCGACACTATCGGCGCAAGTCACACGGAAGCTTCCGTTCTGGGGTTTTATGTCATAGCCGTCAGCCAAGAGAATAACAGTAGTTTCCTCTGTTCCCTCGCTGACAAACAGCCGTTCCGCTAACGTTATAGCAGTCACGGTTTTGAAGCAATTCAACAAGTATTTTCTGACTGTTGCGGAGTAATCGGCATACAGGAAGCTACCAGGGAGGACCAGGGCTACTCGGCCACCAGGCTTTAAAAAACGAAGAGCATGTAGGACGAAGTACGCCCATAGATTTGCACGCCTGTGGAGTTTGATCCCAAGGGCGTCAGTCCATGTATCTAATAAAGCACGTTGGTTGGACGAGAAATTGCTGTGTCGAATATACGGAGGATTGCCGATCACAAGGTCCACACCTCGATGCGGCAACTGATCTGGAAGGAACTTTATGAAATCTTGCTTGAAAAAATGCCCATCAACAGTCGCCCGCTCAACACGTTTAGCCAAATAGACAAATGCAAGTGGATCGATGTCGCACCCAAAAAGATTTTTTTCTGGAGTCTTACTTCCGAGAGCTGTAAGACGACTTACCGCTGCTTCGAGGAACGTGCAGCCGCCAAAACACGGCTCCAGGATCGTGTCCTTTGATGACCTTATGCCCCAGGACGAGAGGACGGTAGATACAGTCAGCGGCGTGTAGAACGCCCCAATTTTTTTACGGTGTGAAATATCGTGAGCCTGCACGTCAGATTCACGATCACGGCGGTTGTGGTCCAATAATGCAGCCATCAAGACTTGCTTTCCGTCTGACTTTTTTTGGACGACACATCCTTACACTTCCGCAGTACGATTTCCGAACTGTCCACAAGCAGCACTACCTCAACACTATCGCCCTCAGAAAGGCCCAACGTACGTAACAGATTTGCGTCCAATGTGACCCGGCGAAGACGCTGAATCGTAACTTCACCGAAGGAAACCTCGGAAAGGGCTAATTTAGTCACAGTTTTGTATCCAATCATACTTTTTTCGTTGCTATCCATTCTATCCTGAAACGGACCGTTTTACTACGCCGCCAGGTCCGTCCCCGCAGTAGAGCGTGCTGTCACTTGAAACGGAGGTATAACCTGTGCTGAAGCGCCTGTCCAGAAACAGACATAAATCGCGCTCCGTTTAGCCAGGATCAACTAGATCGTTCCGACCAAAAAGCGACCAACTACCGAGGCGAAAGCATTTTGGTTGTTGTGACACGACAGCGAACTAATATGAGTGGCCTGATAAATGGACAAGACTTTTCGTAGCGTGTCCATTTTTTGTATGGACAGATGGACGTAGACTGATTTGGCGCGATGCACATTCTCGCTGTGTGCGGCGGATGTCCATTTCTTGCAAACTTTTACGTGCCGCACTGCACATCACCATGATCGCGGGCCTGTTCGCGCTGGCTGCGGGCGCGCTGTGGCGGCGCTCGTTCTTTACCGGCTGGCAATTGCCCCTGTGGCTGCCGGCGCAAAAGGTGGCGGCGCTGGCCGGTGCGATGGCGGCCTTTTTATATGTGCTGCTGGCCGGCTTCGGCATCCCGGCGCAGCGCACCCTGTACATGCTGCTGGTGGTGGCGCTGGCCTTGTGGCTGGGGCGCATCACCAGCATCGTGCATATCCTGTGCCTGGCGCTGGGCGTGGTGCTGCTGCTCGACCCGTGGGCCGTGTTGTGGCCGGGCTTCTGGCTGTCGTTCGGCGCCGTCGCCACCATCCTGTATGCGACGGCGGGACGCACGTTGGCGCCCCTGCCGCCGCAGGCCAGCCGCTGGCGCCGGTTGTGCGCGGCCGTGGCGCTGGGCGCGCACACGCAATACGTGGTAACGGTAGGACTGGTGCCGTTGACGATGCTGCTGTTTTCACAGGTTTCGCTGGTGTCGCCCGTCGCCAATGCGCTGGCCATTCCCGTCATCAGCCTGATCGTCACGCCCTTGTCGCTGGCGGGCAGCCTGCTGCCCGGGCCGTTCTCCGACTGGCTGTTGCTGCTGGCGCACGCCATCGTGCAGATGCTGGCGCAGGTGCTGGAATGGCTGGGCGCGCGCCGCTTTGCCGTGTGGACGGCGCCCGCGCCGCCAATGTGGAGTTTTTGCTGGGCATTGTTCGGCACGGCCTGGCTGCTGGCGCCGCGTGGCTGGCCGCACCGCTGGGCCGGCATGCTGGGCTGGTTGCCGCTGCTGACGGCGTTGCCGTCCAGCCCGCCACCTGGCCGCATGTGGATCACGGCCTTTGATGTGGGGCAGGGCATGGCCTTGCTGGTGGAAACGCATGGCCACCGCTTGCTGTACGACACGGGACCCGCCTATAGCGCCGATTCGGACGGCGCCAGCCGCGTCATCGTGCCATATCTGCGCGCGCGCGGCATCGCCAAGCTCGACGGTGTGATCATCTCGCATAGCGATCTCGACCACGCGGGCGGCGCCATGTCCCTGCTGGAAAACGTGCAAGTGGGCTGGCTGGCCTCGTCCCTGTTCGGCGGCCACCCGGCCGTCGAGTTCCGGCGGGACGCGCACCGACCTTATCTGCACTGCGTGGCGGGCCAGAGCTGGACCTGGGACGGCGTGCATTTCGCCATGCTGCATCCCTTGCCCGCCAGCCACACGGACATTGCCTTGAAACCGAATGCCCGCAGCTGCACCGTGAAAATCACGGCAGGCAAGCATGCCATCTTGCTGGCAGGCGACATCGAGGCGGCGCAGGAAGCGCAATTGCTGGCGCGTTCGGCGCAAGGCGAGCTGGCGGCCGACGTGCTGTTGGCGCCGCATCACGGCAGCGGCACGTCTTCCACGCAGGCATTTCTTAACGCCGTGCATCCCGGGCTGGCGATCTTCCAGGTGGGGCACCGCAACCGCTACAGGCATCCGAAGGCGCAGGTGTATGCGCGCTATGGCGACATGGGCATCGTGCGGCTGCGTACGGATGTGGAGGGCGCGGTGGTGCTGGCGTTTGGCGAGGATATCGACGTGAGCTTGTATCGGGCCAGCCGGCCGAGGTATTGGCATGGGCGGTAGGCATGCAGTGCATGCCGCCGGCCGGTACTTCGCGTCGCGCATGAAGCGTTGCGCCAGCGCCGGCCTGCTCGACGGTGGCAGAGGTTTTTTTAAAGCCGTGGGTGACATTGTGTGATATTTCCTTTGGTTAATTTATTTATACTTCGTGCTGCTGAGTGCAAAGCTTTGGTGCGCGCGGCTATTTAGCGACATATTGCCGCCAAGCGCGCGGTCTATGACGATGCACTCGGGAAAACGCAGGTGGATGGTATCTGGGGAAGTAGGATTAACTGAAGGGTTTGTATGTTGTTTGCGTTTGGCTTCCTGGTGGTGGTTGGCGGATTTTGTCTCATGTCCAAGCCTTTCCGGCTCCTGTTCCTCACGGTTTTCTGCCTGAGCCTAGTGTATGGCTATAGCGTGTCCTACCATGTCAATGGCAGCGGGCCAGAGGTCGATGAAGTCAAGATGTTACTCAATTTATATAGCCTTAATATCGGCCTGTTTTTGCTTGCCTGCTACCTTGGCTATCAACTCAATGCCAGCCATTCTGCTGAAATGTATCAGCGTCGTCGCCTGGCCACGTTTAAGTTTCTTGTTAAATGGGGAGTGATTTACGCCATTTACAGTTTCGTCGTGCAAAAAATAATAAATAAGTTCATGGATGACGGTGATATCGGCTTCTTTGTCATGAAGGCTTTTGGCCTGTATTTCTTCGCCTTCTTCCTCTTTCTTGTTTTCGCCGTTCCCTGGCTGTTCCGCAGGCTGTCGGCACGAAGTTAAACTGGCATCCGGCTGCGGCAGGCGGCGCCGCGATGCCTATGTGTTTTACCCGCCGCGCGGCGCATCTGCCCGCTCATCCGGTATCTCCAGCCCCCGTTGCTTCACATATTCGAGAAACAGCCGCGCCCCCTTGGCCATGCGCGAGGTGCCATATACGGCATGGATGCTGGGGTCCAGTTCCTTCGATGAAGTCAGCCGATACGCCGTGCAGACGCGGCGCAGGGTGCCGTTGGCCACGGCGGGCTCGGCCAGCCAGCTGGCCAGGCGCACGATGCCGGCGCCCTCCAGGGCCGCCTGAAAAGTGGCGATGCCGGAAGTGAAGCGGAAACGCGGCTGCACCTGGTAGCGCACGTTGCGCTCGGTGGAAACGAAATGCCAGTCGCGCAGGATGCGCGGGGCCGAGTGCATGATGATGTCGTGGCCGGCCAGCTCTTCCGGCTCCCCGGGCGCGCCCATGCGGGCTATATAGGCGGGCGACGCGTACATGTAGCGGCGGTAATTCCACAGGGGGTAGCCGATCAGTTCGCTGGACTGGGGAAAGGCGCCGCGGATGGCGAAGTCCAGCTTTTCCTGGATGGGGTCGATCGACTTGTCCGAGAAGTGGATGTCCACCGAGACGTTCGGATAGTCGCGCGAGAATTGCGCCACCACTTTCGGCAAAAAGCCCAGCGAGAGAATTTCCGGTGCCGAAATGCGCACCCAGCCTTGCGGCGAGTTGCTCAACTCCGCCAGCTGATCTTCCGCCTCGGCCTGGGTTTCCAGCAGGTGCCGCGCCGAGGCGTAATAGGTTTCGCCTGCCGTCGTCAGGGTGAACTGCTTTTGCGTGCGCAGGATCAGCTCGGCGCCGATGGCTTCTTCCAGGAACTGGATGGCGCGCGTGACGGCCGAGGGCGACCTGCCCAGCATGCGCGCGGCGTGGATGAAGCTGCGCTTTTCCACCACCGTGCAGAAGGCGCGGATTTCCCACATCAGTTTCATCGACATCGCGCAGCTCCCGGCAAAAGAAGCCAGTAGACCGTACGCACCGCATTCCGTCAAGCGCCACGCCAGATTGCGCTTTCCGCAATATGAAGTTGCATCCGGAAAAATCCACGGCGCCTATACTGCCCCTGTTCCCATTCCTTGCTGCCTATCATGCTGACCATCTCGCTGCTGTGTTTATTTGCCTTCTTTGCCGGCCTCATCGATGCAGCCGTGGGCGGGGGCGGGCTGATCCAGCTGCCGGCGCTGTTTAACCTGATGCCGAACATGGCGTCGACTTCCTTGCTGGGAACGAACAAGTTCGCCTCGGCCTGCGGCACCATGTTTGCCGCCCGCTCCTACATCGGCAAGGTGACGATACCGTGGACGGTGGTGCTGCCGGCTGTCGTCAGCGCCTTTGTCATGTCCTTCCTTGGCGCGGCTGCCGTGTCCTATGTGCCGCAGCAGGTGGTGCGCCCGATGGTGCTGGTGCTGATCATCGTCATGGCCATCTACACCTTCATCAAGAAGGATTTCGGCAGCATGCATGCAGGACGCGCCATCGGCCGGCGCGAACGCATCCTGGCCGTCGTCATCGGCGGCGCCATCGGTTTTTATGACGGCCTGTTCGGACCGGGTACGGGCAGCTTCCTGATTTTCCTGTTCATCCGCGTGTTCGGCTTCGATTTCATCCTTGCCTCGGCCTGTTCGAAGCTGGTGAATATCGCCACCAACATTGCCGCGCTGGCCTTCTTCATTCCCGTTGGCCACGTCCTGTACGCGGTGGCGATCCCCATGGCCATCTGCAATATCCTGGGCGCCTTGACGGGCACCTGGATCGCCGTGCGCCGTGGCGCCGCCTTCGTGCGCATCCTGTTCCTGGTGCTGCTGGTGCTGCTGATCGTGAAATTGTCCTACGACATCTTCTTCAAGTAAGCAGCCGGAACCGAAGCGAGCCATGAAAACCATCCAGGGTGTGCTGTGGGACAACGATGGCGTGCTGGTCAACACCGAGCAGCTGTTTTACGAAAGCAACCGCGACTTGCTCTTGCCGTATGGCATAGAGCTGACGCCCAAGCAATTTTTTGACTGGTTCCTGGACAATAACTATGGCGCCTGGCACTTGCTGCTGGGGCAGGGCCACGATATCGCCGTGGTCAACCGCCTGCGCGTCGAACGCAGCCGTCTGTTCGCGCAACGTTTGCGCCAGGCGCGCCAGCTGGCCATGCCCGGCATCCACGGCGTGCTGCAAGCGTTGCGACCGCATGTGCGCATGGGCGTCGTCACCAGTGCCTACGAGCAGCATTTTCAGCTCAGCCATGCGACCAGCGGCATGGCCGCGTGCTTTGATTTCGTGCTGACGCGCGAAAGGTATGGGGAAAGCAAGCCGGCGCCCGATGGTTATCTGCTGGGCTTGCAGCGCCTGGGCCTGGACGCGGCCCACTGCGTGGCCGTGGAAGACTCGCCGCGCGGCTTGCGCGCCGCCAATGCGGCCGGGCTCGAGTGCATCATCCTGCGCAATGCCATGAACCGCGATTACGCGTTTGACGAGGCGTTTTGCGTGGTGGAATCGATGGCGGAACTGGGTGCCGTGCTGGCATCCTTCGTGCCAGGCCTGGCTGTGGCGCGGCAGCAATTAGAGTCCTCCCTCTGATACGTCTTGCCGGCATGCCATTACAATTGCCTATCGCATTTACCGGCACAGCCCCACGATGACACTCCCGCAGCTGCACTTTGCCCACGCCAATAGTTATCCTGCCGGTACCTACCGCAAGCTGTTCGGCTTGCTGGGCCAGTACTTCGAGGTGCAGGCGCTCGACATGCATGCGCACGATCCCGCCTATCCCGTCAGCACGGGCTGGCCCGAGCTGGTGCGCGAGTATATCGATGACCTGGAGCGCCGCTACAGCGGGCCCGTGATCCTCGTCGGCCATTCGCTCGGTGGCATGCTCAGCGTCATGGTGGCCAAGCAGCGGCCCGACCTGGTGCGCGGCGTGGTCTTGCTCGATTCGCCCGTGGTGGCGGGCTGGCGCGCCTTGCTGGTGCGCCTGGCGCGCAACACGGCGCTGGGCGAGCGCTTCTCGCCGGCGCGCTTTTCCGCCAGGCGGCGCAAGCTGTGGCCCGATGCCCAGGCCGCCTATGAACACTTTGCCGCCAAGGACATGTTTGCCATCTGGGCGCCGCAAGTGTTGCGCGACTACATCGACAGCGGCCTGGTGCCCCATGCGCAAGGGGTGCAGCTGCGCTTTACGCGCGAAGTGGAAACGGATGTATATCGCAGCCTGCCGCACCATATCGGCGGCCTCGTCAAGGATGGCTTTCCCGTGCCCATCGGTTTTATCGGCGGCACGGAATCGGTGGAATGCCGCCAGGCGGGCCTGAAAGCCACGCGCAAGCTGGTCGGTCCCTTTTTCCGCCAAGTCCCCGGTGGTCATCTTTTTCCGATGGAAAACCCAGAGCTGACGGCGCAAGTGGTGCGCGAGATGATCACGGCACTGCTGGCGAAGCGATAATCCGTCGGCAAGGATTTTCAGGGCGCGGGGGCCAACAACGGCGGATTTTCGCGTAAAATCCTGCCATCCGGGCCGCGCCTGCTTGAGGCGCGCCGCCCCAGCCATTCCGATATTCTAGAAAGATGCCCCAGCGATGACGATTAAAAGCGATAAATGGATACGCCGCATGGCGGAAACAACGGGCATGATCGAGCCGTTCGAACCGGGCCAGGTCAAGGAACGCGACGGCAACCGCATCGTATCCTACGGCACTTCCAGCTATGGGTATGACATCCGTTGCGCCGACGAGTTCAAACTGTTCACCAACATCAATACCACCATCGTCGACCCGAAGGATTTTGACGCCAACAACTTCGTTGACGTGTCCGGCAAGGGCTATTGCATCATCCCGCCGAATTCGTTCGCGCTGGCCCGCACGGTCGAGTATTTCCGCATTCCCCGCAACGTGCTGACGATTTGCCTGGGCAAGAGCACCTATGCGCGCTGCGGCATCATCGTCAACGTCACGCCGTTCGAACCGGAATGGGAAGGCTATGTGACCCTGGAGTTTTCCAACACGACACCGTTGCCGGCGAAAATCTACGCCAACGAAGGCGTGGCGCAAGTGCTGTTCTTCGAGTCCGATGAAGTGTGCGAGACCTCGTACAAGGACCGTGGCGGCAAATACCAGGGCCAGGTCGGCGTGACCCTGCCGAAGACCTGATCGCTTGGTCGCGGGCAGGGCGCGAGCCTTGCCCGCATTGGCTCTGCTTGCCTCGCCTCAAAGCCGGGCTGACAGCTGTTTTTGCAGCCAGGCTGTGAGTGCCGGCGACGCCTGGTACAGCGGCACGTGGCCGCGCAGCAGGATTTGCGCGCTGCGCCGGTAGGCCGCGCTGCCGATGACGATACTGCCCGTCGCCGCTTCCCGATGCGCGACGATGCTGGTGCCGAGGATGCCGGCCGGATTCTCGATGCCGATCCCGATTTCCGTCTTGTTCAATGCCACGGGCGGCACGCCACGCGCCAGCGCGTGCGCCACCGTGCCCGGGATCAGGCACGCGGCCGCCAGGCAGCAGCCGCCCGAGACAGCCAGCGAGGCATGGCCCGCTTGCGGCGTAAAGTAGCGCACCGCGATATTTCCCTCTGCCGCCGCCGGCCCCACGATGCAGAACTTGGGGATGGTTTCGCTGCGCGCCAGTGCTTCGCGCGTCATCAATGCGCCGTCGCGATGGCGCAAGCCCATCAGCAGGCCTGCCGCGCTCCACAATTGCCGGATCGCTTCCATGAAGGCGTGATCCGCTTCCAGCTCCGCCATGGATTCCTGCGCCGTCTTGCCGAATTGCCGCGCGCAGGCGATGACCATGGGCACGGCCACGTCCACGCAGGAAACGTCGTAGCCCAGCACCGTGTCCTGCGCCTTGCCCGTTGGCAGCAGCTGTCCCGTCTTGGCGCCCACCGGGTCGTGCAGGAACAGGTCGACGCGGGGAAAGCTGCCAGGCACGCCGGGGATGCCGGCCGCCGCAAAGCTGCCGTCCAGTTCGCGCGCCATGCGCGAGGTGGTGAGCACGCCCGTATTCGTGTTGCGGATATCGATGGCGTGCATGCCGATGGCCAGCGCCTCGATGACGCCGCTGTCCAGCCCCCACAGTTGCAGGGCGGACGACATATTGCCGCAATTGACGCTCCAGTCGATATCGGCATGCCCGCCTGCAAGCTGCGCCAGGGTGCTGACCAGGCGCGGCTGTCCCTCATGCCGCTCCACGTCCACGAGAAACACCTTGTTGCTGGTGGGCGCGCCGCGTCCCAGGCCCGTGAGCTGCCGGTTGCCAGGCAACTGGCCGGACTGGGGCGTGCCCATCAGGTGGCGCAGCAATTCCTCGCGCAGCGCCAGGTCGGCCGGCACGGATGCCGCATGCAAGACCAGCCCCGTCGATGTGCCGCCGCGCATGTGGTGGACGGGAAACTCGATCACGCCGCAGCGTTGGCGGGGGACGAGGTCGGGCAGGGCGGGCAGCAGGGGCATGGTCATTGCTCATCGGCATCAGGTGGGGCGTCCAGTGTGCCAGCTTTTCAGGCAACGGGGCAAGTGTGCGCGTGCCGCGTCTTTACGCGCCTTTACGTGGCTTTACACTCGCCACCCTCTGCCTGCCGCGCGTGCCTGCCGTTAACTGGAGTATTGAAACAGACGGGAGGCACTATGGTAGCGGCAATCGGATCAGGCGGGGCGGTGAGCGCGGCAGGCGGCAGTTCGGGCAGCGGTTCCGGCAGCAGCGCGCAGATCGCGGCGCTGCAAAAGCAGATCACGGCGGCGCAGAAACAATTGACGGAGTCGCAGAAGGGCGAGCAGACGGAGGCGTCGCAAAAGCTGCAGCAGCAGCTGGCGCAGCAAATCCAGGCCCTGCAGGCGCAAATTGCCCAGCTACAAGCTGCGGCAGCGCAGGCGCAGCAAACGACGCAGGCAGCCGGTGCCGCCGATACGGCGGCGAGTCAGGCAAAATCGACTTCGTCGACCCTGGGCAGCATCATCGATACGCAGGCGTAACGGCGCATCGGCTGTCAACAACGCCAGGCGTGCCGCGAGGTCAGCCTGGCGTTTTCACGGGCAGCAGCATTTCCACGCGCAGGCCGCCGCCAGTGCGCAGGCTGGCGGCGATGCGTCCGCCATGGGCGCTGATCACATGACGGGCGATGGCCAGGCCCAGGCCGTGGCCGTCCGTGCTGTGCTGGGTATTGCTGGCACGGAAGAAGGGCTCGAAGATGCTGGCCAGGTCGGCTTGCGGCACGCCGGGGCCACGGTCCAGTACGGCGATGCGCAATTGCTGGCCGCCATCGTGCAGCGCGATATGCACGTGTACGCTGGCGCCGTCCGGGCTGTGCTTGACGGCATTACGCACCACGTTTTCCACGGCGCGGGCCAGCAATTCCGGCTGGCCGGTAACGACAGTGTCCAGACTGGCGCCATCGCCTGCCACCTCGATGGCGACCTGGCGCGCGCCCGCCTCGTAGCGGGCGTCTTCCACGATGTCGTGCACGAGGTCGGCGATGCAGATGTGTTCGCTATGCGCATGTACGGCGCCTGCCTGCCCGGCGCCGGCATGCATTTCTCCCGCATGCACGGCGCCCGCTTCCAGTCTTGACAGTGTCAGCAGTTCACCGATGAGCTTATCCATGCGTTCGCTTTCGCGTTCGATGCGCTGCATCGAGGCGGCCATCTTGTCCGGCTGCTGGTGCGCCAGGCCGATGGCCGCCTGCAGGCGCGCCAGCGGCGAGCGCAGCTCGTGCGATACGTCATGCAGCAAGCGCGTCTGGCTATCCATGAGGCTGCGCAAACGGCCCGTCATGCGGTCGAAATCGCGGCCCAGGTCTGTCAGTTCATCGCCGCGCTTGCCGCTGGCTTGGAAGCGCGGCGCCAGGTTGCCGTGCGACGCGGCCTCGAACGCCTGCCGCAGGTCGCGGATGGGACGCGCGAAATACCAGGCCAGCAGGAAGGCGAACAGCAGGCTGGCGGCGATGGCGGCGGCCAGCGGAATGAAGGTGCGCAACGGCGCGTCCATGCGCGGTCCCGGCGGCATGCCGCCCATGCCGCCCATCTCGCGCGGCGGGCCACGCTGGTAATCGGCGCGCGGCGCGGCGCCCGCCTCGTTCGGGCGTGGTGCTCGCGGCATGCCGAGCGGACCCGTCATCGTCACGGCGTTGAGGGTATCGCGCGCGGCGCCTGCCTCGGCATTGCGGAAGCGTTCGGAGGATGGCAGGAACAGCAGGTAGCGCTTGCCATCGGCGCTGCTGGCCTCGCGTACCACGGGGTGCGGCTGCTGCTGTGCCAGCAGCGCGCGCGCCTTGTTCAGCATGGCGGGATGGACGGGCCTGCCCATCAGTTCGCGGCCCTGCGCATCGACGGCAAACACGCGCATGCGCCCCATCTTGCCGAGAAATTGCCGCAAGGCTGCGCTGCCACCCGCTTCCAGGGTGGCGCTGGCCGCCTCGATGGCCATTTGCGCGGGCGGGCTGGTGTCGATATCGAGCGCCCGCTCCTGTTGCGCGGCGCGGTTCTTCAGCCAGAAGGTGCCGCCGATGCCGATGGTGGCCGTCACTTGCGCCAGCATGATGCACAGGAAAAACTTCCAGAACAGCCGGCCCACGCTTACTCCTTGATCAGCTGATAGCCGAGGCGGTACACGGTTTGCAGGCAGGAGCGGCCATCTGCCAGGCTGCCCAGCTTGCGGCGCAGGCTGCTCAAGTGCACGTCGATATTGCGGTCGAAGCGGGCCATCGGCCGACCCAGCCCCAGTTCCGACAATTGATTCTTGCTCACGGGTTTGCCCGCATGGCGCACCAGCACTTCCAGCAAGTTGAATTCAGTGCTCGTCAGTTCCAGATGCGTGCCGGCCCAGGCGGCGCGGCGCTGTTCCGGCCACATCGTCAGCTGGCCCACCGCCAGCGGCGCCATGCCGGCGCTGTCCTGCGGCGCCGCCTGCGAGCGGCGCAGGATGGCGCGGATGCGCGCCGTCAGTTCGCGCGGCGTGCAGGGCTTGGTCACGTAGTCGTCGGCACCCAGTTCCAGGCCCACGATGCGGTCCGTGTCATCGCCGCGCGCCGTCAGCATCAGGATGGGCAGGGTGCTGCCGGCACGAATGCGGCGCAAGGTTTCCAGTCCATTCATGCGCGGCATCATGACGTCGAGGATGGCGATGGCGTACAGGCCCGTCAGTGCTTCGGCCGCGCCCCGTTCGCCGTCGTGCACGGCCTTGGCATCGAAACCTTCCTGCGTCAGGTATTCCTGGAACATGCCGACCAGTTCGACGTCGTCATCAATTAACAAAACCTTGCTCATGCCTGTGCTTTTTTCCGGTGGATATCGCCTGATGATAGCAGCCAAACGGGGCCGTTCAGCGGCGTTTTACCCGCTTTTACATACTTGCGCTTACATTCTGGCGCCTTCCTTTACACGCTTTTACGCGGCCCTAACGTTGCTTTACATGCCGGACGCCGACAATCAAGGCTGATCGCCACGAAAGGAAAACCCCATGAAATACCTGAGTATTGCCCTCTCCCTGGTGCTGCTGTCGGCCTGCAGCATGCCGCTGCTGGCCCTGGCCCAGCACGGTCCGGCGCTCGACGGCCCGCCGCCGCACGCCATGGAAGGGCTGCCGCGCGGTCCCGGCTTCGGCCCCGGCCCCGGTCCCGGTCCCGGCGGGCAAGGCTGGCCGCCGTATCTGCACGGTATCGAACTGAGCGAAGGACAGCAGGACAAGGTCTTTGCCGCCACCTATACCCAGGCGCCCTTGCTGCGCGAACAGCAAAAGATCGCCTACAAGGCCCATGCGCAACTGCGCGAGCTGGCGTCCTCGTCCGCTTATGACGATGCCAGGGCCAGCGCGTTGGCGAACACGGCGGCGCAAGCCATGGCGACGATCAGCTTGCAGCAGGCACGGCTGGAACAGCAATTGCTGGCCCTACTGACGCCGCAGCAGCGCAAGCAGGCGCAGCAGCAGCGCGAAGATGGTCCCGGTCCGCGCCACCCGCAATGACCCATCCACCACACAGAGAGACAGCATGAGCATCAGTGCCTTGAGTTCCACCAGCGCGGCCAGCCAGTTGAGCGCGTTCAGCCGCCTGAGCGGCAGTAGCAGCACCAATAGCGTCAGCGCCGGCGGCACGCCGCCGACAAAGCCGGACGATGGCGCCTTTCTGGATGCCATATCCAGCGCCCTGGCATCGATAGGCGTGTCCGCCAGCGATAGCGAAAGTGACGGCACGACGGATGCCGCGGCCGCCAGCGCGGCCAGCGGCAGCGACGCGGGCCAGGCCCTGGGCGCCTTTTTGCACCAGCTGATGGGCAGCCTGCATGCGCAAAGCGGCAGCAGCGCCACCGCGCCGGAAGAGGGCGCCGAACCGCCGTCCGGGCCGCCGCCCGGCGGTGGCGCGCGCAGCGGCGGGCCCGGCAATATCGAATCGGACTTGCAAAGCCTGCTGCAGCAGCTTGCGGCCACGTCCGGCGACAGCGCCGCCAGCAGCGGCAGTGCCGACGGCAGCGACAGCAGTGTGACGGATTTGCAATCGGGCTTTGCCAGCCTGCTCAGCGCGCTGGGCGCCGACGACAGCGGCAGTGGCACCAGCGGCAGTAGCAAACTGAGCAGTTTCTTGCAGGCGCTTTCGGGCAGCCTGGGCGCGGCGCACGCGGGCGGCAGCCTGTCGTCCAGCGGCAACCTGGTCAATACAACGGCCTGAACCATGGAACGCAGACTCGCCCTTGTCGCCAGGAAAGCGCTGCCGGAACGGGCCAGGCAGGCCCTGTTCCTGTGCGCCAGCCTGAGTCCGGCATTCGCGGGCTTGCCCCACTTGATGGAGTATGTATGGACTTACATGATCACGCTCTGGCATCCGACCTCGAAATGATGCATCGGCAGGCGGCCGAACGGCGCCAGGTCCTGCGCTGGCTGCTGGCCGGCGCAGCCACTTTGCCCCTGATCAGCTGCGGCGGCGGCTCCGACGCCGGCAGTACCGCGGTGGCGGACAGCGCCGCGGGCACCTCGGGCACCGGTACGCTGAACACGCCCGCGACGGGCGCCTGCACGGTGATTCCCGAGGAAACGGGCGGGCCGTATCCCGCCGATGGCACGAACACGAATGGCGGCAGCATCGTCAACGTGCTGAACCAGTCTGGCGTGGTGCGCAGCGACATCCGCGCCAGCTTCAATGGTGCCACGGGCGTGGCCGCCGGTGTGCCCTTGAGCATCAAGTTGCAGCTGATCAACGCCAGCGGCAGCTGTGCCACCCTGGCCGGCTACGCCATTTATGTGTGGCATTGCGACCGCGAAGGCTTGTATTCGCTGTATTCGAGCGGCGTGACGGGGCAGAATTACTTGCGCGGGGTGCAGGAAACGGATGCATCCGGCAAGCTCGCTTTCACGACGATCTTTCCCGGCTGCTACGCGGGACGCATGCCGCACGTGCATTTCGAGGTGTATCCCAGCCTGGCGAAGGCGGCCAGCGCCGCGAACCGCATCAAGACCTCGCAGTTCACCTTCCCGATGGCGACCTTGAACGAGGTCTACACGGCCAGCGGCTACACGGCCAGCGTGCGCAACCTGGCGCAGATCAGCTATGCCACCGACAATGTCTTCAGCGACGGCACCAGCCTGCAGATGGCCAGCGTGACGGGCAATGCGGCCGATGGCTATGTGGTCACGCTCACCGTTGCCGTGAACGGTTAGCGATCAAGCCGTCATGAAGCCCAGGTCGCGCTGGCTGAAGTTGCCGATATTCGGGAACACCTGGGCCAGCTGGCTGTCGGCCACGCCGAACCATCTGGCCAGGGTGGCGCCGTACTGGTCGACCGAAGTGGTCGGCAGCAGGGCGCCGGAACCGACGTCGAGCGCATGGCCCACGCCCGTGACGGGAAAGGCGCCGTAGATGTCGCGGCCCTTCACGGCGCCGCCCACGACGAAGTGGTGCGCGCCCCAGCCGTGATCCGTGCCGTCGCCATTGCTGCTGAAGGTGCGGCCGAAGTCCGAGGCCGTAAACGTCGTCACCTGGCGCCGCAGGTCGACGCCTTGCAGGGCCGCCAGGGTGCTGTCGAAGTAGGCCAGCGCATGGGCCAGGCGGGCCATCAGGTCGGCGTGCAAGACTTTCTGCCGGTCATGCGTGTCGAAACTGCCGAGTGTCACATAAAACACTTGCCGCTTGACGCCCAGTGCGCCGCGGCCGGCGATGATGCGCGCCACGGTCTGCAATTGCACGGCCAGGGGATTGACGCCCGCCACGCCCGTCACGGGGTGGATATACGGCGTGGGATTGGGCACGCCGCCCGCGCCGGCCGGCAGCATGGCGCCGGCGAGGATGCCCTGGCTGGTGATGGCGCGTTGCACGACGGCCGCGTGTTCCTGCTCGATCAGGTCGCCGCCCGCCTCGTTGATGATGGCGTGCAGCGCGCCCGCGCCGGCCGTGCTGCCAAACAGGCTGCCGCTCAGGCCGCGGATGGGCACGGCGCCAGCCTGGCCCACCTGGAACTGGCGCACCTGGCGTCCGCTGAGAAAGACGGTGTTGCCGGCCGCCGAGATGGCCGTGAAGGTGGCATTCGCGTTGCCGGCCCCCGCGACGTCGCCGATACGCCCGCCCCAGCCCGTGCTGGCGCCTTCCGGCGCGCCCGACTGCCACGTCGATTGCTGGTCGTTATGCGAAAACAGCTTGGGTGGCAAGGCTACGCTGCGGGCCTTGTACTGCGCCAGCGTGGTCGGGCCGATGAGGGTGCCCACGTTGGCCACGATGGCGGCGCGGCCGTTGTCGAACAGACTTTTCAGCGCTCCCAGCTGGGGATGCAAGGCAAACGCGCGGCCCGCCTGCGCGCTGGCGGGCGAGACAGGCAGCACGCCGCCCGTCTCGCCCACGCCCGGCAAATGGATGGAATCGCTGCCGCCCGTATTGCGCAGGCGCAGGTATTCCGTCCATGAGGCGTTATCCGTGGCCAGCACTGTATTGAATGCATCGTTGCCACCGGCCATGAACAGGCACACCATGGCCTTGTAGTCGTCCGCCGATTGCGCGGCGGCGTTGCCCATGGCGGCCAGGTTCAGGGCGAAGGGCGCGGCAGTGGTGCCGGCCAGGCCCAGCATGGAAGCGAGGAAGCGGCGGCGGGAAAATGGGGGAGTGCTCATGTGATCCATCTTATTTTTGCACCAGGTAGGCGGGCGAGGCCATGGTCAGGAAAATGGCCAGCTTGACGCGGTTGGCCTGGGCGGCGGCCACCTGCACGGCATTGCCGGCCGTGGCTGCGGGAAGGGCGACGCCATTCACGGCGGCCAGGATTTGCGTGCGCAGCCTGGCAGGCATGCTGCCATGCATCAGCAGCAGGTCGATGCGGTCGAGCAGGGCGCCCGGGTCGGCCGCCAGCGCCAGTTCGCGCGTGTAGTCGGGCGCGATATCGCGGTATTCGCCGGCGCCATTGGCAATGGTGGCCTGCATGTAGTTCAGGTAGCCGGTGACGGACGGCTCCGACGTGATTTGCAATTCCGGCGCCAGCAGGCCCGCGCTGGCCAGGGCAGAGTTGGGCGGCATGTAGCCGGGCCGGAAAAAGTTGAAGACGGACGGCGCATTCAAGGGACTCTGGCCCAGGCCGGCGAGCGGATCGTCCACATAATAGATGCGGTAGCGGCCATTCGCGGGCTTCGCGTCGAAGGCGCGCATCCAGTGCGCCAGGCGCAGCAGCGGTTCGCGCAACTTGCCGGTGCGCATGGTGGTGCCGGCCGGGGCCAGCGCATCCGGGTCGAGCAGCACGGCGCGGATGACGGCCTGCATGTCGCCGCGCACGCCGCTGCCATTATTCGCAAAGGCGGCGGCGACCCGGCCCACGTAGGCGGGGCTGGGGTTGCTGCTGACGAGGCGCTGAATCAGCTGGCGCGCCAGGAAGGGGCCAGCGTTCGGATGGTTGAACAGGGTATCGAGTGCCAGTTTCAGGTCCGCTTCGCCGCTGGTGGCGCCGGAAATGGCCTGGCCCAGGAAGCGTTTTTCCGCCGTGGAATGGAAGTCCGGGTAGTTCTGCATGGGTTGCCAGTCGCGGTCGGCGTCGATCACGCCGCCATTGAAACGCATCCAGTTGCGGTCGGGGCCGGCCCAGCCCCAGCCCGTCATGACCTTGGCCAGGCCCGCCACGTCGTCGTGGCTGTAAGTATCGATGGGCTTGCCACCGGAGAGTTTCAGACTGCCGTCGGCATTCAGCTGGTACAGGCCGATGGTAAACAGCTGCATCACTTCGCGGGCGAAGTTTTCATCGGGCGTGCGCGTGGCCGTTTCCTTCTGGTTGTGCAGGTGCGACAGGTACAGCCCCATCATCGGGTGCAGGGCCACGCCTTCGAGCAGGTCGCGGAAATTGCCAAACGCGTGCTGGCCCAGCATGTCGTAGTAGCTGGCAACGCCGCGCGGGCGCGCCACCAGTTCTTCATTCTGGATCGAAATGACGAAAATTTCCGACAGCGCAAAGGCCATGCGTTGGCGTAACTGGTCTTCACCGCGGATGCCTTGCTGCCAGAACGATTCATAGAACTGCGGGTAGCGGGTCTTTTCGCCGCCTGCGGCCTCGGCGGCCAGCATGCTGTCGATGTATTTGCGGTGCAAGGTTTGCGGCTTGGAAAACTGGGCCTTGAACCAGGCGTCGCTATTGCTGGCTGCCAGCGCATCGATGGCGGCCATGTTGGGACCGAAGGTGGCGCGGCCCAGAAAGCGCGACGCTTCCTGGCGTGTAAAGCTGACCGTCTTCGCGCTGGACGGCGTCGTCAGTGGGGGCGGCGGCACGCTGTCTCCCGGCGTTGCCGTGCCGGCCGGCGGGACGGCGCTGGCCGGCGGCGTCGATGCTTCCGGTTTCTGTATCGACGCCGTCTGGCTGTCGCCACCGCCACCGCCACAGGCGCTTAGCAGGCTCAGGAGTGCGATGGCCAGCAGGCGGCGCAAAGATGGGTTTGTCATGTAGTTTCTTCCAAGCAATCAAATTCTGGCCTCATTATTGTATGGCCTCGCGGCAAAAAACGCGTTTTCAAAAGACTATTTACGTCTTGCTCATCTTTTCATTTGCGCGGCATTTGGCTGCTTTTGATGTACTTTTCGCCGCACCTTGAGCGAACTTTATTTTTTTACAAGCGGAAAATATTTTTCAGGCGGCGCGGCGATTGTGGCCGTCAAACGACGTAAACATTCGTGCTAAGCAAGCTTGTTGGAAAGCTCATGACAGAGGCGAAACTGGCTTCGCCGGAAACCATGGTTTTTACGCTATCGGCGAAACGCCGTTCGCCCGGCTCGGCCTGGTTTTGCCGACATCGCCCTGTTTTTGCTGGCACGGCCCTTGCGGTAGCAGGGCATGGGCCGCGTGCCTTCCTTTACCGGAGCCTGCCATGACCAGCCGTTTGCTAGCCTACCGTCCCGAAATGGAATTACCTGAGCCCCTGGGCACTTTGCCCCTGCAGCACGAGGATGAACTGGCGCTGGCGGCGCAGCTGCTGGAGGTGCGGGCGCCGGCACAGTTCGACGCCTTCCTGCGGCACCAGCTCGGCGGCACGGTGGCCGGGCAGCAGCTGCGCGGCACGCCGCTGGAAGCGCCGCTGCGCCAGTTGCTGGGCAAGGCGCTGTCACCGATGCTGCCCTTGCATGGCGCCCCGGCCCAGGCGCGGCGCCAGCGCGCCGCGCGCATCTTCGGCATGGAACTGGAAGGACTGAGTCCGGAAGACAAGGAATTCGAACTGGCGCGCCATGTCGTGCACCTGATCGATGCCGTGCATGCGGAGCTGGCGCGGCAGGGCGGAACGGGCAGGCAGGCGGCGCCGGCCGCGCGCGTGGAAACGGCCTTGCTGCGCGTGGCGCGCACCCTGGCGCCAGGCTTGCTGCGGCAGGCGGCGCGCGCGCCGGAGCATGGGCAAGTGCGGAACGCTGGCCGCTGGCGCCGCGAGGACGGGCACATTGTCGTGCCCGATAGTTAGCCGCACGGCCAAGCCAGGCCGTGCGGCACTGGAGTGTTGCTGGGATGTCAACCGAGGTGTCTATTTTTAGGAGCTCATCATGCATGACATAGATCGTACGACCCTGGAATACGGGCAGGAGATGTCGGGTTTTGAAGCGGAGCAGTTCGAGTTCGGCCAGGGCGAGTGGAGCGGCGAAGGAGGCGCGAATGCCATGTTTTCCGAAGCCGAGGAGATGGAACTGGCCAATGAATTGCTGTCGGTCAGCAATGAGGCCGAACTGGAACAGTTTCTCGGCAATTTCCTGCGCAAGGCCGCGTCGGTCGCTGGCGGCATCATCAAGTCGCCCGTGGGCCAGGCCGTGGGCGGCGTGCTCAAGGGCGTGGCGAAGAAAGCCATTCCCCTTGCGGGCGGCGCCATCGGCGGCTATTTCGGCGGTCCGCTGGGCGCCAAGATCGGCAGCGGCCTGGCCTCGGCGGCCGGCAGCGCGCTGGGGCTGGAAGCGGAAGCGTCGTCGAATGAAGACCGCGAATTCGAGGGCGCCAAGCAGTTCGTGCGCCTGGCCGCCGACACCGTCAACCGCGCGGCCCAGGCACGCGGCAACGGCGATCCGCGCGCCATCGCCCAGGCGGCGGCCAGCGCGGCGGCACGCCAGTTCGCGCCGGGCTTGCTGGGCCGTCCCGGCGGCCAGGTGGCCACGCAGAACGGCGGCGCGGGTGGCTCTGGCGCCATGGCGCAGGGCGGCGCGCGCGGCCAGGGACAGGGCGGCATGCGGGCGGCCAGCGGACGCTGGGCGCGCCAGGGCCACAAAATCGTTTTGTACGGCGTCTGACATCATGGCCATCGGCGCGTATGCGGGCTGGATGCTGGCGCAAGAGGCGCGCTCGCTGCTGACGCGGCTGGCGCGGCTGGAACCGTTCGCGCTGATCGAACCGACGGTGCTGGCCGCCGCCCTGATGCCCAGCGCCCAGTCGGCCATCGAAAGCCAGCTGGTGCAGGGCCGGCGCGAACTGCGGCGCATGGTGGCCCAGTTCCAGTGGTGGCTGCGGCGCGAGCAGGCCGATGGCGCCAGCATGGCCACGGCCGCCGAGGCGCAGCGCCGCTTCACCTTCCTGCGCCTGAAATTTAACGCCGCGCTGACCCAGTTCGACCTGTTCAACGAGGTCATCACGCAGCGCAGCGAGCACAAGACGGGCGTATGGCTGGCGGGCCTCGACATCGTCGCCGCCGACGCGCTGGCGCTGCCCGGCAATGTGTACCAGGCGCCGCCCGTGGTCTGCTACCTGGACCGGGGGCCGGGGGCGGCCATCCGCCGCGCCCGTACGCGCTTGCCCGGAGGCGGCGACAATCCCGTCGCCATCATCCGCCTGCCGCGCGAACGCATGATAGGCAGCAGCATCGCCTCGTCGCTGGTGCACGAGGTGGGCCACCAGGGCGCGGCGCTGCTGGACCTGGTGGCATCCTTGCGGCCCATGCTGCAAGCCATGCAGCATGGCGGCGGTGCCGTGCACGTGTGGCAGCTGTGGGAGCGCTGGATTTCCGAGATCGTCGCCGATTTCTGGTCGCTGGCGCGCGTGGGCGTGGCCGCCACCCTGGGCCTGATCGGCGTGGTCAGCCTGCCGCGCGTGTTTGTCTTTCGCCTCAACATCGACGACCCGCATCCGGTGCCGTGGCTGCGCGTGCGCCTCAGCTGCGCCATGGGACGCGCACTGTATCCGCACCCGCAGTGGGACCGGCTGGAACAGCTGTGGCTGGCGTATTACCCGCTGGCGGGCCTGCCTTTGGGACAGCAGCGCCTGCTGGAGCAGTTGCAAACGAGCATGGCGGCCCTGGTCGGCTTGCTGGTGCAGCACCGCCCGCCCGCCTTGCGCGGCGTCTCGCTGGCCGAGGCCATGGCCGTGCACGCGCGCCAGCCGGCCATGCTGGCCAACCTGTTTCGCTGCTGGAACCTGGTGCCGGGCCAGATGTACCAGGCCACGCCCACCCTGGTGTTTGCCGTGCTGGGCCAGGCGCGCGCCAGCGGCGGCCTGAGTCCCGAAGATGAAAGTGAGCTGCTGGGACGGCTGCTGACGCACTGGGCCTTGCGCAGCACGCTGGATACGTCGGAACTGTGCGCCGATGTCGTGCGGCATGGCCGCCAGCCTGGCAGGACGCTGCCGCCCCTGGCATCCCGTTTGATTATCCATTGAGGAGAATGACATGAGCAGCAAGATGAGCAACAAGATGGGTGGCAAGGACAGGGGGGCGGGCCAGGCGGGTCCGAAACACCAGGGCGGCAGCATCGCCGTCACCGTCCACGAGCACGATAGCGGGACAGTGCTGGTGAATGCGGCCATCAGCCTGTACCGTGGAGCGGAGGCCGATTGCCACAACTTCCTTGCCGGCGCATGGCAGCCGGACCCCGCCATGCTGGTGGGCGTGCGCTGGACCGACGGCGCCGGCCGTACCGTGTTTTCCGACCTGGCGACGGGCAGTTACGTGGGCGTGTACGGCAATTTCCCCGTGACCTTGCCCCAGTGCGTGACGGTGCAGGCCGGCTGCAGTGCCGTGCTGTGCTTCACGCCCCAGCTCAATGCGCAGGTGGGGCTGGTGTTCGAGACGGCCGATTGCCAGCCCAGCGACTGCAATTTCGGCAGGGTGGGCGACCGCGCCATCGCCAGCGTGGCCTTTGATGGCGATCAAAGCGCCGATGGACGCGAGCAGGTGCAGGTGCTGGCGGCCGCGCCGTGGGTACCCCTGCGCGGCACGCCGAACGCCTTCTCCACCCCGGTGCGGCGCGCCGGCATGCACCGTTTCACGGGACAGATGATGCTCGCGCAGCGTCCGGATTTGCGCAGCGCCCTGCCCGTGCCGGAAGGCCTCAGTCCGCACGCCATGCTGGCCGTGGACGCGGAATACGAGACGGAAGAGCGCCAGCCGCAGCCCATCTTGGGCAATGTGGGCGTGTCGCTGACGCGCACGGAAACGGAGCCGACGGAAGACTTGCCCCTGTGGACTCTGATACGCAACAGCACCGAGGCGATGTCATTCACCAATTACCTGCACTTCATGGACAGCCTGTTCTGCGGCGACCTGGCCAATGTGCGCGGCTTCGAGCAGGAGCGCTTTGTCAAGAAGGCCGAGATGTTCCAGCAGCTCAAGCAGCGCCGCGCGCTGCCGTTCTCGGATGCCGATTCCTACCGCGTGCTGAAAGTGGCGACGGAAGCGTTCGTGATGGTCAATTGCGGCGTGCTGAACCAGCCGCTGGCCTTCAATCCGGCGGAAGACAATGCCTACCTGGACCGGCGCGACATCCCCCAGGGCCGCGACCTGGAAACGGTGCTGCGCAATGACTACCTGGAAAACATCGACGGCTTCCAGACCTTGCCCTACCTGGCTGTGATCCGCCGCAAGCTGCCCGACATTCCCATCAGCATACCGCGCGGCCAGGAAGGCGAAGTGGACCTGTGCTTTGGCATCATCCAGGAAAAACTCGCCAATCCCTGCCTGCTGGAACTGATCTGGTCGTACTGGCACGAAGAGGGCATGCTGGTGCAGACCATGAACGCCATTGCGCAGCGTTTCCAGAACCTGCGCGCGCCGGGCCACCATCTCGATCCCTTGTCGAACACGGAAATCGACATGCTGCGTCCGCTCAATAATTTACTCTGGGGATACACGCAGGATGAACAGCATCGGCTGACCGTGATGCGCCGGAACTATGAGTATGACCATCACTACGGTGTGCGCCTGGACGGCAAGGCAGTGCAGCACTTCCGGCCAGCCGATAGCCGCTCCAAATTCCTGGAGGCTTTCCACCACTTGCTGCGCCTGCTGACGTCCTTTTACAAGCAGGATGACGACACCACCGTGAAGGCGGACGCCTTCCCCGTGCTCAATGCCTTGAAGGAAATCCACCTGATCCTGTCGCAGGGCGCGCACAACCAGTTCGGCGACTTGCCGTCGACGGCGCGCATCGAGATGCTGATGCAGCAATGGATGCTGGCGCGGCCGGAATTCCGCGAATTCCTGCCCACGCGCGTGATGGTGGCGTATCCGGAACCATGGATGGACAGGGTCGATGCCATGAAGAAATTGCAAGGCTGGACGGATACGAGCGTGATGCATTTCCGCAACCTGGCCATCTTCGGCGAGCAGCTGTTGCTGTCCGCGCGCTATGGCAACTGGAGCGACATCTACGAACCCACGCAGGCGTTCAACTGGGCGCGCTTCTGGCGCCCGCAGGTGCAAGGCTATATCCACGGCTACCGCGCCGCCACGGGGGTCGACTTGTCCGTCGACAGCAGCGACCCGGCGATCGAATCGACCATGCCATCGGTGCTGCTGCGCCAGCGCCTGAGCCAGCAGCTGCGCAGCGTCTAGGGCGGGGGCGGGGCGCGTGCATGCTCGACTTTACAAGTGCCCTGTACCTGGGCATGCGCCATCCGGCCGCCGGCCTGGCGCCGTGGAGCACTTTGAGCCTGGGCAAGCCGGCGGCGCTGCAGGAACCGCCGGGTGCGCTGGCGCTGGCGGCCGATCTGGCCGCGCTGCAAGGCTGCGAAGCGGCCTGCGTGCTGCCATCGACCTTGCATCTGTTCTGGGACCTGTTCGGCATGTTGGCTGCCGACCCGCTGGTGGTCCTCGTCGATGGCGGCAGCTATGCGATCGCGCGCTGGGGCGCCGAGCGGGCACAGGCGCTGGGCTTGCCACTGCAGGTGTTTCCCAGCGGCCAAGTGGCGGCGCTGCGGCGCCTGGTGGCGGCCTGGGGCAGGCTGGGACGGCGTCCGCTGATCCTGGCCGATGGCTATGTACCGGGCAGCGCACAGGCGCCGCCGCTGGCAGCCTATGCGGCCATCGCGCGGGCCGAGGGTGGACTGCTGCTGCTTGACGACACGCAAGTGCTGGGCGTGTCGGGCGCGCAAGGCGGCGGCTCGGCGCGCCAGCATGGCTTGCGCGGCGGATACGATGAACTTGGCGGCTACCTGCTGATCGGCGCTTCGCTGGCCAAGGGCTTTGGCGTGCCGCTGGCCGTACTGGCCGGCAGCCGCAAGCTGCTGCGGCGCTTCGCGTCACACAGCCAGACGCGCGTGCATGCCAGTCCGCCTTCGGCCGCCGTGCTGGCGGCGGCGCGGCGCGCCCTGACCTTGAATGCGCAGCAGGGCGACGCCTTGCGTGCACGCCTGGCGGCCAGGGTGGCGCAATGGCGGACGGGGATGGCGGCGGCCGGCATCGCCTGCCAGGGCGGTAGCTTCCCCGTGCAGCGCCTGCCCGGACGCGCGCATTTGCAGCCAGCCTTGCGCGCCGCTGGCGTGCTGGCGCTGGCGCAAGCGGGGGACGGTCCCGGCGCGCTGACTTTTCTGCTGCGGGCCGACCAGACGCCGCGGCAACTGGAACAGGCGATGGACTTGCTTGAACATCACACGAGGAGGCGATATGAACGAAGCGTTTGAAATGCTGCCCTTTGCGGGGCGGGAGGGAGCGGCCGGCGAGCAGCAGCGGTTGGGGGAATGGTCGCAAGAGTGGACGCAAGAGGGGCAGGGAGAGGAAGAGGGCGAGTGGGAAGGTGAATGGGAAGGTGAATGGGAGGGGGAATGGCAAGGCGAACGTGCGCGGCCAGGCGGCGGGCGCGGCGCCATGCGTGGCGGTGGCTTGCGTGCGCGGCCACCATTGCGCGGCCCGCGCCGTCCCGCGCCGCCGCGCTACCAGGCACAGGGCCGCCGTCCGCCCCGCCATGCGCCGTCCTATCCGCCGCCGCCCTTGCCATATCTGCCGCCGCGCTACCGGGGCTGGGGCGGCTATGGGGCCATCTACCCCAGCATGTATCCGGCGCCGTATCCCGTATTCGGCGACCGGCAGGAGCCGGCGCCGTATCAGGATACGCGCCAGTATCAGGACCAGTATCAGGACCAGTATCAGGACCAGAATCAGGGGCAGGACCAGGGGCAGGACCAGGGGCAGGATCAAAACCCGGACCAGGATGACGGCCGGATACAGGACGAAGTGCCGCCCATCCTGGCGTCCACCCTGGGCCGCGTGCCGGGCGCGGCCGCCTTGCGCTACCAGGCGCTGGGAGCGATTCCGCAGGCCGTCAACGATGCGAACGCCACGGGGCCGGGCCTGTATGTGATCGAGTTCAATACCAAGGATGGCCGGCGCGCCTACAGCGGCCAGACCGATGATTTGCGGCGGCGCCTGAAACAGCATCATCTGTGCGGCAAGATGATGGGCATGGACATGAGCGCGCATGACGTCTATGTGGCGCCACTGTCTTCGGCGGCACAGCGGCGCAGCCTGGAAAAGGATATCCACAGCGACATGTTTACCCACCGGCGCGGCGTGTTGACGAACCAGCGGCGCGAACTGGAAATGGCCGTGCTGGGCGAAATGTGGGGCTGACAACGATAGTATCTTGACGACTGCGAAGGAGAGCATCATGCACCAACTCGAATGTGAATGCGGGCAATGCCGGCAGCGGGCCGGCACCGCGTTTGAAGTGCTGGAATTTGGCGCGACCTGGCCAGGCAAGGGCCGCGCGCCTGCCGTCTTCAGCGAAGAGGAAGAATTGCAGCTGGCCATGGAATTGCTGGAAGTGGCCAGCGAGGAGGAACTGGAACAGTTTCTCGGCAATGTCTTCAAGAGCGTGTGGAAGGGCGTCAAGAAAGTGGGCGCTGGCATCGCCAAGGTGGCCAAGCCGCTTGGCGGCGCCTTGAAGGCCGTGGCCAAGACGGCCTTGCCCTTTGTCGGCGGCGCCCTTGGTTCGATGATCCCGATACCGGGTGTGGGCACGGCGCTCGGTTCGGCCCTGGGGCGCGCGGCCAGCAATGCGCTGGAACTGGAGTTGGAGATGCAAGGCGAAGCTGAGGGCGGGGCACCGGCCGACCGTGAACTGGAACTGGCGCGCCGCTTCGTGCGCATCGCCGGGCAGGCGGCGCGCCTGGCGGGCGAGGGCGATGGCAGTGCGCGGGCCGTGGAAAGCGCACTGACGCGTGCCCTGCACCAGCAATTGCCGCATTTCCGTTCGCCTGCGCCGCAGCAGGAAGATGAAAGCGGGCGCTGGCGCCGGCGCGGCAACCGCATCGTCGTGATGGGCGACTGGCAATAGTGCGGCAAGATGATCATCGATTGCCATTGCCATGCGGGTCCCGGCGACGGCTTGAGCGGGCCGTGGGACAGCGATGCGCCGCTGCAGGCCTACTTGCGCCGTGCGCAGACGGCAGGCATCGCGCGCAGCGTGCTGTTCGCTGCCTTCCACTCCGACTACGCCATCGCCAACCACGGCGTGGCGCGCATCGTGGCCAGCGATCCGCAGCGTTTTTATGGTTATGCCTTCGTGCATGCGCGGCGCGACAGGGGCCGCATCATGGACCTGGTGCGCACGGCCGTCGAACGCTACGGCTTTGTCGGCATCAAGGCGCACCGGCTTGATGCGCGCATCAGCGGCGAAGTGTGCGACGCGGCCCGATTTTTCGGCTTGCCCGTGCTGTACGACCCGGCCGGCGAAGTGGCCGTGGCCGAGCTGCTGGCGCAGCAGTATCCCGACGTCAATTTCATCTTGCCCCACCTGGGCAGCTTCGGCGACGACTGGGCGGCGCAGCTGGCGCTGATCGACCATCTGGTGCGCCACCCGAACATTCATGCGGACAGTTCCGGCGTGCGCCGTTTCGACTTGCTGCAGCAGGCCGTGCGTCGCGCGGGGCCGCACAAGATCCTGTTCGGCTCGGACGGTCCCTGGCTGCATCCGGGGCTGGAATTGCACAAGATTCATCTGCTTGGCTTGCCGCCGCTCGATGCAGCGTTGATCACGGGCGGCAATTTTTTGCGGCTGTCGCGGCTGTCGCGGCTGGCGTGAGGCAGATCAAAAGACAGCCGGCGGTGTCGTGGAAGTGGCAATACTCGCGGCAGTAGCGGCTTGCTCCTCGCAGGAGGCCGCCTTGCGGCGTATCTGCAGGGCACGGTCGGTGATGCCCAGGCGGGCGGCGGCGCGCTGGTTGTTGCCGTGCTCTTCATCGAGCACCAGACGGATGGCCATGTCGGTGGCGCAGCGCGTGATGTGCGACAGGCTGCAGCCCAGGGCCAGGCTGCGTCGCACGGCCGCCTCGAAGTGCTGGTCGGGCCAGCATGGCGCCAGCAGGCATTCCTCTGGCGGCAGGGCGCCGATGGTGATGGGGCCGGGGCCGCAATGGCGGTGCCAGATGCGCGTGACGGTCTGGCGCAGTTCGCGCACATTGCCCGGATAGTCGCGCAGCAGCAGGTATTCGCGTACGGCGGCGTCGAGCGCGGGCGGCGGCTGCTGTGCCAGTTCCGCGAGAAAATAATGCGCGAGCGGCAGGATATCGTCCTGGCGCTCACGCAGGGGCGGCGTCCGGCAACGCCAGCCGGCGATGCGGTAATACAGGTCGGCGCGGAAGGCGCCGCGCGCCACCTCGTGTTCCAGTTCGCGGTTGGTGGCGCAGACGAGGCGAAACTGCGTCGGTTGCCAGGTATTGCCGCCCACGCGCTTGTATTTGCGCTCCTGGATGGCGCGCAGCAGCTGCGCCTGCAGCGGCAGCGGCAGCTCCCCCACTTCATCGAGGAACAGCACGCCGCCGTCGGCCAGGGCGAAAGCGCCGTCGCGCGCGGCCGCCGCGCCTGTAAACGCGCCCCGTTCATGGCCGAACAGTTCGCTGCCAGCCAGTTCCGGCGACAGGGTGGTGCAATCGAGGATAGTGAAGTCGCCGCTGCAGTTGCCGAGCCGGTGGACCAGTTGCGCCAGCAAATCCTTGCCCGTGCCCGTTTCGCCCGTGATCAGCATCGACGCCTGGCTGAAGGCGGCCATTTCCACCACCTGGTGCAGCACGGTCAGCCAGGCTGCGCTGTCGCCCACCAGTTGCAGGCGTACCGCGTCGGACGCCAGCAGTTGCGCCACGGCCTGCCAGCGCTGCAGCCGCGCCAGCACCGGGCCCGCATCGACGCTAGTCGCCGGCCACAGCAGCACATCGAGGGCGCCGGCCGCCAGCAGGGCGCGCTGTTGCGCGCAGCTGGGGAGTTGGCCGCAGGCGGCGATGGCCATCACGTGCGCATGGCGGCACAGCGCCGGCAGCGCTTGCAGCAGCGCGGCATCGGCCTCGGCAAACAGCACGATGCCGGCTGCGTTCTCATCGCCATCGTGCCGCCGGGCTACAGTTACCTGAGCCTGCTTCAATGCCGTCATCAGCAAGGCGCCGCTGCCAGCCGCCGCCTGCTGCATGATTTCCAGCCACACCTTGAGCGTCATATGCCAGCCATCGCGAGGGCACGAGTGGCCCATCTTAGAAGCCCGATACCCCAGCCGTTTGATCTGGCGCAAGCGTGCGCGCCGCCCCCCAATGAAAAACGCCGCCAGATCTGCATCAGGCGGCGCCATTAATGACGTTCAACGCACGTCACGACGGTTCATCCAATCGTGGCAAGCGCCAGTGATTTATGGCCGAGAAGCGCAACCGTACTCCAGTACGGTGAGCCTCGCCGGCCGCAAAGCGCGACAAGCGAGATTGGATGAGCCGTCACTAATCATCCAGTTTGACACAGTCAACGAAGTAACCACGCTTGCCGTCGACTTCGCGTTTCACCAGGCCATGCACATCCGTCTCGAAGCCGGGGAAGCGCTCGTTGAAGTCGCGTGCGAAGCGCAGGTAGTCGACGATGGTCTTGTTGAAGCGCTCGCCCGGGATCAAGAGCGGGATGCCCGGTGGGTAGGGCGTCAGCAGGATGGACGTGATGCGGCCTTCCAGTTCGTCGATGGCGACGCGCTCGATTTCGCGGTGTGCCATCTTGGCAAACGCGTCCGACGGCTTCATGGCCGGGATCATGTCCGACAAATACATTTCCGTCGTCAGACGGGCCACGTCATAGGCCTTGTAGAAATCATGGATCTGCTGGCACAGGTCGCGCAAGCCCATTTTTTCGTAGCGCGGGTTGGCGGCCGCGAATTCCGGCAGGATGCGCCACATCGGCTGGTTCTTGTCGTAGTCGTCCTTGAACTGTTGCAGCGCCGTCAGCAGGGTATTCCAGCGGCCTTTGGTAATGCCGATGGTAAACATGATGAAGAACGAGTACAGGCCGCATTTTTCAATGATGACGCCGTGTTCCGCCAGGTATTTCGTGACGATGGACGCGGGGATGCCCGTGTCGCCAAACTGGCCGTCCAGCGACAGGCCCGGGTTGACGATGGTTGCCTTGATCGGGTCGAGCATGTTGAAGCCGGGAGCCAGGTCGCCGAAACCGTGCCAGTCGTCCTCGGCGCGTATCATCCAGTCTTGCTGCTGGCCCATGCCTTCGTCGTTGAAGCTGTCCGGTCCCCAGACCTGGAACCACCAGTCCTGGCCCCACTCCTGGTCGATCTTCTTCATGGCGCGGCGGAAATCGAGCGCTTCCATGATCGATTCTTCCACCAGGGCCGTGCCGCCCGGCGCTTCCATCATGGCCGCGGCCACGTCGCACGAAGCGATGATGGAGTACTGCGGCGAGGTCGAGGTGTGCATCAGGTAAGCCTCGTTGAAGGCGTCCTGGTCCAGCTTGACCTGTTCCGATTCACGCACGAGGATTTGCGAGGCCTGCGACAGGCCGGCCAGCAATTTGTGCGTGGACTGGGTCGAGAAGATCATCGATTCCTTGGCGCGCGGACGGTCCTTGCCGATGGCGTGCATATTCTTGTAGAAATCGTGGAAGGTGGCGTGCGGCAGCCATGCTTCATCGAAGTGCAGGGTGTCGATCTTGCCGTCCAGCATTTCGCGCAGGGTTTCCACGTTGTAGATCACGCCATCGTAGGTCGATTGCGTGATGGTGAGAATGCGTGGCTTCTTGTTTTTCGCTTCGCGCGCGAACGGGTTCGCTTCGATCTTGCGGGCAATGCTTTCCGGCGTGAATTCATGCAGCGGAATGGGGCCGATGATGCCCAGGTGATTGCGCGTTGGCATCAGGAACACGGGGATGGCGCCGCACATGATGATCGAATGCAAAATCGACTTGTGGCAGTTGCGGTCGACGACGACGATGTCGCCTGGCGCCACGGTCGAGTGCCACACCATCTTGTTCGAGGTCGAGGTGCCGTTGGTAACGAAATAGCAATGATCGGCATTGAAAATGCGCGCGGCATTGCGTTCCGAGGCGGCCACAGGACCCGTATGGTCGAGCAGCTGGCCCAGTTCTTCCACGGCGTTGCAGACGTCGGCGCGCAGCATGTTTTCACCGAAGAACTGGTGGAACATCTGGCCGATCGGCGATTTGAGGAAAGCCACGCCGCCCGAGTGGCCAGGGCAGTGCCACGAGTAGGAACCGTCGTTGGCGTAGTGCACCAGCGCGCGGAAGAACGGCGGCGACAGGCCGTCCAGGTAGGATTTCGCTTCGCGGATGATGTGGCGCGCGACGAATTCCGGCGTATCTTCGAACATGTGGATGAAGCCATGCAGTTCGCGCAGGATATCGTTGGGGATATGGCGCGAGGTGCGCGTTTCGCCATACAGATAGATGGGGATGTCGGCGTTCTTGTAGCGGATTTCCTCGACGAAGGCGCGCAGCGACTTCAGCGCGTGGTCGGTCTCTTCGACGGAACCGCCGCCGAATTCCTCATCGTCGATCGACAGCACGAAGGCCGAGGCCCGCGATTGTTGCTGGGCAAATTGCGACAAATCACCGTAGCTGGTCACGCCCAGCACTTCCATGCCTTCTTTTTCCATTGCGGCGGCAAGGGCGCGAATGCCCAGGCCGGACGTATTTTCAGAACGGAAATCCTCGTCAATGATGACGATAGGGAAACGAAATTTCATGCATGTCTCCAAAAAAGCAAGCCGCCCCTGACGTAATGGAGGGGCGGACTAGGGCGCGGCAGCCTGGTGTTTAAGGGAACCCGGCAGTCGCAGAAAAAAAATAAGAACGGGATTCTCGCAGAAATGCGGCCTCTGCGGGAAAAAAATATCGCACCACTGTTGCACCAGCCTGCGCTAGCGTGACGCAATGGTGTGACAGCAGTATTACAGCAAGCATCAAGACGCAAACGCCAGGCTCAGGCGTGCGGCGAAAACGCCACCTTATCAGGCTTTGCGCTGCAGCGTGACAAAGGCGTAAGGCAGGCCGGTTTTCTCCGAAACATGCGCTTCGCGCGCGGTTTCTTGCCACACGGCATGATCCACGGCGGGGAAAAAGGCGTCGCAATCAAAGGTCTGGCCGATTTCCGTGATGATCAAACGCTGTGTCAGGGGCAATGCTTGCTTGTAGATCTCGGCGCCGCCGATGACATAGCCTTCGGCGCCGTCGAGCAGGGCGATGGCCGCTTCCACCGACGCCACGGCTTCCACGCCGTCATGGCGCCAGTCCGGATTGCGCGTGATGACGATGTTGCGGCGGTTTGGCAGCGGACGGCCGATGGAGTCGAAGGTCTTGCGGCCCATGAGGATGGGGTGGCCCGTCGTCAGGCGCTTGAAATGCGCCAGGTCTTCCGGCAGCTTCCACGGCAAGGTGTTGTCGATGCCGATGCCGCCTTGCTGGTCGGTGGCAACGATGATGGTCAGATGGCTCATTGATTCTATGAAGTTAGTGGGCGCGGTGCGCTATGCCCGCCATTATCGTTGAAATTGTCCATTGCCTCCAGATGCGCACGTATCGCGCCAGCCAGCGCGTGCGGCGCTTCCAGCGGAATCATGTGGCCGCTCATGTGCCCGCATCCGCCGTCCAGCATGCGCAGGGTGGCATGCGGCAAACGGGCCGCCATGGCGCGCAAGTGGTCGGGATTGACGAGCTTGTCGTCCTCGGCGCCCACGATCAGCACGGGGCAGGTGATTTCCGGCAAGCGCGCCATCAGGTCCGGGCGCTCGATGGTCGTGATGAATTGCGCCAGCAGCACGTCCTTGCCCAGGTCCAGGCCCATGTGCCGGATCAGCTCCGTGATCGAGGCGTCCTGCAGATGCGCTGGATGCAGCAGTTCGCGCAGGCGCTGGCGCGTGATGCCCGCATAGGCGTTGCGTTCGAGCATGGTCACGACTCGCTGGCGCGTGGCAATTTCCCCGGGCTGCAGCCCTTGGGCGGAATTGGCGATCAAGGTCAGGGATTTCACGCGCTGCGGATGCGCCAGCGCGTGTTCGAGCGCCAGGTAGGCGCCCAGGGAAAAGCCCAGCAGGTGCGACGCCGGGGCGCTGTGGCTGGCGATCAGCGCCTGCATCTGCGCACGCGTGCGCGCCAGATGCAGGGGAATGTGCCGCAGGTCGGCCTTGTCGCCCAGCAAGGGGGACAGGCGCGACCACAGCCGGGCATCGCACAGGGTGCCGGGAATGCAGTCGAGCCGCGTGCTGCCTGCGTGCGGTGTCATGCCAGGGTTCAGATCGCTCATGGGAAGGCAAAATTCTTGTCGAGCGGCATTATCGGTCATTTCCCGCCATTTTGCTCCGGCATGGCTGGCCAGGATGGCAAGGTATGGCAAGGGCTGGCATTATTTTCAATAGTGCGGCTATGGCACGCATTTGGTTTATGGTAGGCTCATGGCTCATCTTGCCGGGCAACCGGCGTAGTGACCTGACGTAGTGCCCTGAAACACCGAATGCAACCTACTAATTAAAAGGAAATACCATGGCGATCAGTCTGCAAAAAGGCGGCAATGTCAACCTGAGCAAGGAAGCTCCTGGCTTGAAGAAAATCGTGATTGGCCTGGGCTGGGACCCGCGCGCCACCGATGGCGCCGCATTCGACCTGGACGGCAGCGCTTTCCTGCTGAAAACGGACGGCAAGGTTCGTTCCGACGCGGATTTCATTTTCTACAACAACCTGAAGTCGGCTGACGGCTCCATCGTCCACGCTGGCGACAACACCACGGGCGGCGGCGATGGCGACGATGAAAAAATCGCCGTCGACCTGGCCAACGTGCCGGCCGACATCGACAAGATTGCCGTGGCCGTCACCATCCACGACGCGGAAGCGCGCAAGCAGAACTTCGGCATGGTCGGCAAGGCCTACATCCGTTGCCTGAACGGCGACAACGGTGCGGAAATCGCCCGCTACGACCTGTCGGAAGACGGCTCGACGGAAGCGGCCATGATCTTCGGCGAAGTCTACCGTGCCGGCAGCGAATGGAAATTCAAGGCCATTGGCCAGGGTTTCAAGGGCGGCCTGGGGCCTCTGGCACGTTCTTTCGGCATCAACGCTTAAGAACACCTGTCAAAACCACCGGCGCGGCGCGATTTGCGGCCTCCGATGTTCACTGCCTTGGCGGCCCCGTGCATAGCACAGCTCCGCGTCCCGGCCACAACTCACTGCCGCTCGCTACGGTTTTGTCAGGTCTACTGAGAGCTGCGGAAAACGGCCCATGGCGGCGTTGCGCCACCTCGCCGTACCATGCGTACTGTCTTCGGTGGCGCGCCTTGCCCTGCACCGTTGTCCGTAGCTCTTATCGCTGTGTAAAGAACACAGAACGGCGGTTCATGGCGGCCTGGTGCTGCCATGGACTTACTGCACATTCGGACGACGCGCCCGGCCTGGGCCGTGGTCCGATGCTCCCACATCTGAATACATCATTCCATGGAAAACCTGATCAAGGGGCAGCGTCTGGCGCTGTCCGGCCTCGTCACGGGCAATGTCTTGCAACTGGGCATCAGCAATGCCGGCCTGGCGCTGGACTTTGCCTGTTTCGGCATCGACGCTGGCGGCAAGCTGTCCGACGACCGCTACATGACATTCTTCAACCAGCCGCGCACGCCGTGCGGCGGTGTCGAAACGCAGGCGCCCGCTGGCGATGCAGCCGGTTTCAGCTATCAGCTGGACCGCTTGCCGGCATCCATCGAGCGCCTGGTGGTGACGGCCGCCATCGATGGCGACGCCACCATGGCGCAGCTGGGCAGCGGCTATCTGCGCCTGCTTGACGGCGCCCGCGAACTGGCGCGCTTTGCGTATGCGGGAGCGGATTTCGCGCAGGAAAAAGCCGTCATGCTGGGCGAGTTCTACCGCAAGGATGGCGCCTGGCGCTTCATGGCTGTGGGACAGGGTTTCAACGGCGGCCTCGATGCGCTGGTGGCGCATTTTGGCGGCGAAGTGGCGCAGCCGGCCGCCGCGCCTGCACCCGCGCCGAAGATTTCCCTCTCGAAAATCTCGCTGACCAAGGCGGGCCAGACGCACAAGGTGTCGCTGGAGAAGGGCGCCGGCGCGCCGAAAAAACTCACGGTGAAGGCCACCTGGGTGGATAACGGCGATGGCGACGACGATAACGACGACCTCGACTTGCGGGTCGGCATCCTCTTGCCGAATGGCCAGATGCGCTTCATCCAGGCGCCCGATACCCCTGGCAATTTCGATGCCATGCCCTTCGTGCGGCATATGGGCGACGTGGCGGGCGCCTCGGGCAAGGAACCGGCCACGGAAACGGTGGAAGTCAATCCCGCGCTGGCGCTGCACTACGGCGGCTCGGTGGGCCTGGTCTTCAGCGTATATTCGGCGCTGGCCAACGGCGCCGTGTCCGTCGCATCCATGCGCCCGAAGATGGTCATGCAGTATGGCGAGCAGATCGTCGAGTGCGCGTTCGACTTCCGCCTGTCCAAGGCGGCCGACGACGACACCGTCTACACCTATGTGATCGGCATGGCCCGTATCACGCCGGACAGCATCATTCTGGAGCCGTCCGGCAAGACGTCCGACCCCGGCAGCGAGGCGACGCCGTGGCTGAGCTGGCAGGGCGACAGCCTGCAGCTGGCCTTTAACGGTCCCGTCGTGTTCAAGGGCGAGGACAAGGATGACGAAGATGATTTCAATGCGGACAACCCGCGCCGCTACATTCCCTAGGAGATACTGATGGAAACCTTGAGCAAGGGACAGCGCTTGCCGCTGGCCAATCTCGTTCCCGATGGCGTGCTCGACATCGGCGTGGCAGCGCAGGGACTGGCGCTGGACGTGGCCTGCTTCGGCCTCGATGCCGGCGGCAAATTGTCCGATGAACGCTACATGACCTTCTTCAACCAGCCGCGCACGCCATGCGGCGGCGTGGAAGCGCGCAGCGGCAGCGGCGGCGATGTGGCCGCTTTTGCGCTGCAGCTGGCGCGCCTGCCGGCCAGTATCGACCGCCTCGTCGTGACGGCGTCCATCGATGGCGGCGGCGTGATGTCGCAGCTGCAAGCTGGCCATGTGCGGCTGCAGGCGGGCGGGTGCGACCTGGCGCGCTTTGCCTTTGCGGGCACCGATTTTGCGCAGGAAAAAGCTGTCATGCTGCTCGAGCTTTACCGCAAGGAGGGCGGCTGGCGCTGCATGGCCGTGGGCCAGGGTTTCAATGGGGGACTGGACGCGCTGGTGCGCCATTTTGGCGGCGAAGTCGACCAGGCCACCCCTGCCACCCCAGCCACGCCTGCTGCATCGGCCATCCAGCAAGCCAAGATCAATCTGGAAAAGCGCGTCGAGCGGGAAGCGCCGCAGCTGGTCAGCCTGGTCAAGCAGGCGGGCGTGTCCCTGCAAAAAGTGGGCTTGGCGGATCACCGCGCCAAGGTGTGTTTGTGCCTGGATATTTCCGGTTCCATGGGCCGCCTGTATAAAGAAGGCCTGGTGCAGCGCTTTGCCGAACGCATCCTGGCCCTGGGCTGCAAGTTCGATGACGATGGCGAGATCGACGTTTTCCTGTTCGGCAAGAACGTCCACCACCCGGCGCCGATGGCACTGAGCAACTGCAATACCTATGTGAGCCAGGCGATACAGCGCCATCCGCTGGAAGGGGACACGCGCTATGGCGCCGCCATGCAGGCCATCCGCGCCTTTTATTTTCCCGATGCCCGTGGCGGCGAGCGCACGCGGCCCGTCGCGGCCGAACTGCCCGTATATGTCATGTTCGTAACGGATGGCGGCACCAGCGACCAGGCGACGACGGAGAAGCAGTTGCGCTGGGCCAGCAATGAACCGATCTTCTGGCAATTCATGGGCATCGGCAAGGGGCGCAAATCGAAAAGCAAGTTCCTCGCCGCCTTTGCCGATTCCGATTTCCCCTTCCTGGAGAAACTCGACGAGTTGCAAGGACGCCTGGTCGACAACGCGAATTACTTTTCCGTCAGCGCGCCCGACGAGCATAGCGACGCTGAGCTGTATGATTTGTTGATGACGGAATACCCGGGCTGGCTGAAGCTGGCACGTGGAAATGGCTTGCTGAAGTAATATTTCCTTGGCCTCATCCTTATCGGATGAGGCTGGAATGCCACAAGCGCAAGAGATTTGTAAATTGAAGTAAATAACAATGGTTCGCATTTGCTTTGGTACTTGTAGTCGTGGCATGCTTTCACTGTGCCCACACCTGTGCCCTCACGCTGCGGCGTAGCGCCTCATCCGTAGCGTCTCGATTACTTTTTTAGCCCAATGCATACACTCCTTTTCCACTGTCTGGCGGGCAGCAGCCTGCTGGTCGCCAGCGCCGCCGTCCAGGCGCAAACCCCAGCCACCGGCGAGACCGTCGTCAAACCCGCACCGGCACCAGCGCCCGCCAAGGCGCCGGCAGCCGACGCGCCGCCCTCCGTCAGCGTGACGGCCGAGCGGCCCACGGGCCGCATCGACCGGCAAGTCTACGACGTCAAGTCCGACGTCGGCAGTACGAATGGCACGGCGGCCGATGCGCTCAATAACGTCCCCTCGGTCGCGGTCGATCCCGATGGCAGCGTATCCTTGCGCGGCAGCAGCAATGTGCAGATTCTCATCGACGGCAAGCCGTCGGCCATGCTGCAGGGCGATTCGCGCGGCGCCACCTTGAACGCCATGGCGGCCGACGATATCGAATCGGTGGAAGTGATCAACAATCCGGGCGCCCAGTTCGGCAACGAGGCGGGCGGCGGGCCGATCCTGAACCTGGTGATGCGGCGCAACCGCAAACCGGGCGGCTTTGCCACCGTCAACGCGAATGCGGGCATTGCCGGGCGCTATAACACGGCCGTGTCCGGCACCTACAACGAGGGGCCATGGGGCTACCAGGGCGGCATCAATGTCCGCCACGACGGGCGCAATTCCGTCGGCGAAGTCAGCCGCGAGCGCCTGGACCGGGACACGGGCGCCTTCGCCCCCAGCAGCCAGCGTTCCACCAGCAATGGCTTGAACGACTCGCTGGGCGTGAACGGCACCGTCAACTACAACCTGAACGCCAGCGACACGCTGGCCGCCAGCGTGTCGTATAACGGCCGCAGCAATGACCAGCGCTCGCAGGACCGCTACCTCAATGGCGACAGCCTGGGCAACACCATCGGCGACTATACGCGCAGCACCGTGCGCAATGGCGACAGCCGCAACTACAGCTGGGGCGGGCGCTACGACCACAAGGGTGAATTGCCGGGCGAAAGCCTGAAAATCGATTTGCGCGTGTCGTCGTCGACCAACGAGAGCGACAGCGACTACGCCAACGCCTATGCGCTCGCGCCCGTCAACGCCTTCGACAGCCGCGCGCGCCAGCACAGCGAAACGGGCAACCGCATCGTCGACTTCAGCGGCGACTACGAGCGTCCGCTGGCGGGCGGCACGGCCAAGCTGGGCTACAAGGTGGCGGACAACAAGAGCAGTTTCGACACCTTGTATACGGACATCAATCCGGCCAGCCTTGCGGAAACCGTCAACCCCATGCGCAGCAACCGTTTCGAGCTCGACGAGCGCACCATCGCGCTGTACGGTTCCTACCAGATGCGCCTGAACGAGCGCTGGGGCGCGCTGGCCGGCTTGCGTGCCGAATACACGGACTTGAACGTGCGCCAGATTACCAGCGGCGTCGAGGCCAGCAACAATTACGTCAATTACATCCCCAGCCTGTTTGCCACCTACAAGGTCAGCGACGAAAGCAATCTGCGCTTCAGCTATGCGCACCGCATCCGCCGCCCGAACGCGGGCGACCTGAATCCGTACGTGGTGTACCGCGACGAATTCAATGTGTCGGCCGGCAACCCCAAGCTGAAACCCACGCAGACGGACTCGTTCGAGATCGGATACGAAACCAAGATCGCCGGGCTGGAAAGCAGCTTGCGCGCCTACCACCGGCGCGACACGGATGCCATCGTCGACTACCGCTACTTTATTAGCGACAACGTGCTGCTGACCACGCGCGAAAACGGCGAAGGCAGCCATTCGAGCGGCCTGGAATTCAGCGTCAGCGGCAAGCTCACGCCATCGCTGACCCTGAACACGAGCGGCAACCTGGCGCGCAGCCAGCAGACCAGCTCGGACGACCTGGGCAACCGCAGCACGCGCACGGCCAACGCCCTGAGCGGCCGCGCGCGCCTGAACTACCAGTTCGACCCCAGCAACCAGCTGCAGCTGGCATTGCAAATGCAGGGCAAGACCTTGTCGGGACAGGGTTATCGCTCACCCAACAACACGGTGAACCTGAGCTGGCGCCACACGGTGACGCCACAGCTGAGTCTGGTGATGAACGTGACCGATGTGTTCAACAGCAACAAGATGGAAACCGTCATCAACAGCGCGACCCTGCGCGAGACGAGCACGCGCCGCTTCGATGGACGCATGCTGTACGTGGGCTTGTCGTTCCGCCTGGGCGGCGCCGGTTCGGCGGCAAAAGAGGGCGAACGCGAGCCGCGCTTCGGTCCGCCAGGCGGCCGCGGTCCCGGCGGCCCTGGCGGTCCCGGCCCCGGTGGGGGCGAGGGACCGGGTTAAGTACGCCAGGCCGGGCTAGGCAGCGGCGGCGATTTCCGTGAGGAAGGCGACAAAGCTGTCCGCATGGCGTTCGAAATGCCAAGTGCCGGCGCCGTGTTCGGCCGTGTAGACGGGGGCGTCGCCGTCGGTGATGGCGCCCAGGTCGAGGCAATACGGATCGGCGCCCGCATCGGCGATCACCAGGTAGTGTTCCGGCCAGCCGGCAATGCTTTCCTGCGTGACAGGGTTCCATGCATAGCCGTGCTGCCGCTTGACGAGTTCCGCCGCGCCATACAGGTTCAGACCCTGGAAATAATTTTCCCCGTCGATGCTCACGCGCAGCGGCGAGTAGCAGGCCAGAAAGCGCTGATAGTGCTCCGGCAAGGTCCAGTGGGCAGCGATCTGCCGCAGGTCTGCCGGGTCGGCGATGGCCAGCCAGTTCGACGGCTGCGCCAGGTCCTGCTCGCGCCGGCGCCTGGCCGCCAGTTTCTTTTCCAGCTGCGCGGCGGCTTTTTCCAGCGGCGAGTGCGGTGCCGCCAGCGAGGCATGCGTGGCCGGGGCAGCGAAGCCGTGGCCAGCGGGGTAGCCATCCGCCTGCCAGGCCAGCACCTCGGCCAGGCGCAGCTGCTCCACCTTCCAGTGGCCGGGATCAAGCATCAAGCCCCGGTCGAAGGGCTGGCCGCTGAAGACGGCCAGGCTCTTGACGGCCTTGGCACGCGCGCTCAACTTTGCTTCTGGCTTGGCGGCCAGCGCCACCAGCGGGCCATACGCGGCCTTGCCCATGCTCTTGAGCATGCCATCGACGGCCCAGTAGCTGAGTTCGGGCACGTCCAGGCAGGTGGTGAAGAAGTCGCCGCACTCGCCAGGTTCGGCCAGCGCGATGATGTCCGTCATGAGGAAGTTGCGCCAGTGCAGCAGCTGGCCTTCTTTGGCGTAGCCGACGAGGATGTCGAGCACGGCCTGCCGCTCGTCCATCCCATGCTTGTTCAGCAGCCGGTCTTTCAGCCGCGCGAACTTGTTGCCATCCGTTTCGTCAAACAGTTTGCGGTGCAGGGCCGCCAGTGCAGTGACCGCCATCAGACTGCCATTGCCGCCTTGATGGGCGCGTGATGTTCATAGCCGTCCAGCGAGAAGTCGGACGGTTCGATCTTTTCCAGCCATTCCGGCTCGTACTTGCCCGTCTTGGCGTAATCAGGCACGCGCTCGGAAATGACAAACTTCGGCGCCGGGAAGGGCGTGCGCTTCAATTGTTCTTCCACCATCTCCAGGTGGTTTTCATAGATGTGCGCGTCGCCGATGAAATACGTGAACCAGCGCGGCGTATAGCCCGTCAGGCGCGCCACCAGGTGCAGCAGGGCCGCGCCTTCGGCGATATTGAAGGGCGTGCCCAGGCCGATATCGTTGCTGCGCACATACAGGCACAGCGAGATTTCGCGCGTGCTGGCGTTGGGGATGAACTGGTACAGCAGATGGCAGGCGGGCAGGGCGACGGCATCGAGCACGGCCGGGTTCCAGCCGTGGAACAGGATGCGGCGGCTGCCCGGGTTAGTCATGATGGTGTCCAGGCATTCACGCAACTGGTCGACGGCCTTGTACAGCAGGACTTTCTGCACGCCGGCCTCGACGATGGGCGCGACCAGGGTAAAACCGTTCGCTTGCGCGTCGGCGATCTGCGCCGGCTGGCTGGCGTCGAGCAGTTTATACGCGGGCCATTGGCGCCATTGCACGCCATACACGGGGCCTAGGTCATCCTCGCCCTCGCGGTAGGGGTTGGCCAGCCACTGCGCGTTTTCATTGGCGTTCTGGTCCCACACCTTGCAGCCCAGCGCGCGGAACTCGGCCGCGTTGCGCGAGGCGCGCAGGAAGGCGCACAATTCGCCGATCACGGATTTGAAAGCCAGTTTCTTGGTGGTCACGGCAGGGAAATTGCCATTTGCCAAGTCGAAACGCATCATGGCGCCCGGCACGCTCAGGGTGCGGATGCCCGTGCGGTTGTCTTGCCAGCTACCCGTTTCGAGGACGGTCTTGATCAAATCTTGATATTGCTGCATGTATTTCTCCAACGGTAAGGACGCTGATTGTAACGCAGGCGCGACACGCCCGATGCGCCGCGCAGACATAATTACGCCGCTGCCTTACATGCAATCATGACTCTGTGGTAATTTGTGTGTCCTTAAAGAAATACAGAAATGGCAGATGCTGGCACCATGTTCTTGCGACAATTTGTAAATAATAATAATGCCGCCGTGGTGGAAATGAGCAGGGCCGATTTTCTCAGGGCTAACCTGCGCCTGATCCTGGCCTGGCCCCTGCTGTGCCTGGCCCTGTGCGCCGTGCTGTGGACGGCCACCTTGCTGCAGCTGGAGGCGGAAAAGAAGGTGGCGCAGCAGCAGGCGCTCGACAGCGTGGCCTCGCAATCGAAGGCATATGGCCAGTATCTGCTGCGCACCCTGGAGCAGATGGACCAGCTGACCCTGCAGCTCAAGTATGAATGGGAAAATTCGCGCGGCCATCTGCGCCTCGACCAACTGAAGACGCAGGGCATGTATGCCTTGCCGCAATTTGCCATCGTTGCCATCCTCGACCGCAAGGGGCATGCCGTCACGGCCACTGCGCCCTTGACGCGGCTGCGCACGAATGAGCGCAGCAATTTCCTGCTGCGCCACTGGCGCAGCAATTCCAGCGCCTTGCGCATCGCGCTGGGGCGGGTCAATCCGGCAGATGAGGCGGCAGCGCCAGCGGCTGACGAAAGCCTCGTGCACTTCACGCGCCGCCTGGAAGACGAGGATGGCAATTTCGACGGCGTGCTGCTCATTTCCATCCATTCCAGCTATTTCTCCGAATTCTATGACAGCGTGAACTTTGGCAAGCTGGGCATGTCCGCCATGGTGGGCGAAGAGGGTGAATTGTTCAGCACGCGCCTCGGTGCCCGCGTCCTGCCGGCGCACGGCAGCAGCGCCACGCCGTTTCTCGACACGAGCTTCCTGGAAACGGACAGCGGCGCCATGGAGTCGGGCGGCCGGGTGGCGTTTTCCGACAAACAAAACCGCTATGTGGGCTGGCAGGCGCTGAAAGCCTATCCGTTTACGGCCGTGGTGGGACTGGCCGACAGCGAAATGCTGCATCCCTACCAGGAGACGCGCACCATCTACATCGGCATCGCGTTCGGCGTGACCTTGCTGCTGCTGGGTTTTACGGTGATCGCCACCGTGCTGTCCCTGCGCCTGGCCTGGCGCCACCACCAGTCCGAAGGCGTGCGCAACGCCTACCGCATGGCCACCGAAGGCACGAGCGACGGCTTTTTCATCATCACGGCCCTGCGCGGCGAGGATGGCGCCATCGCCGACTTCGAGATCGTCGACTGCAACGAACCGGGCGCCGGCTATTTTGGCGTGCGCCGCGAGCAGCTGCTGGGGATGCGGTTGCAATCGCGCGCGCATGAACCGTATTTCCGCGACCTCATTCACAATTACCGGGCCGCCATGGTATCGGGCTTTTCCGAGGAAGAGATCGAGCTGCCGGACGGCAACCCGTTCAAGCTGCGCTGGATACGCCGGCGCCTGGTGCGCAGCGGCGACCGCCTGGCCGTCACCCTGCAAGACATCAGCACGGCCAAGGAGCACGAGCGCGACTTGCGCCGCGTGGCCAATGAAGACGGCCTGACGGGTTTGCCCAACCGCTACTGGCTGCAGCAATTCCTGCCCGGGGCGCTGGGCCGCGCCGCCATCGCGCGGCACATGCTGGCGCTGCTGTTCATCGACCTCGATGGCTTCAAGGATATCAACGATACGCAGGGCCACGCCGAAGGCGATAAAGTGCTGCGCGCCGCCTCCTTGCGCCTGAAGGCCGTGCTGCGGCCGGGCGACCATGTGGTGCGCCTGGGCGGCGATGAATTCGTCGTCGTGCTCGACCCCGTGGAAGACGACAGCCGCGCCGAGCAGGTGGCGCAGCGCATCGCCATCGCCTTCGACGAGCCGTTTTACCTGGGCAGCGAACGCCACAAGATGGGCGCATCGATCGGCATCAGCCTGTATCCGCGCGATGGCGCCGAGACGGACGTGCTGCTGAAGAACGCCGATATCGCCATGTACGCCGTGAAGGTGGCGGGCAAGGGCCACCACCGTTTCTTCCAGCCGGAACTGTTCGAGACCATCCGCAACCGCCGCGAACTGGAGCAAAGCCTGGTGGCGGCGCTGGAGCAGGACCAGTTCCTCGTCGTCTATCAGCCCCGCGTCGATGCCATGAGCGGGCAGCTGTGCAGCATGGAAGCGCTGGTGCGCTGGCGCCATCCGCAGCACGGCATGGTGCCGCCGCTGGAATTCATTCCCGTGGCCGAGAGCAGCGGCCTGATTTCGCAGCTGGGCGAAGTGGTCATCGAGAAGGTCTGCCAGCAGATGGCGCACTGGCAGGCGGCCGGCCAGGAGCTGGTGCCCGTGTCCATCAACGTGTCGGCGCGCCAGTTCGGCCGCGGCGACGTGCACCAGGTGCTGGCGTCCGCGCTGGCGCGCCACCGCATCGATGCGCGCCTGATCGAGGTGGAAATCACGGAATCGGCCATGATGGATGAACAGAACCGCGCCGTGGAGCAGCTGTCGGCCATCCGCGCGCTGGGCGTGCGCCTGCTGGTCGACGATTTCGGCACGGGCTACTCGTCGCTGTCGCAGCTGCAGAAGTTCGCCATGGATGGCTTGAAGATCGACCGCGCCTTCACCATGGAGCTGGGCCGCTCGGAGCAGGGCGAAGTGTTCGTGCGCGCCATCTTGTCGATGGCGCATGCGCTGGGCATGAGCGTGGTGGCCGAAGGGGTGGAAACGCGCGAGCAGCTCGACATCCTGCGCGCCCTGCAATGCAACGAGGTGCAGGGCTATTTCATCTCGCGTCCCGTGCCGGCCGAACATATGCTGGCGCTGATGCGCAAGCGTTTTTTAATACCACTTCCAGCCCCCGTGCTGCCACCCTACAGCCCCGTTCATGGCGCGGCAAACAACGTCATTTCATAAAAAGAGCGATCGTTCGCTTTTTTTTCAAAAATATTATATGCTTCGCTCATGCCGTCCGTGAATTGGAGTTCACGGCGGCAAGAAATGTGCAGGACGGGTCAGGTTGAGACGCCCGAGACAATATGCCGAAGTACACACTAATATAAAGAGAGACGAACTTGAAACCGAACTTTAAACATAGCTATCTGCCCCTCCTGATCATCGCCGCATTCGCCGGCATTTCTTCCACCGCACAAGCATCGGGTTACCGTTTCGGTTCGCAAAGCGTCTCCGGCCAGGGTTCGGCCGACGCGAACGGCGCCGAAGCGGCCGACGCATCGACCATTTTCTACAATCCGGCCGGCATGTCGCGCCTGGAAGGCACGCAGTTCGTCGGCGGCGGTACCCTGGTGGTGCCGCATTCGACCTACCAGGACACGGGTTCGAAGACTTTCACCGGCCGCAATCCGGGCGGCACGACCAAGGACTACGCGCCGGACGCCGTCTTCGCGCCTGCCCTGTACGCGAGCAAGAAGCTCAATGATCAATGGACCGTCGGCATGGGCATGTTCGTGCCGTACGGCGCCAAGCTCGATTACGGCAATGACTGGAGCGGCCGCTATGCGATCACCAACATCAAGCTCGAAGCCATCGCCCTGAATCCTTCCGTTTCCTTCAAGCTGAACGAGCATCACTCGTTCGGTTTCGGCGTTACCGCGGAACACATGAAGGCCGAACTGGGCCAGGCCGTCGACGTGCCTGGCACGGTTGCCTTCCTGGGCCAGCATGCGCCAGCCGCATCGCAAGCCTTCCTGGCGAATATCGCCAAGACGCAGGGCCTGGCCGCCGCGCAAGCCGCCGGTGCCGCGCTGCAGGGCGCCAAGGATGGCCACGCCTCGATGGATGGCGATGACTGGGGCTTCGGCTTCAACCTGGGCTATCTGTACCAGCTGAACGAAGGCACGCGTTTCGGTATCTCCTACCGTTCGTCGATTTCGCACAAGCTGAAAGGCGACACGATCTGGGACTTCTCGCAAGTGTCGAACAATGCGGCCGTCAACGGTTTCATTTCCGCCGCATCGGGCAAGGTCAATTCGAAGGCGCTGGTGGAAGTGCGCACGCCTGAAACCCTGTCGGTCAACGCCTTCCATCAGATGGATGAGCGCTGGGCCTTGATGGGCGACGTCACCTGGACCCGCACCTCGCGCCTGGAAAACCTGGACATCCAGTTCCCGCCAACGGCCGAAGGTGCTGAGCGCATCCGCCAGAACTGGAAGGACACCTACCGCGTCTCGCTGGGTGCCAACTACAAGTACAGCGAAGCGCTGTTGCTGCGTGCCGGTATCGCCCACGACCAGGCGCCAGTGCGCAGCGCCGAGCTGCGTCACCCGGCTCTGCCGGACAGCGACCGCATGCAGTACTCGATCGGCGCGAACTGGAAGCTGAACGCGAACTCCTCGCTGGATCTGGCCTACAGCTATATCGACTTCAAGGACGCTTCGGTCAACTACACGAATAACTGCTCGCCGGTGACCAAAGGCTGCACCGGCAATGGTGAAACCACCAAGGGCCTGTTCAAGACCCGCATGCAGTTGATTGGTCTCGCTTACAACTACAAGTTCTAAGCAGGTAGTGGCGGCCGACCCGGCCGCCATGAAATGAAAAAAGCGCCTTCGGGCGCTTTTTTTTTCGGGGTCAGACCCGCTGGGGGAATGTGCGCCCATGGCGGACATTCCGATCCCGCAGGGACCGACCCCAGCCTTTTATGGGTTTTCGGATGTGTCTGTCGTGTTGTCGGCTTACGCGCTGCGCGCTAAGCCGACCTACGCCGACCCACGCCGACCTACGCCGCTCAGGCCTTGATGCGCAGGCCCTGGTCCAGCAAGGTCAACGCCTGCCGCACGCTGTCGTCCGGCATGTCCAGCAAGTTATCTCCCACATACCATTCCACCACGCTGTGGCCGGGCAGGGCGGCGTGGCTGGCGCGGCCGAACAGCCAGATGCCGTGGTCGGCGGCCACCTGGTTGCGGATGGCGATGGCCCGTTCGCGCGAGACGGGCAAATGCAGGTGCAGCATGTTGGCCTGCGGGGCGGCGGGATTGACGGCTATCGATGGAAAATCGCGCAGCAGCGCGTACAGCCACTGCGTGCGCGCGAAATACCGCGGCATGGCGGCGATGCGCGCATCGAACTGCATGGCGGCGGCCACCACGTAGGGCGTGCGGTGGACGATATTGCCGCCCTGGCGGCGGAACCATTCGCGCGCCCGTTCGACAAAGGTGCGGCTGCCGGCCAGCATGGCGCCGCCCAAACCACCGATACCCTTGTACAGCGACACATACACGGAGTCAAAGCCGTCGCAGATGGCCGGCAGCGGCTGGCCAAAACCCGCTTGCGCCTCCCACAGGCGCGCGCCATCCATGTGCAGGTGGATGTTGTGGTCGCGGCAGTGCCGCTTGATGTCGTTCAATTCGTCCCACGACGGGCACTGGCCGCCGATTTCGCGCATCGGCAGTTCGACCTGCACGGCACCCAGCGCATCGGGCACGGCGCGCAAGTCGTCCACCGTCCACGGGCGGTGCGGGTCGCCCAGCATCAGCCCCTTGAAGTGATCGAGCAATTCATGGTTGCCCCGTTCATGGCGCAGGATGTGCGACGTCGGATGCAGCGCCACCAGCGGCGAGCCGCGGTCCTGGCACGCCAGGCGCAGGGCCGTCACTTGCGTCATGGTGCCCGTGATGCAGAACACGGCCGCCTCGAAACCCAGCAGGCTGGCGATCTTGTTCTCGAACTGTTCGATCAGCGCGCCGTCGCCATAGGTGTCGTGCGCGATGTCGTTGGCTTCGCACCAGGCGGCCATGGCGGCGAAAGTGGCCGCCGGGGTGGGCTGGCGGTGGCCCGGCAGGACGGTGTGGCAGCGCTGGCGCAGTTCGAGCTCGGTCAAGGTGTTTTCCTTACAGGGTGGCGGTAGCCAGTTTCGCGCCGAAGCCGATGAACACGGCGCCCACGCCGCCGCCCATGCCGGCCGACAGGCGGCGACGGCGGCGGAAAGTGTCGGCCAGGCGGGCGCCGACAAAGATGATGGCGGTCAGATAGCTAAAGCTGATCACCTGGCAGATCAGGCCCAGGCCGATGAAGGACAGTACGGGATTCGGGAAGGCCGGGTCGACGAACTGGATGAAGAAGGAAATGAAGAACAGGATCGCCTTCGGGTTCATCAGGCTGATGATCAGCGCCTTGCGGAATGGATCGCTTTCCTTGACGACCGCCGGCGTGGCCGCCGCTTCGCCTTCAGCCGGCGCGGGCGTGCGCAGCTTGCGCCAGCAGCCGATCAGCATCTGCAGGCCGATCCAGCCCAGGTAGGCCGCGCCGATATATTTCACGACATAGAACAGGGCCGGGCTGGCTTTCAGCAGCGAGGCGACGCCGCAGGCCGACAGCACCATCAGGATCAGGTCACCGGCGAAGATGCCGAAGGCGCCCTGGTAGGCCGGGCGCACGCCCCGTTGCGCCGCCACCGACAGCACATACATGGAGTTGGGGCCGGGCAGGATGACGATAAAGATCGTCCCCAGTAAAAAGGTCCAGAAATCGGTGATGCCCAGGTTGGCGTGGAATAAAGCGTTCATGAGGGTTCTGCTTAATTGATCTGTACATGATGGAATTGCAAGGCCGCCAGGTTGGCATAAATGCCGCCGAGGGCGACCAGCGAGGCGTGCGTGCCCATCTCGACGATCCGGCCGTCTTCCATGACGACGATGCGGTCAGCCCGCTGGACTGTCGCCAGGCGGTGCGCGATGATGACGGTGGTGCGGCCCACCATGGCCGCTTCCAGCGCCTTTTGCACCAGGCGTTCCGATTCCGCGTCCAGCGCGCTGGTCGCTTCGTCAAGCAGCAGCAGCGGCGGGTTTTTCAGCAGGGCGCGGGCGATGGCGATGCGCTGGCGCTGGCCGCCGGACAGGCGCACGCCCCGTTCGCCAAGGAAGGATTTGTAGCCGTTCGGCAGGCGTTCGATGAATTCGTGGGCTGCCGCCATTTTTGCCGCCGCGATCACTTCCTCATCGCTGGCGCCGGCGCGGCCATAGCGGATGTTTTCCATGGCGTCGGCCGAGAAGATCACGGTATCTTGCGGCACGATGCCGATGGCGTCGCGCAGGGTATGCAGGTCGAGCTGCTTGATATCCACGCCGTCAAGGCGGATGCTGCCGCTTTGCGGGTCATAGAAGCGCAGGAACAGCTGGAACAGGGTGGTCTTGCCGGCGCCGGACGGGCCGACGACTGCCACCGTTTCACCGGCGCGGATATCCAGGCTGACGTGGTCGAGCGCGTAGGTGTCCGGGCGCGACGGGTACGAGAACACCACGTCGTTCAAGGACAGCGCGGCGCCATTTGCTGCGCGTGCCGGCAGCGGCAGGGGTGCGGCAGGCGATTCGATTTCCGACTTGACGGCCATCAGCTCCAGCAGGCGCTCGGTGGCGCCGGCGGCGCGCTGCGCCTCGCCCATCACTTCGGACAGCGCGCCGATGGCGCCGGCCACGATGGAGGCGTACAGGATGAACTGGCCTAAGTCGCCGCCCGTCATCGATCCTTCCAGTACGGCGCGCGCGCCCAGCCACAGCACGAAGACGATGGTGCCGAAGACCAGCAGGATGGCGATCATGGTCAGCAGGGCGCGGGCGCGGATGCGGCGCATGGCCGTCATGAAGGCGCCTTCGACGGAGTCGCCGAAGCGCTTCGATTCGATTTTCTCGTGTGTAAATGCCTGCACGGTGGGCATGGCGTTGAGGATTTCGCCGGCCATGGCCGAGGCGTCGGCGATGCGGTCCTGCGAGTCGCGCGACAGCTTGCGCACACGGCGGCCAAAGACGATGATGGGCACGACCACCAGGATCAACAGGCCGATGATGATGCCGGCCAGCTTGGCGCTGGTGACGAACAGCATCACCAGGCCGCCCAGGAACAGCAGCACATTGCGCAGCGCCATCGAGATGCTGGTGCCGACCACCGCCTGGATCAAGGTCGTGTCGGTGGTGATGCGCGACAGGACTTCGCCCGTCTGCGTGGTTTCAAAGAATTCCGGGCTTTGCGTGACGACGTGGCGGTACACGGCGCTGCGGATGTCGGCCGTGACGCGTTCGCCCAGCCACGATACCGTATAAAAGCGCGCCGCCGTGGCCAGCGCCAGGATGGAGGCCACGCCGAACAGGGCCAGGAAGACCAGGTCCACGTGCTGGATGCTCTTCGAGCCGGCCGCGCCGCCGAAACCCAGGTCGATCATCTGCTTGAAGGCGGCGGGAATGGCCAGGGTGGAAGCGGCGGCCACCACCAGCGCGATACCGGCCAGGAAGAACTGCTTGCGGTATGGCGTCAAAAAGGGCATCAAGCCCTTGAAGGCGGCCAGGCTGCCTTTTTTCAGTTCGCGGCTGCTGCCGGTATCGGGAGTTGGTGTGCTGCTTGCGGCGGTTGCTGTACTCGTGCTGCCTGTTTCTGTGCTGGTTGTCATTGTTTTCCGCTTTGATTTACATATTCGATGGTGCTGATAACGCTTATAACTTCATCGGCTGCACGTAGCCCGTCATTTCCAGGTAGGCGCGGCCCACCGGCTGGCCGTCGCGCTCCACCGTGACGGCGCCTTCCCAGTACACGGCGCCCGTCGACCTGCGCGAATCGAGTTCCTGGTCCGGCTGCAAAGGCTTGATCTGCCAGCGCGTGGCCCCCGTGCGGATCTCGGTGGCGACAGGGTATTCGGCCTGCGTGCGGGGCGAACGCCACAGCTGCGTGGGCGTGAAATCGACGTCGCCGGGCGCGAACTGCGTCATCTTACCGGACGCGTCGCGCCATGTCGCGTGCGCCCATAGTTTAGCACCTGTCTTGCTGCGTATCTGGAAGGCCATCAGGGCGCCGCCGTCATCGAGGTTGGCGCCGATCCAGTTCCAGCCGCTGGCGTCCGCGTCGAGCACCTGGCTCGACCACTCGTGATCGAGCCAGGTGGCGCCCGTCACCGCTTCCGGCTTGCCGCCCGCGCGGGCGATCGTGCCCGTCGTGCGCAGCTGCGGCTTGCTGTAGTAATAACTGGCCTGCGCGGGCCGCGTACCCTTGCGCGAATAGCCGCCCTGGCCCTGCAGCAGCACGGGCTGGGTGGGCGCGAGGGTCAGCTGCAAATTGAAGTCGCGGGCGGCCAGGCTGACCTGATACGTGCCGTCGGCCTGGCGCCGCATGCGCCAGTCGTCGAGTTTCACGTCCGTGTCGCCCACCTTGGCATAGGCCAGGCCGAAGCCCTCGCGCGCGCTTTTCTCGTCGTGCAGCAGCTTGCCCACTTTCGGGTCCGACAGGGCCGCGTGGCCGATGATCAGCTGCTTGGGCGCGAACGCGCTGCGGTTGTCCGCGTCGGTGGCCGTGGCGCTGCGAAAGAAGGTCACCTGGTAGCCCAGCTGCTCGCCAGCGGCGGTCTTGACCCACCCCGTGGCATACCACCATTCCGTCTTGTATGCGGGATGGGCGCCGAAGTCGTGCGGCAGGCGCAGGCTCTGGCCGGGCGGCAGCGGGGTGACGGGGGCGAACGCGCGCGGCGCGGCCAGCGCGGTGGCACCGCAGAACATCAGCAAAAAAGTCAAACGGCGCATTACCAGTCCTCCCTGACGGCGCGGATGGGGCCTGCGGACAGCGCCTGGCGGCCCGCGATCAAGGCCGTGAGGGCCGCCGCCGTCAGCAGGGCGCCCGCCACGGTGGCGATCAAGGGCCAGGGCAGGTGCAGCTGCATGGTCCAGTGGAATGACTGGGGATTGACGATGAAGACCAGCACAAAGCTGATCAACAGGCCCAGGACAAAACCGGTGGCGATGCCCAGCGCCGTCAGCGCGCCGCCTTCGAGCGCCAGGATGGATAAAATCTGGCCGCGCGTCACGCCCACATGGCGCAGCATGCCGAATTCGCGCGCGCGCGCCAGGGTCTGCGCCGAGAAGGTGGCGGCCACGCCGAACAGGCCGATGACGATGGCGATGGCTTCCAATAAATACGTGACGGCGAAGCTGCGGTCGAAGATCTGCAGGCTCAGGGCGCGGATGGCCGAAGGGTTCGACACTTCCAGGCTGGCGCCGAATGGCAGCGCTTTCAGGCGCCGTTGCAGCTCGTCGCCCGTGACATCCTTGGCCAGCCACAGGGCCGCATCGCTGACATCCATGTCACCCGTCAGAGCGCGGTAGTCGGCCAGCGGCATCTGGATGGAGCCGGAAGAGCGCGCGTAGTCGCGCCAGATGCCGGCGACAAAGAAGGCGTGCAGGCCGCCGGCCAGCGGCAAGTTGATGCGTTCGCCGGGCTTGTGGTTGTACAGGTCTGCCGCCGCCTCGGACAGCCACACGGGCCGGCTGCCTGGCGGCACGGGCAGGGAGTCGCCCACCAGCACCATGCTCTTGCCGGGATCGGACAGCAGGATGGGGCGCGCCAGCAAGACCACGTTGGGGCGGTCGGGCGCCAGCGACAGGCTGCGCACGCGCTGGAAATCCACCTTGGCCACGCCAGGCAGGGCCAGGATGGCGTCCTGTTCGCGCGGGTTCAGGCCCCCCGTTCCCGCGCCCGACACCGTGCGCGCATACAGGTCGGCCGGCAAAATCTGCAGCAGCCAGTCGTCGACGGAGACGCGGAAACTCGACACCATGATGGCCATGGCCACCATCAGGCTAAAGCTTGACAGCACGCCGCCGAGGGCGATGCCGGCCTGGCCGGAGGCATTCGCCAGGCGCGCCAGGGTCAGGCTGCGCACGGGTGCGTGGCCGCTGGTGTCCGTGCGCAGCCAGGCGCGCTGCAGGTAGCGGAAGACCACGGCGGCCAGCTGCGGCATCAGGGCGATGGCGCCGATCAGCAGCAGGGCGATGGAGAGATATCCGAACAGGGGCAGCTCGAATACGGGCGGCAGCAAGGTCAGGGCGCCGGCCAGCAGCAAACACGCCAGCGCCGGCCAGGTCTTGGCCAGTCGCGTCGTCACGACTTCCTCGCTGCCCGATTTCAGGGCGATGGCGGGCGCGGCGCGCGCCGCTTCCAGCGCGGGCGCGGCGCAGCCCAGCAAGGCCACGCCCAGGCCCAGGGCAAAGTAGACCAGGGCGGCGACGGGCGTGAATTGCACCTGCGGCTGCACGCCCGAGAAATAGCCGGCGCCCAGGTCGCCGCCAAAAAAGCGCAGGGCAACGGCCGCCATCGCGTAGCCGCCGGCGATGCCCAGCGCGGCGCCAAGCACACCGAGGCTGCTGCCTTCCAGCAGCACCTGGCGCAGCAGGGCGCCCCGTTCCATGCCCAGCACGCGCAGCAGCGCGAACTGGCTGCGGCGGCGGATGACGGACAGCGCCTGCGTGGAAAACACCAGGAAGGCACCCGTAAACAGGGCGACCAGGGCCAGCACCGTCAGGTTGACCCGGTAGGCGCGGCTCAGGTTATTGTTGCGGCTATTCTGGTTTTCATCATTGGGCTGGCCCACGCGGAAGCGGCCCGGGTACTGCGCTTCCAGCGCGCGCGTCAGGTCCGCCTGGAAGGCGTCGCGGTTGACGCCCTGGCGCAGTTTCAAGTCGATGCGCGACAGCTTGCCCAGCTTGTTGAAGCGCCATTGCGCCGCGCCGAGATCCATCACGGCGACGCGCTGGCCGGCGCGCGCCCGTTGCAGCGAACCTGCCACGCGCAGCGACACCGTGCCCGTGCCCGATTGCAGGGCGATGCTGTCGCCCTCGGCCAGCTTGAGCCAGCGCAGGGCGGCGGGTGACAGGAAAATGGCGTCGTCGGCGAGGGTGTCGAAAGGCTGGCCATCGGCGGGTGCACCGATCAGGTCGGGCGAAATGAAGCCGGCGCGGAAGACGTCGAGCGCCAGCACGTGCAGGGCGCCACCTTCGTTTGTCGCTGCGCCGGACAGGCCGGCCTGCAGTTCCAGCACGGGCGAGGCCACGGCCACGCCATCGCGCTGCGCCAGCCATGGGTAGATGTTTTCGTCGAATAGCGCTTCGCGCCCGGCCACCTGCACGTCGGCCTGGCCGGACAGGCTTTTGACGGCAGTGGAAAATTCATTGAAGGCGGCTGCATTGATCAGGTGGATGGCAAAGCCCAGCGATACGCCGACGGCGATGGCCAGGATGGCGACGACGGCGCGCACGGGGTGCGCGCGCCATTCGCCCAGCAGCAGCCAGCGCGACAGCAGGCGCCGGCCCGCCGCGGTGCCTGGCGTGGCACTCAATGCAGGCATTCGACGGCCAGGCGTTCGCCGGCGCGCCGCACCTTGAGCTGGGCCGCATCGCGGTTGGCGGTACCGGCACCAACGGCGTCCTGCGCCGCCCATTTCTGTTCCAGGCGCAGCTGGGTGCAGTGCTTCTCGTGGGCTTCCTGCTGTTTGGCGCCCCGTTCGCGCGCCTGGTCTTCCAGCTGTTCCTGCTTCTTGCGCGCCGCTTCCATCTGGCTGGCGACCCGCTCCTGGCGCGTGGCCGCGCCCTTGTCGGCGGCGGCCGGCGCCGCCGGCACCTCGAGGATTTGCAGCTGGCCACCCGCGCACGGCGTGGCGCTATAGCTGGTCTGGCCATCCTTCACGCATTTGTAGACGTCCTGCGCGCCGGCATGGCCAGTCGCGCTGAAAGCGCCGGCGCACAGCAGCGGCAGGATGAATGAAAGTTTCACAGTATCTTCCCCGGATTCATGATGTTCCGCGGGTCCAGTGCCTGTTTGACAGCGCGCATCAGTTGCAGTTCCAGCGGCGATTTATAGTGCGCCAGGTCGGCCTTCTTCAGCGCGCCGATGCCGTGTTCGGCCGAGATCGAGCCGCCAAAGGCGTGCACCTGGTCGTGCACGATGCGGTTGATGGCGTCCTGGTTGGCCAGGAAATCGCCATCCGTCATGCCTACGGGTGGCGCCACGTTGTAATGCAGGTTGCCGTCGCCCAGGTGGCCAAAGCAGACCAGCTGGCAGCCGGGGAAGGCGCTTTCCAGTGCCGCATCCGTGATGGCGATGAAGTCGGCGATGCGGGAAATCGGCAGCGAGATATCGTGCTTGATGTTCTTGCCCGCCTGCGCCTGCGCCAGCGGAATGTGCTCGCGCAGCTGCCACAGGCCTTCGGACTGCGCCACCGAACTGGCAACGACGGCGTCGGCGACCAATTCGTCTTCGAGCGCCGCGCCGATGCTCGCTTCCAGCAATTCCACGGCGTGCGCCTCGGACTGGCTGCTGGACAATTCGAGCAGCACATACTGGCCGTGCTGCTGCGCGAAAGGCTGCGGCAGTTGCGGGAACTGCTGCGCCACCAGTTGCAGACAGTATTGCGACATCAGTTCAAAGCCCGTCAGGCTGGCGCCGCAATGATCCTGCATCAGCGACAGCAAACGCAGGGCGTGGGCGGGCGAGGGCATGGCGGCCAGCGCCGTGATGCAGGCTTTCGGCTGCGGATACAGTTTCATGACGGCGCCCGTGATGACGCCCAGGGTGCCTTCCGCGCCGATGTACAGGTCGCGCAAATCGTAGCCCGTATTATCCTTGCGCAGGCCGCGCAAGCCGCTCCAGATCTCGCCTTGCGGCGTGACCACTTCCAGGCCCAGGCACAGTTCGCGCGTATTGCCGTAGCGCAGCACGGCCGTGCCGCCCGCGTTGGTGGCCAGATTGCCGCCGATGGTGCAACTGCCCTCGGCCGCCAGCGACAGCGGGAACAGGCAGCCGGCCGCGCTGGCCGCTTCCTGGATGGTTTGCAAAATGCAGCCCGCGTCCACCGTGATGGTGCGGTTGACGGGATCGAGCGCGCGGATGCTGTTCAGGCGCGCCAGCGACAGCACGATGGCCGTGCCGGCTTCGTCCGGTATGCTGCCCAGCACCAAACCAGTGTTGCCGCCTTGCGGCACGACGGGGATCTGCCATTGCGTGCAGGCGCGCAGAATACCCGCCACTTGCTCCACCGTCGCGGGACGCAGCACGGCCAGGGCCTTGCCCGTCAACCTGTCGCGCCAGTCGGTGAGGAAGGGCGCCTTGTCGGCGTCAAGGGTGAGTACGTAGGCGTCGCCCAGCAGGTCGCGGCAGGCGGCGAGGAAGGCGGTTTGGTCAGTCACAGGCATGTCGCTCATTTCTTGAGGCTCACTTTATTCACTTTTTCCAGCAGCTCTTTGGCCATGCGCTTGGCGGCCTTTTTATACGGGCGCAGATACAGCACGGCGCAGATGAAATACAGGCAGACGATGGCCGCCTCGCCCCAGGCCATCATGGCCGACACGGGGTTGGTGTCGCTGTAGCCGCGCACCACGCCTTCCGTGAAGTACAGCAGGATCACCATCGACGACCATTGCAGGGTGTAGACGTCGCGCTTGATCACGCCATACAGGGGAATCAGCAGCGGCACGGCCTTTAAAACAAGCCATGAGCCGCCCGGCTGCAGCGGGGCGACGATGGTTTCCCACGCCAGGCACCAGGCGATCAGGGTGGCCAGGCTGGCGATGGCGCCCCAGTGCAGGTATTTGTGCAGCGCGCCGTGCATCATGCGCCTGCCAGTTTCAGGGCGTTTTCCGCCAAACGGCGGCCCAGCGCGAGCGTCAGGCGTTTTTCATCCTCGCTCAAGGCCTTGTCGCCATCGATGCCCGACCAGTGCGTGGCGCCGTATGGCGAGCCGCCGGTGGACGTCGTCATCAGTTCCGGGTGCGTGTAGGGCAGGCCCATGACCAGCATGCCATGGTGGAAGAGGGGAATCATCATCGACAGCAGGGTCGATTCCTGGCCGCCGTGCAGGCTGCCCGTGGACGTGAACACGCAGGCGGGCTTGCCGGACAGGCTGCCGGCCAGCCAGTCGCTGGCCGTGCCGTCCCAGAAGTATTTCATGGCAGCGGCCATATTGCCGAAGCGCGTGGGCGAGCCCAGGGCCAGGCCAGCGCATTCCTGCAAGTCGTCGAGCTCCACGTAGGGCGCGCCGTCCGGCGGCACTTCCGGCGCCGTGGCCTCGGCCACCGTGGAGACGGCGGGCACGGTGCGCAGGCGGGCATCGCAGCCAGGCACGCTTTCCACCCCCTGGGCAATCAGCTCGGCCAGCTGGCGCGTGGCCCCATGGCGTGAATAAAACAATACGAGAATAATCAGATTGGTTGGCTTCATCGTTGGTATTATAGGGCGCTTTACAGCCTGATACGACTGCTGTCATGGCGCCGTCCTGATTTCGAACATGTTTTTAAAATATATACTGCCGTTCTTCCAATACCTGTGGCATACCCTGCACATCGGTGCCGACATCGTGCGTGGCCTGACCTGGTCCGAAACGCGCGATTTGCTGCAGTTCGCGCGCCGCCGCGTGCGCGAGGAAAGCCTGCCGCAAGTGGCGGGCAGCCTGACCTTCGCCACCGTCTTCGCGCTGGTGCCGCTGCTGACACTGGCGCTGGCGATCTTCACCACCTTCCCGCTATTCAATACCTTCCGCCACGCGCTGGAAGATTATTTCGTGCAAAGCGTGATGCCCAAGGGCATTTCGAACACCATCCTCGGCTACCTGACGACATTCGCCTCGAAGGCCACGCGCCTGTCGGCCATCGGCGCGGGCGCCCTGATCGTCACCTCGGTAGGCATGATGAGCCTGATCGAGCGCGTCTTCAACCGCATCTGGCGCGTGCGCCAGGAACGCCGCTGGACCAAGCGGCTGCTGGTGTACTGGGCCATCGTCACCCTGGGACCGCTGCTGGTGGGCGTGTCGCTGACGGTGACCTCGCGCGTCTTCATCGCCACCAGCGGCGTGGTGGGCGCCGTGCCTTTCCTCGGTACGGTGTTCTACACCCTGGTGTCGATCGGCCTGACCATGCTGGCCTTCACCCTGCTGTACATCACGGTGCCGAACCGCGACGTGGACTGGCGCGACGCGGCCTGGGGCGGCTTGCTGGCGGCGCTGGCGTTCGAAGTGGCCAAGCGGGGCTTTGGTGAGTTCATCCAGGAATTCCCCACGTATTCGCGCATCTATGGCGCGCTGGCCGCCTTGCCGCTGTTCCTCGTGTGGATTTACCTGAGCTGGATGATCACCCTGGTGGGCGCCTTGCTGGTGGCCGCCTTGCCCGTCGTGAAATACGAGCGCTGGTGGTACGAGGCGGCGCCTGGCAGCGAATTCGTCGACGCCGTGGCCATCCTGAAAGTGCTGCATCAGGCTTGCCACTGCGCCGATTCGGCCCTGGTGGGTGCGGCCGACATCCGCCGCAGCACGCGCCTGGGCTTCGAAGAGATGGAAACGCTGCTCGACAAGATGGTGCTGCAAGGCTGGGTGGGAAGAGTCAACGTGGAAGGCGCCGTGCGGGTGCAGTGGGGCAAGCGTGTGGCCGACAGTTCCGACCATTGGGTCCTGCTGGGCAACGTCAACCGCATCACCCTGGCAGATGTTTATCGCCTGTTTGTCTTCGGCGGCATGCGCGTCAATTCCGGCTACCCGGCCGGCTCGACGAATGAGCGCGACATCAAGGCCGCCGAAGAAGCGGCAGCCCTCGCGGCGCAGGTGGAAAACGCCGTGGAAGAAGGCCTGGGCATGAGCCTGGCCCAGCATTTCGGGGAAGTGCGCTGCAACTGAGGATAGTCAGGGGTTGAGCCGCTCGTACAGCAGGCTGTCGAGCGCGCCCGTCAGCGTATTGCCATCCTCGCCAAGCAGCGTGTAGTCCTGCTGGCTGTCGCCGAGCGACGCGCTGCCTTCGATGCCGCATACCAGCTGGTAGGTGGTGTCGTCGATCGCCAGCCTGATCATGGCCAGAACCTGCTGGCGCTGGCCGTCGGCCAGCGCCAGCGCATCGAGCATGGCGCCAAGCCGTGTTTGCCCCTGCCGTCCCTGCGCATACAAGGCCAGCAGCGACGTATTGGATGCGGCGACATCATCGATGAATTTTTTCGCGTGCATGGCTACCTCGTCGTGAAGTGGCGCGGCGGATGGCCGCCGCCGGGCTGAAAACTCACAGCAGCACGGGCCGCAAGGCCGCCTGCTGCGCCACCGCCTGGAACGCGGCCGCATCCTGCGCCCGCACCACGCCCAGGTAATACGTGTCTTCGCCGCCGTGCAGGTTCACCAGGCGCAGCTGGTGCGGTGCCAGGTGGGCGGCGATGGCGGCCAGTCCTTCGGCCATGGCGTCGCCATCCTCGCGTTCCTTCCAGCGGAAATCCTGCAGCGCGGGCAGCCCGATATGCTGGGCTATGCGCGGCACCTCATCGACGGCTTTCCAGTCCAGGGTGGTACCGCGGCCCTGCGTGTGCGAGGCCGTGGACCAGAGCAGGAAGAAACAGGCCGCCTCGGGGGTGTCGCCTTCATATTCCTCTTGCGGGTCGTCCTCTTCCAGTTCTTCCAGCGTGATGTCCACGCAGCGCGCGGCCAGGTCCGCATCGCCTTGCAAGACCAGGGCGGCCATGCTGCGCAATTGTTCACGGTCGGCCTTTGCCAGGATTTGCGCGGGCGTAAAGCTGCGGCGCTTGGCGGTTTTTTTCTTGCTGAGCCCCATGGTCTCGCTCAATTGGGCCGTGATGGCCGCCTTGAAGTTCTCCACGGTGTCGAACTGTTCCAGCAGCCGGCCCGTGAAATCCATGCTCCAGGCCATGCCGTCCTTGACCACATACAAAAAATCGCTTTGCACGGCCACGCCGCGCAAATGGTGGGCCGGCCGATACAGGGGCGTGAATGCCTGTTTTCCATCCAGGGTCAGCATGCAGGCCAGGCCTTGCGCGTCGATGGCGAAAATCAGGTTCTTGCGTAATTTTGGCGGCGACGAGGTGGTGGCGCAGTCGATGGCTTCGTACTGGCACGGCGCCAGCAGCTCGCCCTGGTGATTGACCAGGCCAAACAGGAAGCGCCCGGCGATGCGCTGGCTGACGATGGCGATTTTCTTTTTCGTGCCGAAATCCTGCACGGAGCTGTAGGCGAGCGGCACCACGACCTTGCCCGTCTTGTCGACCACGCCGTGTACATTGCGTTTGGCGTCATCGTCTGTCTGGTCTGTCTGGCGCTCGATGTCGATCAAGCCATCTTCGCGCTCGCACATGTTGTCCACCCTGTCGATGAGCAGCGCGCCATCGGGCAGGCGCAACAAGCGGCTGGCACCGTCTGCATCGATCTGCTGCAACAGATGGGGGCTGATCACATACAGGGCGCCGGGGGCGGGCGGCAGCACCAGCGTGCCGTTGAGGTCCAGCACACCGTGCGCTTCCGGAGCGTCCGCCCTGGCGAAGGTGATCCAGCCATCGTCCGCGTAGTAAACGCCCAGGTCGACACAGCGCTGCGACAGGGGCACGATCCAGCGGCCATAGGGCGTGACCAGGCCAGTGACGTCCGGTTCGCCGGCGGCGCTCACTGCATAGCACAGCGCGTCTTCTTCCCATCCCACCACTTCCAGGCCTTGCAGGAAAGGCAGTTCGTCCGTGCCCAGTTCCTCGACGTCGGCCAGCTGGGCGTCGGCCGTGGCCGACCAGTAGCCGGTGGCGGGCGATGCCGCGCCGGCGGCCAGCAGGGGCGCCAGCGCGGCACGGTCGCCGCGCAGCAGGGCGGCATGCAGGCTGGCTGCCTCTTCGCGCAGTGCTAGCAGCGCGGCCGCGTATTCCGGCGTATCGATATCGTGGGGAATCAGCTGCACGCAGTCGAGCACCAGCCAGGGCTGAGCGCCGGCCAGCAAGCTGCTGATGGCGCCGCGCGCGACGATGTCGGCCGCGTCGCGCGGCTTGTCCATCAGCTGCGACAGCGCTTGCCAGCTGGCCTGCGCCTGCGCCATCGGCGCGGCCAGCACGCAGGGACAGTCTTCGCCATCGCCGTAGATGGGCCAGGCGGCCGCTTGCGTGCCGGCACCGGCGAGCAGCTTGAACAGCACGGGTATGCCCTGGCGCCATTCGGCCAGGCCGGTGATGGTCTCGGTGTCGAAGCCGGTCTGGCCGGGTAAAAAGGCGGTGCTGAACAGGGCTGCGGTATTGATCATGTTTTTTCGTTAAAGATGTTGGGGACTCAGGGCGACGGGGGCATCAGCCAGTGCGTCAGGTCGCCGTGCCGCAGGCCCAGCTGCTTTGCCGCGGCGGCGGCTTCGAAGGCCCACAGGCCGTAGTAGCCGCCCAGGCCTTGCGCGCGCAAGTGGCCGTTGAACCAGTCTTCCTGCACCAGCGCCGCATGCCAGCCGGCCAGGTACTGCCGCAGATGCTCAAGCTGCTGCGCGCGATCGTCGGCCTGCAGGCAGTCGTACAGGGCCGTGTAGGGCTCGGCGAAATACCATTCGTCGACGGCGGGGCGCTGCGGATCGATGGCCGACAGCAGGGCTTCGTACACGCCGTCTTCGCCATCGAAGGCCGTTTGCAGGGCGGCCAGGCGCGCGGCCAGGTCGTGGCGGCCGAACAGCAGGGCGGCACCCAGCAGCTGCAGGGTGCGCGCATAGTCGGTCAGCTGTTCAAAGTCAAACGCGGGCAAGTCCTCGTCATCGTAGGCGTCGGCCAGGGCCGCGCGCGCCGCCTCGCAGGCGCCGATGGCAGCTTCCAGCGCAACGACCACTTCCGGCAAGGGCAAGCCCGCCGTATAACGCAGCGAGAAAGCCTGGTAGGCCGTGCTTGCCGCCGCGCAGGCCCAGTAGGCGGCATCGCCGCCGTCGCTTTCCGCTTGCGCCTGCGCGCGCCCGTAGGCCGCCAGCAGGGCGTCGAAATAGGCAAGGTTGCGGGCAAAATCAAACGGCGTGCCAACGGGCGCGGGCGGCGCCTGGCGCGGCGTGTGCGGCCATGCTGCCGCCGATGGCGGACAGGCGTCGGCGCATGCGCGCTGGATGGCCCAGTCGGCAAACACCTGCTGCAGATACTGCGCCGTCTCGTCGTCGTGGGCGATGGCGCCCGCGCCCACCAGGGTCGTGCCCAGCAGGGTGTAGCCGGGAAAGCGGCTGCTTTCGTAGGCGATGGTGGTCACGCTCTGGATGGCCTTGCCGTCGCTCAGGTCGCGCACGCGGAAGTACACATCGTCCCAGCCTGCCAGCGGTGGCGCCGCCCGGCCTGCCGGCAAGGTGCTCCAGCTGCCGTCGTCTTCCTCGGCATAGGCATCGAGCAGTTCATCGAGTCCGCCCGGGCGGTCGATGCGGTTGTTGGCGTCGTACTGCAAGCCCAGTTCGGCCGCGAACGCCGCTGCGTGGCGGCCCGCAAATACCAGGTACTGGGCGTTCAGGGTGCCGACCAGCAGGTCGCTTTGCTGGCCCGCCACGCCGAGCGCCTGCGGCAGCCGGTACCAGTGGTGGCCGGGGATGCCGGCCATGGCGCCCCCTTCGGCCGCGTCCGGGTTCGCGCAGCGCAGCTGTTCCAGCCAGTCGTAGCGTGCGTGCCGCTCCGCCTCGGTGCCGCTGCCGCGGCCAGTCAATTCATCGAACAGGGTATTCAACAACATGTGCATCTATCCTAAAAAAGCGTTCATGCCGCTGTCGTTTGCGCAAACGCATACAGCGCATCGAGCACGGCATCCGGCTGCTCGGCCATCAATTCGTGCCCGCTGTCGACTTGCACTACCGTGCCATGCGCGATGGCAGACGTCAGCAGGCGGGTCGACTTGGGCGGCGTCATCATGTCGCGCGCGCCGAAAATGAATAAAGTGGGGCAGTGTACCGAAGCGGCGGCGATTTCGCCGTTCGCATAGGCATTGCAGGCAAAAAAATCCGTGTGAAACACGTGATCGGGGTTGATGGCGGCGATGCGCTGCTTCAAACGCCGCGCGCCGCCCATGGCATAAAAGCCGGGGCCAGGGAACGACGGTTTTTGCGCGATCGACGAATGCGACCAGATATTGACCATGTCGATGGCCGCCTGTTCGTCCTGCAGTGACGTTTCCAGCAGCGCCGGCGAGACTTTCATCGGGTAAGTGGAACCGAGCATGGCCAGGTGGCTGACGCGCTGCGGCGCCAGGAATGCCGCTTCCAGCGCGATCAATGAGCCCATGCTGTGGCCGACCAGCATGGCCTTGGCCGCGCCGGCCGCATCGAGCACGGCCAGGATCCAGCGCGCCAGTTCTTCGACACTGGCCTTCGCCGCGCCCAGGCTGCGTCCATGGCCCGGCAAGTCGACGGCCAGCACGTTCCAGCCGTGGTGGGCGAAATAGCGCGTCTGCAGGGCCCACACGCTATGGTCATTCTGCGCGCCGTGGATGAAGACGGCCGTCGGCTGACTTGGGTTAAAAGCCTTACTGCCCGTGTAGCAGTAGGCGACGGTATGGTCGATGGTGAGCAGCATCTCAGGCGCCTTTCTGCGACAGTTTCAGGCCACGGGCCAGGTCTTCGATCAAATCGTCCGCGTCTTCCAGGCCCACCGACAGGCGCATGGTGCCCTGCGTGATGCCGGCCTGCTCCAGCTGTTCGTTGGGCACGCGGAAATGCGTGGTCGAGGCGGGGTGGATGACGAGCGACTTGGCGTCGCCCACGTTGGCCAGGTGCGAAAAGATCTTCAGGCTGTCGACGAAGCGCTGGCCCGCCGCGCGGTCGCCGCGCAGATTGAAGGTGAAGACGGCGCCCGCGCCCTTCGGCAGCAGGGTCTTCGCCAGCGCGTAGTCCGGGTGCGACGGCAGTTCGGGGTAGGACACGGCATCCACGGCCGGATTGGCCAGCAGGAAGTCGACCACCTTGCGCGTGTTGGCCACGTGGCGGTCCATGCGCAGGCCCAGTGTCTCGATGCCTTGCAGGACGGCGAAGGCATTGTGCGGGCTCATGACGGCGCCGAAATCGCGCAAGCCTTCGCGCCGCGCGCGCAGGGCGAACGGCGCCACCGTCGATTCCTCGGCGAAGACCATGCCGTGGAAGCCCTCATACGGCTCGCACAGTTCGGCGAAACGGCCCGTCTTGTCGTAGGCGGCTTGCCAGTCGAAGGTGCCGCCATCGACCAGCAGGCCGCCGATGGCCGTGCCATGGCCACACAAAAACTTGGTGGCCGAGTGGAAGACCAGGTCGGCACCGTGCTCGAAAGGGCGCAGCAGATACGGCGTGGTAAAAGTCGAATCGAGCATCAGCGGCAGCTGGTGTTCGTGCGCCAGGGCGGCAATGGTCGGGATGTCCAGCACGTCGAGGCCCGGATTGCCCAGGGTTTCGGCAAACAGTACCTTGGTATTCGGGCGGATGGCGGCGCGCCACGCATCCACGTCGCGCGGGTCGACAAAAGTCGTCTCGATGCCGAAGCGTTTCAAGGTGTAGGCCAGCAGGTTGTGCGAGCCGCCGTACAGGGCGCGCGAGGCCACGATGTGCGAGCCGGCGCCGGCGATGGTGCATAAACCCAGGTGCATGGCGGCCTGGCCGCTGGCCGTGGCGATGCCGGCCACGCCACCTTCGAGGGCGGCGATGCGTTCTTCCAGCACGGCGTTGGTGGGATTCGAGATGCGCGAGTACACGTGTCCGGCCCGCTCCATGTTGAACAGCGAGGCCGCGTGGTCCGAACTCTTGAAGGCGAACGAGGACGTGAAATGGATGGGCGTGGCGCGCGCGCCCGTGGCCGGATCGGGCGTGGCGCCCGCATGCAGCGATAAAGTGTCAAAACCGGGGTATTTCGGGCCGCTCATGGTGTCTCCGCCAAGTTTTTTATAGTGGCAAGATCGTAACCTGATTTGCGGCAGAGCAAAAGGGCATGCGTGCAGGGCGCATGGCGCCGTGGCGGCGAGCTGCCCGTGTAACCTGAAGTGTAAAAAAAGTGACCGGCGCGCGGCGGCGGTGGTAGGATATCGGGTCAGCGATTTTCGGGCTGTTTTACCTGTGCGCGTGCGCCGCGCCGCAGGAAAGGCTGCTACGTGCAAGCGAAATCCTGGGCTACAGGCGAACTCTCATCGCATGTCCACCAGGAAAGATTTTATGCCCGCAATATCGTTCGACGGCGACCTCGCCGTACCCGGACCATCTATAGTCGACGGCCTCTGCCACGCAGGCTGGGTCATGCAAGAGCGTTTTATTTCTCCTGAACTGAGCCGCCAGCTGGCCGCCGAATGCGTGCAATCCATGCTCAACGGCAACATGAAGGGCGCCGGCGTGGGCAGCGGCCATGCGCCGCTGCTGCAGCCGGAGATCCGCGGCGACCATATCGAATGGCTGGAAACGGGGCGTTCCGCCGCCTGCGACAGCTATCTGGCGCACATGGAAACCCTGCGCCAGACCTTGAACCGCGAGCTGTTCCTGGGCCTGGACGAGTACGAAAGCCATTTCGCCCTGTACGCGCCGGGCGCCTTTTACCGCGCCCACCTGGACCGTTTCCGCGACGACGACAAGCGCACCGTGTCCGTCGTGCTGTACCTCAACGAAGACTGGCTGCCCGAACACGGCGGCGCGCTGCGTTTGCACCCGCAAGGCGCGCCCGTGGTGGATGTCGGGCCGGTGGCGGGGCGCATGGCCATGTTCATGTCGGGCGAGATGCTGCATGAAGTGCTGCCGACGGCGCGCCAGCGCTTGTCCATCGCCGGCTGGTTCCGCCGCCGGGCGTGAAAAAACCACTGCGCGTCGCGGGGCACGACCGGCGATGCTCGCTGTACTAAAGTACAGCTGCGAAGTACAGCTGCGCTTCCCGGCCGCGCCGCGCATCCGCTCGCTACGTTTTCTTGCCCGACAAACCTCTTCGATTTGATTGCGCGCAAGGCTGGATTTTTCCGCAGGCATAGGCTACAGTCGCTGTAAGGGCTAGAATAACTAAAAAACCAATCACGCGGACAGGACGGCCAATATGAAAGTATCTGAAATTCTCCAAGTCAAGGGCAATATCCTCTACACGGTCACGCCAGACCAGCCCCTGCTTGACGCGGCCAATACCATGGCTGAAAAAGACATCGGTTCGCTGGTGGTCATGGAATTTGGCGACCTGGTCGGCATGCTGACCTTCCGCGAAGTGCTCAATGCCCTGCATGAGAACGCGGGCCAGATCGGCGGCGGCACCGTGCGCAAGCACATGGATGACCACCCGATCACCGTCACCCCCGATACGGAAGTGAACGAAGTGCGCCGCATCATGCTGGAAAAGCACGCGCGCTACCTGCCCGTGATGAACGCCAAGACCCTGCTGGGCGTCATTTCCTTCTACGACGTCGCGCGCGCCGTGCTGGAAGCGCAAAGCTTTGAAAACCAGATGCTCAAGGCGTATATCCGCGACTGGCCGGCAGAAACCACCGATTAAGCGACCACAATGCTTGAATGGCAACGCCGGCAATGCCGGCGTTTTGCATTCCAGGCAACAAGGCGGGGCGCCTACGCCGCGCCCTGCAGCGCCTCGTTGTTCAGCCAGTTGCCCAGCGCCGTCGCCGTCATGGGGCGGGCAAACAGGAAGCCCTGCGCCATCGGGCAGCCCAGCGCCTGCAAAATTTGCGCCTGCCGCTCGTCTTCCACGCCTTCTGCGATCACGGCCAGGCCCAGGTTGCGGCCCAGCTGGATGACCATTTCCGCGATGCTGCTGCCGCGCGCCGAGCCCGTGATTTCCGTCACGAACGCGCGGTCGATCTTCAAGCGGTCCACTTGCAGCCGCTGCAGATAGGATAGTGAGGAAAAGCCCGTGCCGAAGTCGTCGATGGCGATGCTCACGCCCGTCTGCTTGATCTGCCACAGCATCTTGATCAGCATGTCCGGCTCTTCCATGGCCATCGATTCCGTGATTTCCAGTTCGATGAATTCGGGCGGCGCCTGCGTCTCTTCCAGCGCCGCGCGCAGCATTTCCAAAAATAGCGGGTGGCGGAACTGCACTTGCGAGACGTTCACGGACATGACGAAATTGCGGTGCCCCTGCTCGCGCAGCTGCACCAGTTCGCGGCACGCCGTGCGCAGCACCCATTCGCCGAGGTCGATGATGATGCCGGAATACTCGGCGATGGGGATGAAACGGTCGGGCGAGATGAACTTGCCGTCCGGCGTCTGCCAGCGCAGCAGCGCTTCGGCGCCCACGGGGCGGCGCGTGGTCAGGTCGATCTGCGGCTGGTAGACAACAAACAGCTGCCCCTGACTGAACGCCGTGCGCAGCGCATGCATCATGCGCACCCGTTCGCGGATTTCAATGCCCATGCTGCGCGAAAAATAGAAGTGCCCGGCGCGCTGCTGGCTTTTTGCCCGTTTCAGGGCGATATCGGCGTCTTTCAGCGCATCGGCGCCCGTGCCCGCGTGTTCGCCCAGGCGCACCAGGCCCAGGGTGGCGGATAGCTGCACGTCCTGGCCGTCGATGCAGAACGGCGCCTGAAACAGGGCCAGGATATTGGCCGGGTTGACTTGCGACGAGTCGCCCAGCACGCAGAATATATCGCCGCCCAGGCGCGCTACCGTCAGCTGCGAACCCAGTTCGGTTTGCAGGCGGCCCGCCACGGCGACCAGCAGCATGTCGCCGAACTGGTGGCCCAGCGCGTCGTTGGTCTCGGCAAAGTGGTCGAGGTCGACCAGCGACAGGGTGGCGTCGTCGCGCGCCGGGCCGGCCAGGGTGGCGTCGAGGATTTCCACCAGGCGCGTGCGGTTGGGCAGCTTTGACAGGTTGTCGTAGAAGGCGGCGTTATGCAGGTGCGACACCAGTTCGACATTGTCCAGGCCCACGGCGACGTTGCTGCAAAACACTTCCAGCAGGCTTTCATCGATGGCGGACAGGGGACGCGGCAGCAGCAGGTAGGCGGCCGCATCGCGGCTGGCCTTGCCGGCGAAGTACAAGGTGGCGTAATCGTGCGCATACACATTGCGCCGCTGGGCCAGGGTATGCTCGATGGCCGCCATCACGCGGGGGTTTTGCAGGCCGCACAGGGCGCTGTGCGGCAGGCCGGAAAAGCTGCCCGTGCAGGCCGAGACGAGCAATTCCTTGGCGCCGCTATCGAGCAGCTCCTGCACGCACAGCACGCCGTCGGCGCGGATGCCCAGCAGGTCGGCGATCTGTGCCAGCACGCCGGCCGAGAAATTCTGCACGCCGTGCAGGGCCATCAGCTGCGTGCTGGCGTGGACGATCTGGTCCAGGCCGCGCCGGCTGCTGCTGATCGAGCGGATCTGTTCATACGAGCGGATGGCCGCCGTCACGGTGGTAAACAGCTTGATGCGCGTCAGTTCCGACTTGGTCTTGTAGTCGTTGATGTCGAAGTCGCGGATGGCGTCGATTTCCGGCGCATAGCCGGGCTGGCCCGTGCGCAGGATGATGCGCACGTCCGTCATTTTCAGGGTTTCGCGGATGTAGCGCACCAGGTGCAGGCCCGCATCATCCTGTTCCATCACCACGTCGAGCAGGATGACGGCGATGTCGCGTTCGTGCTTGAGCAGTTCGCGCGCCTGCCCGGCCGAATAGGCGTGCACGAATTCCAGCGGGCGGTGCTGCATCTCCAGATTGCCCAGGGCGAAAGTGGTGGTGGAGTGGACGTCTTCATCGTCGTCGATGATCATCACCCGCCACACGCTGCGCGGCGTGGAGGCCAGCGGCGCAGCCGGTTGCTCATCAAGGAATACCAGGTCGTCGTGATCGTCCTTGTGGGGGTCAAGGGGGATGATCGGTGCGGGCATGTATAGCTTCTCCAGGATGACTCGGGACGAGATGTGAGCACATCAGAAAGGCCCATGGCGTTGTTGCAGCGCCTCGCCCTGGTCATTTCTGATGCACTCAGGGCGCATCGAAAATGCAGCACTCAGCGGTTGCCGAAGCGTACACATTTTCTGATGGCCCATCATCCAAGTATATAGCTATTTAATAAGCAAAATGTTTTTTTAAGTCTATTCTGTAGGGCAATATTTCTTGCATTGCATGATTGCAACTCTTATTTGGTGTTTTTTATATGAAAAAAATACGCGGGATTTAAAAATGCCGATCCGGGCGGGAAGAAAAGGGTGGACTTGCGCTGTCGCTGGGGAAATATCGGGCGCTGGCCAGGCATTAGCGGCATGGTGCGCCGCGCAGGCTGGTAGAATTGGGTTTTCCAGTCTTTCACACTTCCTACTATGTCCGGCAATACTTTTGGCAAGCTGTTTTCTGTTACCACTTTCGGCGAATCGCATGGCCCGGCCATCGGTTGCGTGATCGATGGCTGTCCGCCGGGGCTGGTCCTGTCGGAAGCCGATATCCAGCCCGGGCTGGACCGCCGCAAGCCAGGCACGTCGCGCCACGTGACGCAGCGCCAGGAATCGGATACGGTCGAGATCCTCTCTGGCGTGTACCAGGGCGTGACGACGGGTACGCCCATCGCGCTGCTGATCCGCAATGAAGACCAGCGCAGCAAGGATTACGGCAATATCGCGGAAAGCTTCCGCCCCGGCCATGCGGACTACACCTACTGGCACAAATACGGCGTGCGCGATCCGCGCGGCGGCGGGCGTTCCTCGGCGCGCCTGACGGCGCCCGTGGTGGGCGCGGCGGCCATCGCCAAGAAATGGCTGCTGCAGCAGTACGGCACGACCTTCAAGGGCTGCATGAGCCAGCTGGGCGACATTCCCGTGCCATTCCAGTCGTGGGAGCACGTGCATGCGAATCCGTTCTTTGCCGCCAGCGATGACGCCGACCTGATCGCGCGCATGGAAGCGGCGATGGATCAGTTGCGCCGCGATGGGGACTCCATCGGCGCACGCATCGACGTGATCGCGCAAAACGTGCCGGTCGGCCTGGGCCAGCCCATCTACGACAAGCTCGACGCGGACATCGCCTACGCCATGATGGGCATCAACGCGGTAAAAGGCGTGGAAATCGGCGCCGGTTTCGATTCGGTGGCGCAAAAAGGTTCCGAGCACGGCGACGAACTGACGCCGGAAGGTTTTGTCGGCAATAACGCCGGCGGCGTGCTGGGCGGTATCTCGACGGGGCAGGATATCAGTGTCTCGATCGCCATCAAGCCGACCTCGTCGATCCGCACGCCGCGCCGCTCGATCGATAAGGAAGGCAATCCCGTGATGGTGGAAACGTTCGGCCGCCACGACCCGTGCGTGGGCATCCGCGCCACGCCGATCGCCGAAGCCATGCTGGCGCTGGTGCTGATCGACCACGCCCTGATGCACCGCGCGCAATGCGGCGATGTGTCGGTGAGTACGCCGAAGTTGAAGTAATTGTTAGCGCGCGGCGTAAGAGCAGACGTAGGTCGGATTAGCGCTTGCGTGTAATCCGGCAACATTGTTGTCTCTGCGGTGTTGTCGGGTTACGCCCTTTGGGCTAACCCGACCTACGACATATGCTATGGGTAGCGGCAAAATGTAGGTCGGATTAGCGCTTGCGCGTAATCCGACAACATTGTCGGCGCTTCCTGTCACGCCACTTTATTTGCCACCAATTCCAATTGGTGCCGCATCTCCACCGACTGCACCAATAATGCCCGGATATCGTTGATCAGGTTGAACTCCGTCTGGTTCAGCTGGATCGGCGGAAAGCTGTCGTCCCAGTCGCCGTACAGGAATCCCGTCGGGTGGCCGTTGGCCGACAGGGGTAGCACGACGAAGCTGCGCGCTTCCGACAGGGTCGCCTTCCACCACTGCGGCAGCTTGGCGGCAAATTTCGGGTCGCGCGCATTGTCGATGAAGATCACGCGGTCGCTGTTGAGGGCTGCGTGGAAGACGTTTGGTTCATACGCGTCGCCAAATACCATCAGGTCCTGCAGGTCGGCCATGCCGTCGCCCATGCTGATGCGCGCCGAATACAGGTGATCCTTGTGGTTGCGCACGAAAGCCACCGAGCGCGAAAAATCAAAACCCTGATGCAGCGTTTCCAGCGCCATCGAGACCATCTGCCCGGGACTGGCGCTGCCGATGGCGCCGCGCAAGTCGGCCAGGCCGCTGATCAGCACGCGGTTGCCTTCGGCGCGCATGCGCGTCGACGCCAGCTGGCGCGCGCGCCGTTCCGCCGGTTTCGACAGAGGGGCGATCGACAGGTCGGCCGCCGCCATCGCCTTGGCCTTGTCCACGGCAACCACCAGGTCGGTGGCCGTGATGCCCAGGGTGCCCGCATAATTGTCGATCAGCGCGTGCACCTGCGCCGCGCCGGCCGCATCGTCGTGCCACAGCGAATCGGCGCAGCGTGCCGCCATGGTCGACAATCCCGCCATCCAGTCGGCACCGCTGACGGGGGAATTGTCCGGCGTCGGGTCCAGCGGACGCATGCCGTTGATCAGATGCTGCGGCAAGCCCCAGTGGGCGGCCGTGGCATAGCCCACTTCCGGCAGCGACAGGCCGAGGATTTCGCGCGCGGCGGCCGCCTCGTTGCCGGGGCCGGCGTGGGCCTGCATGCGTGCCCAGAAATCCGTCATATAGAAGGTCACCATCATGCGGCCCAGCGTATGCAGCATGGAGCAGACCACGGCCTGTTCCGCCTGCAGGCTGCCGGCGCTGGTGGCCACCTGCTGCGCCACCATCCCGGCCAGCACGGCCTTTTCCATTTCCACGTGGGCGCTGACGGAGTCGGGCGACGCCTGCGACAGTTCCTCGATCAGTTTCAGTCCCAGCGCCAGATGGCCGATGGCGTCGATTCCCAGCACCAGCACGGCTTTCGACACCGTGTTGACGCGCTGGCCGAAGGCCGAATACATGCCGCTGTTGGCCAGCCTGAGCACCTTGTGCGTGAGGACAGGATCGGACAGCACGGTTTGCGTGATGTCGAATTCGTGGTCGTCCTCGCCGCGCATGGCGCCCAGGATGGCGCTGATGGCCTTGGCGAAGCCGGGCATGTCGCCCTGCTGGCGCGTGCGCGCCCACAGCAGGTCCAGGGTATTTTTGCCGAGCTGTGTCGGCGCCGTGAAATGGCCTGGATTCATTGCACCCCTCCGCGCTGTTCATTGGCAGGCGGCGTGGGAACCAGCGCCGCATAGGTTTTTTCGCTCAAGGCCGATAGCGCCGCGTGGGCCGGCATCGGTTTGCCCGTCAAATAGCCTTGCACATAATGGCAGCCGCGCGACTCCATGAAGTGCATCTGTTCCTCCGTCTCCACGCCTTCGGCCACCACCGACAGATTCAAGTGCTTGGCCAGGTCAAGGATGGTATTGCAGATGGCCGCATCCTTGCTCGATTCGGGCAAGTCCTTGATGAAGGTGCGGTCGATCTTCAGCACGGAAATGGGGAAGCGTTTCAGATAGGCGAGCGAAGAATAACCGGTGCCGAAATCGTCGATGGCGATGCGCGCGCGGCGCTCCGTCATCTTGCCGAGGATGGTTTCCGCGTGCACGGGGTCGATCATCAGGGTGCCTTCCGTAATTTCCAGCACCAGGTGTTCGCCCGAGAGTCCCGAAAAAGCGATGGCGTCGTCCAGTACGTCGAGGAATTTGTCGTTGCGGAACTGGCGCGGGCTGATGTTGACGGAGATGTACAGCGGGCGCCTGGCCACGTCCTGAAACTGCTTGAGCTGCACGCAGGCCGCCTTCAGCGCCCAGGCGCCCAGCAGGTTGATCAGGCCATTGGCTTCGGCGATCGGGATGAAGCGCACGGGCGGCACCAGGCCCAGGGTCGGGTGCTTCCAGCGCATCAGGGTTTCAAAGCCCTGGATCTGGCGCGTGTGCGCGTCGACGATGGGCTGGTAGAACAGCAGGAATTCACCTTCGCGTACGGCGTGGAACATGGCCGCTTCCAGCGAGATGTCGTGTTCCGACGGGCCGTTCAGGCGCGGGCTGTAGACCAGGCAGCGGGCCTTGCCCGTTTCCTTGGCGCGCGACATGGCCGCATCGGCCAGCGCCACCAGGCGCACTTCGTCTTCCGCGTGCAGCGGGTAGATCGACACGCCGACCGAGGCGCCCACGTAGATCGTGTGGCCGTCGACTTCAAACGGCGCCTGCAGGGTAGCCAGCAGGCGGCCCGTCACCAGCTTGATTTGCGCATCGGTGGCGCTGCCCGGCAGCACGGCGACGAATTCATCGCCGCCCACGCGCGCCAGGGTATCGCTGTCGCGCAAGGTCTTGCGCAGGCGCGCCGCGGCCAGGCGCAGCACTGCGTCGCCGACCGGGTGGCCGAGGCCATCGTTGACCTTTTTGAAGCCATCGAGGCCGATGGTGGCGACGGAAAAACCCTGGCCCGAACGGGCCGCCTGGGCGATCACCATGCGGATGCGGTCCGACAGCAACAGGCGGTTCGGCAGGCCGGTCAGCGCATCGTGCGTGGCCATGTGGCGCAGGCGTTCTTCCGTGTTGTGCTGGGCCGAGGTGTCGCGCCCGACCACCAGCAGTTCGGCGACGCCGGCCGCGTTCATATAAGAAGACAGGCGCAGCTCGAACCAGATTTCCTGGTCCGGCGTTTGCAGGCGCACCTCGAGGCGGCCCGGTTCGGCGAGCGCATCTTCCAGTGCCGCCTGCAGCGCGGCGCGCGAGGCTTCGGCGGCCAGCGGCAGCAGCAGGTGGCCGGACAGGCCGGCCGGTGCGGCAAACAGGGTGGCGGCGCGCTTGCTGGCGAACAGGATCAAGCCGTCCGCATTGAGGCGGAACACGACGTCGCCGGCCTCTTCCATGAGGTTGTCCAACTCGTGGCGAGCCTCGCGGTGGGCGGCGGATGGGGTACTGGAAAACATCGTGCTGGCTTTTACCTTTTTATTATCAGTGCCGGCGCCCACTGCAGGGCAGGGCGCCAACGGAAATAGTGCGTCGTGCGGTTTGCCCGCGGTCATGGGCAAACGGTCACTATCGGAACGCGATCCACACGAAATGTATCATTGAAAAGCTTTCAATTACATGAAATAGAGCAACATTGCTTCAGGTTTTATAAATATTCCTGTCCTGCTTGAAGAAAATCAGCCTGCCGTGCGCTTTCACTCATTTTGTTCCCTATGGAAACGTTATGCGGCGGCGCATGCCGGCCTTGCGCTTGCTCCCTTTGGCGCTTTGCGCTAGTCTGGCTGGCAGACGATGTTGACGGTGCGCCGCGGCAGGCAAGCGCGCCATGATAACAAATCGCAACGGAGACCTCCCATGAATGCCTTTGACACGCATGAAGTTTTCAACCAGGCCACGCCATTTGAAAACGTCAACCTGTTCGCCTGCGACCCTGCGCTGATCGAGGCGCTGCTGCGCGAAGGCGGCGGCGCGGCGCTGCAGGAACTCGATGCGCTGGGCGAAAAGCTGGGCCGCGCCGAGACGTATGCGCTGGCGCGCGAGGCCAACCGCCATGGCCCGGAACTGCAGCAGTTCGACCGCGCGGGGCGGCGCATCGATGAAGTGGTGTTTCACCCTGCCTGGCATGCGCTGATGGAGATCTTGGTGGGCGCCGGCGCGCATGCCGCGCCGTGGGCCGCGCCGGGCCCGGGCGCCCAGGTGGCGCGCGCCGCCGCCTATCTATTAGTGGGGCAGGTGGAAAACGGCGCGCAATGCCCGGTGACGATGACGTATGCCTCCGTCCCCGCGCTGCGCCAGGCCAGCGGCTTGCCGCAGATCGCCGCGCGCTGGCTGCCGAAAATCCTTTCGCGCGACTACGATCCCCGCTCCCTGCCGGTGGAGCAGAAGCGTGGCGCCCTGGTCGGCATGGGCATGACGGAAAAGCAGGGCGGCTCCGACGTGCGCGGCAATACCACGCGCGCCACCCGGGTGCCGCCATCCGAGGCGCAAGCGCTGTTCGGCGGGCAGGCGGACGGCGCCTGGCGCATCGTCGGCCACAAATGGTTTTTTTCGGCGCCGCAAAGCGATGCCCACCTGATCCTGGCGCAGGCGGAAGAAGAGGGCTTGTCGTGTTTCTTCCTGCCGCGTTTCCTGCCGGACGGCAGCCGCAACGCCATCCGCGTGCAGCGCCTGAAAGACAAGCTGGGCAACCGCTCGAACGCCTCGTCGGAGGTGGAATTCGTCAACGCCTATGGCTGGCTGGTCGGGCAGGCGGGGCGCGGCATTCCCACCATCCTGGAAATGGCCAGCCACACGCGCCTCGATTGCGTGCTGGGCAGCGCCGGCATCATGCGCGCGGCCCTGACGCAGGCGCTGCACCACGCGCGCCAGCGGGCCGTGTTCGGCAAGCCGCTGGTGGAGCAGCCGCTGATGCGCAACGTGCTGGCCGACCTGGCGCTGGAGTCGGAAGCGGCCACGGCCTTTGCCTTGCGCCTGGCCCGCTGCTTCGATGAAAAGGATGACCCGCAGCAAGCCATGCTGGCACGCGTGCTCACGCCGGCCGGCAAATACTGGATCTGCAAGCGCGGTCCCGGCTTTGGCGCGGAGGCGATGGAAGTGCTGGGTGGCACCGGCTACGTGGAAGAGGCGCCGCTGGCGCGCCTGTATCGCGAGCTGCCCGTCAACTCCATCTGGGAAGGTTCGGGCAATGTGATGTGCCTGGATGTCTTGCGTGCCTTCGGCAAGACGCCGGCCGCGCGCGAGGCTCTGGCGGCCGAGCTGGCGCTGGCTGGCGATGGACACGCCGCCTTTGCCGACTACCGCGCGCGCCTGCTGGCCGACCTGGACGGGCCGCAAGGCGATGAGTTCGGTGCGCGGCAATTGGCCGAGCGCATCGTGCTGGCCGTGCAGGCCGGTTTGCTGCTGCGCCATGCACCGCCGTTTGTCGCGCAAGCGTTCCTGCAGTCGCGCCTGGTACAAGCGCCGGGCGGCGCGTATGGCCGCTTGCCGGCCGGCATTGATTGCCCGGCCATCCTGGCGCGTGCGCTGCGCGAGTATTGAGTTTGCGCGGGAGCTTGCAACGGTGCATCCATGCAATTATTTCGTAAATTCCGGCCACAGCCAGGCTGCGGGCTGGGATAATGCTGCAATCCATGATTTTATCGACACACAGCGCGCTTGCGATGCAGGCATGCCGCCGCGCCAGAGAGTAGAGAAAGAAAAACAACATGAAACAAGACCCACGCTTCCCGAATTTGTTCATTACCGATCATCCTTTGATCCAGCACAAACTGAGCCACATGCGCGAGCACGACACGTCGACGCGCACCTTCCGTGAATTGCTCAAGGAAATCACCTTGCTCATGGGTTACGAGATCACGCGCGACCTGCCGCTGACCACGCGTGAAATCAAGACCCCGCTGGTGACCATCGACGCGCCCGTCATCGCCGGCAAGAAACTGGCCATCGTGCCCATCCTGCGTGCCGGCATCGGCATGAGCGACGGCTTGCTGAACCTGGTGCCATCGGCGCGCGTGGGCCATATCGGCGTCTACCGCGACCCGGCCACCCACATGCCGGTGGAATACCTGGTGCGCCTGCCGGACCTGAACGAGCGCACCTTCATCCTGTGCGACCCGATGGTGGCAACCGGCAATTCGGCCGTGTACGCCGTCGACGTGCTGAAAAAACGCGGCGTCACGGACGAGCAGATCATCTTCCTGGCCCTGGTGGCCGCGCCGGAAGGCGTGACCGTGTTCCAGAACGCGCATCCGAACGTCAAGATGTTCTGCGCCTCGCTCGATTCGCACCTGGACGACCACGCCTACATCGTGCCTGGCCTGGGCGATGCCGGCGACCGCATCTTCGGCACCAAGTAAGCGACTTTCAGGCGAGTATTGCGATGGCAACCTTGATCGATCCGGATTTCCGCGCCCGTTTGCGCGCCTTGAACGACAAATATGCTGCTGGCGTGCCAGCCCTGCTGCAGGCGATCGCGCAGGCACGCGCCCGCTGCGATGCGGAAGGGCCGCGCCTGGAGCCGTTGACGGACCTGCACCGGGCGCTGCACGCGGTGGCCGGCTCGGCGGCCACCTTCGGCTTCGCCGCGCTGGGCCAGGAATGCCGGCGCATCGAGCAGCTGGTGCGCACCCTGCTCAATGAGCCAGGGCAGGCGCTGGCCGAGTGGCCGGCCGTGGGCGTACAGGTGGGGGCGCTGCTGCGCTGGGCGGAGCGCGATGCGGCCGCCACCCATTTCAGCGCCTGAGCGACCGCATTATAGGTGGTGTGGTTGCAATGATTCATTTGATGCAACGCAAAGCCCTTGCGTCGCAGATTAGGATATAGTGTGTCCATGCCGCTGGTACAGGGCGCCGCAAGACCGGGATTTGGCTATTAAAGTAGTGTTCGCAAGTTTATTTTGCGAAAGAATGGTTTTTCTCAGTTTTGTTGGTATAATTGGGCATCGTTGGATTCGAGGTAGTAGTGCAGTTTGTCTGTCATTTCTTTCTTGCTTCAAACGATATAACGGGCGCAAGCCCAACTTAACTGAAATAGGAAATTGTAATGGCAACTGGCATCGTAAAATGGTTCAATGATTCGAAGGGTTTCGGCTTTATTACCCCTGACGAAGGCGGCGAAGATCTGTTCGCTCACTTCTCGGCTATCCAGTCGAACGGCTTCAAGTCCCTGCAAGAGAACCAACGCGTTTCTTTTGAAGTGACCGCTGGCCCTAAAGGCAAGCAAGCTTCGAACATTCAGCCAATCTAATACGCTGGATCAAACGAAATAAAGAAATCCTCGGTCTCCGGGGATTTTTTTTCGCCTGGATTTTCGTGAAGCTGGGGTTTGCACGCTGTTCCGCGGGCCTTTTCCCCGCGCACGGCCATTTCTGGCGGGCTTTGCCTCCGCGATGTGGCTTCGCCGCGCTCATTGTAGGTCGGCTTGGCGCTTGCGCGTAAGCCGACACGCAGGTGTTTGCAGTGTAGTGGTTTAATGTACCCGGACACCAATTTAGGCGAGAATGCTCGCCATGGAGAGGTGTTTGATGAGCAAGCAAAGACGTACATTTTCCCCTGAGTTCAAGCAGCAGGCAGCATG
>NZ_JBNYXL010000018.1:0-64430 GCF_051380655.1 Janthinobacterium amylolyticum
CTTCGACAGAACCGTTGCGATTGCAGCGGTCAGCGTGGTTTTACCGTGGTCGACGTGGCCGATGGTGCCGACGTTGACGTGCGGCTTGGTCCGTTCGAATTTACCTTTTGCCATTTTATTCTTCCTTAGAACAATGATTTAAATGTAGGGACCGGCATTCTCGTGAAAGCCGGCCCGGAACTTCTATTACTTAGCTTTCGAGCTTACGATCGCTTCAGTCACATGCTTAGGTGCTTCAGCATAGTGCTTGAATTCCATCGTGTAAGTCGCACGACCTTGGGTCGAGGAACGCAACGATGTAGCGTAGCCGAACATTTCCGACAGCGGTACTTCGGCCTTGATGATCTTGCCGCCACCGCCAGCAATTTCATCCATACCTTGCACCATGCCGCGACGCGACGACAGATCGCCCATCACGGTACCGGCGTAGTCTTCCGGCGTTTCCACTTCCACGGCCATCATTGGCTCCAGGATGACTGGCGATGCTTTGCGGCAGCCATCTTTGAATGCCATCGAAGCGGCCATGCGGAATGCATTTTCGTTCGAGTCAACATCATGGTACGAACCGAAGAACAGCGTGACTTTCACGTCAACGACTGGGTAGCCAGCCATCACGCCCGAAGTCAGCGTGTCGCGCACACCTTTTTCAACTGCAGGGATGTATTCGCGAGGAACGGTACCGCCCTTGATCGCGTCAACGAATTCAAAGCCCTTGCCTGGTTCTTGCGGTTCGATCTTCAGAACCACGTGACCGTATTGACCACGACCACCCGATTGCTTGACGAATTTGCCTTCCGACTCTTCGCACACTTTACGGATCGTTTCGCGGTAAGCCACTTGTGGCTTGCCGACGGTGGCTTCAACGTTGAATTCGCGCTTCATGCGGTCAACGATGATGTCCAGATGCAACTCGCCCATACCGGCGATGATGGTCTGGCCCGATTCTTCATCGGTACGCACGCGGAACGATGGATCTTCTGCTGCCAGACGGTTCAGCGCCAGGCCCATTTTTTCCTGGTCGGCCTTGGTTTTTGGCTCAACCGCTTGCGAAATCACTGGCTCAGGGAAGACCATGCGCTCCAGAACCACGCTTGCCTTGTCGTCGCAAAGCGTATCGCCGGTGGTGGTGTCTTTCAGACCCACAACAGCGGCGATGTCGCCAGCGCGCATTTCCTTGATTTCTTCGCGTTCGTTCGCTTGCATCTGCACGATACGGCCGATACGCTCTTTCTTCTGCTTCACGGAGTTCAACACCGAGTCGCCCGAATTCAGGGTACCCGAGTAGCAACGGATGAAGCACAGCTGACCCACGAACGGATCGGTTGCGATCTTGAATGCCAGCGCCGAGAATTTCTCGTTGTCGTCAGCTTTACGCTCGACTGGCTGTTCATCTTCATCCAGGCCTGGTACTGGTGGAATGTCCAGTGGCGATGGCAGGTACTCGATGACCGCGTCCAGCATGGCTTGCACGCCCTTGTTTTTAAAGGCGGTACCGCACAGCATTGGAACGATTTCGCTGGCGATGGTACGCTGACGCAGGGCAGCCTTGATCTCGTCTTCCGACAGGTCGCCTTCTTCCAGGTACTTGTTCATCAGGTCTTCCGACGCTTCAGCAGCGGCTTCAACCATGTTCTCGCGCCACTTGGCAGCATCAGCGGCCAGGTGTGCAGGAATCTCTTCGTATTCGAACTTCATGCCTTGCGAAGCGTCGTCCCAAATGACGGCCTTCATCTTGACCAGATCGATAACACCGGTGAACACGTCTTCAGCGCCGATAGGCATCTGGATAGGCACCGGGTTAGCTTTCAGGCGCGAACGCATCTGATCGTAAACCTTGAAGAAGTTGGCGCCGGTACGGTCCATCTTGTTGACGAAGGCCAGACGTGGCACTTTGTACTTGTTAGCCTGACGCCATACCGTTTCCGATTGTGGCTGCACGCCGCCGACTGCACAGTAAACCATGCAAGCGCCATCCAGCACGCGCATCGAACGTTCCACTTCAATGGTGAAGTCAACGTGGCCTGGGGTGTCGATGATGTTGATGTGGTGAGCTGGGAAGTTGTTAGCCATGCCTTTCCAGAAGCACGTAACAGCAGCCGAGGTAATCGTGATACCGCGCTCTTGCTCTTGTGCCATCCAGTCGGTGGTGGCAGCGCCATCATGGACTTCGCCCAGCTTGTGGTTCACGCCTGTGTAGAACAGGACGCGCTCGGTCGTGGTCGTCTTACCTGCATCGATGTGAGCGGAGATACCGATATTACGATAGCGCTCAATGGGGGTCTTGCGGGCCATAATTAATCCTAAATGAATGGACAAAACCGAGCAGCATTTTTTTGCAAAAATGAGCCCGGCCTCGAACAACAGATGCTTGACAGCCGCCTTGCGGTAGCTGGCTTTATATTAGAAGCGGAAATGCGAGAACGCTTTGTTCGCTTCAGCCATACGATGGACTTCGTCGCGTTTTTTCATCGCGCCGCCGCGGCTTTCAGCCGCTTCCATCAGCTCACCGCCGAGGCGTTGTGGCATCGATTTTTCGCTGCGCTTGTTAGCAGCTTCACGCAACCAACGCATGGACAGGGCCATACGACGGACTGGGCGAACTTCGACCGGCACCTGGTAGTTTGCACCACCGACGCGACGGGATTTCACCTCAACCAACGGCTTGGCGTTGTTGATTGCGGTAGCAAAAACTTCGAGCGGATCTTTGCCCGATTTTGCTGCGATGTGCTCGAAGGCACCGTAGATGATGTTTTCTGCAACCGATTTCTTACCGGACAGCATCAGCACGTTTACAAATTTAGCGACATCAGTGTTGCCGAATTTTGGATCTGGCAAAATTTCGCGCTTGGGTACTTCACGACGACGTGGCATATCAATTCCTTTCAATCTTCAGTTGAGCGCGCGTTCTTCGCACACTCGCGGACGACCATCATAGTCCTCCACTTACTCGACCAGATGCGGTCGACTACATTCACTTAGCTAGTTGCCACTGAGCGAAACTTGGGTTTGCTGCGTACAACTTATTACTTCTTGCCTGCTTTAGCGCGCTTGGTACCGTACTTCGAACGCGATTGCTTACGGTCTTTAACGCCTTGGGTATCCAGGGCACCGCGAACCATGTGGTAACGCACACCCGGCAAATCCTTGACGCGGCCGCCGCGCAACAGCACAACACTATGCTCTTGCAGGTTATGGCCTTCACCGCCAATGTACGAAATGACTTCGAAACCATTGGTCAGGCGAACTTTAGCGACTTTACGCAGAGCCGAGTTTGGCTTCTTTGGAGTCGTGGTGTAAACACGTGTGCAGACGCCACGCTTTTGCGGGCTGTTTTCCAGCGCCGGCGATTTGCTCTTCACGGTCAAAGCGACGCGTGGATTGCGAATCAATTGATTGATGGTTGGCATCGTTATAAATCCAACAAAAAACTACGATTAATAACCCGGGCAAGATGCCCGGCGACTAAAACCTCGTCCCGCTTTCATCTGCTGCGCACCGGCGGCGCCCGCAGCCACTCGATTAGGAGCGGCCATGAAATGCCAAGTAACACGTAAACGATGTGCAGAATAAAATCGAGAACTCGCTAGTTTAGACCTTGTGTTACAGGGGGTCAATCAGTTTACGGCTTTTTGCTATAAAAAAAGGCAAAGATCCGCCCCTTTTGTGGCGTTTTGGCTAATTTTTCCCGCTGGCACGGTCATCACCCACTTGCCGATTTGAAACTCTTTCTCCGCAGATACGCCGCTGCCGGGGCCGCTCTTGTATGACCACAAGATGACAAAAGGAATGATAATAGCGGACATTTTTCGCTGCCCTCCCTTATGCGCCCCTTGCTTCGTCCCGCCAATCTGTTCCTGCTGCTGACCTACGCCCTGCTGACGGCCGTGCCCTTCCTTCCCGCGCTGCTGGGGCGTCCGCTCGAGCATCCATGGCAGATGCTGACGTTCGAACTGCTGGCCTGGCTGGCCGTCTGGTGCATCTTCAAGCGGCCCGCGTATTTCCACTGGCTGCTGGTACCAGCCTTCCTCGCCCTGCCGACGGAAATCTACCTGTTCATCTTCTATGGCCAGGGCATTTCCACGCACCACCTGGGCATCATCGTGGAAACCAGCCCCAAGGAAGCGATGGAGTTTCTGGGCCAGAAAGTCTGGCTGATGGGCGCCGTGATGCTGGGCGTCATCGCCTGGTGCGCCCTGAGCTGGCATGCGGCCACGCGCACGCGCGACCTGGACTGGCGCGGCAAGACGCGCCCGGCCGCCTTCGCGCTGCTGCTGATGCTGGGCGCTTTCTGGGGCTATGGCTATGAATTCGGTTTCGACGCCAAGGTCCTGCATAGCGCCGCCGCGTCCGCCAAGGCCAACAAGCCGGCGGCCAGCGCCAAGGCGGGCGCCTCCGGCTTCGGCGACGCCAGCGCGGCCGACGACGAGTCAGCCGAGGAAGACGAGGAAAGCAGCAAGCCGGAAAACGCCAGCATCGCCGGCGCCGACGAGACAGGCCTGGGCTGGCCCAGCCTGCCCCACTGGGCGCGCCTGCCCTACACCTTCGAGACCATCAGCAATGCCTGGCCCTTCGGCCTGATGGCGCGCGGCCTGGACTTTTACAAGGAACGCAAATACCTGGCCGAACTGGGCCAGAAAAGCAGCACTTTCCGTTTCGGCGCGCACCAGCAAAATCCCGATACCCAGCCGGAAGTGGTGGTGATGGTGATCGGCGAATCGTCGCGCTACGACCGCTGGAGCCTGAATGGCTACGAGCGCGACACGAATCCCCTGCTGAAACAGGAAAGCAACCTGGTGCCACTGGCCGACGTCATCACGGCCGTTTCCGCCACGCGTTTGTCCGTGCCGGTGATCATCTCGCGCAAGCCGGCCACGCAAAGCCTGAAGGATGGTTTTTCAGAAAAATCCTTCCTGACGGCCTACAAGGAGGCGGGCTTCAAGACCTACTGGCTGTCGAACCAGATCTCGTTCGGCCAGTTCGACACGCCCGTTTCCGTGTTTGCCAAGGAAGCGGACGTGGTGCAGTTCCTGAACCTGGGCGGCTTTACCAACAATTCGAACTTCGACCAGATCCTGTTCGACCCGCTGAAAAACGCGCTGGCCGATCCGGCGCCGAAAAAGCTCATCGTGCTGCACACCCTGGGTAGCCACTGGAACTACAGCCAGCGCTATCCGAAAGCGTTCGACAAATGGCAGCCCTCGCTGTTCGGCGTCGACAAGCCCGTCTACACGGATACGGCCATCAAGCCGCAGCTCAACAACAGCTATGACAGCTCGATCCTGTACACGGACTGGTTCCTGTCGAACGTGATCGGCATCCTGAAGGACGATGGCCAGCGCATGGCCCTGCGCAGTTCGCTCGTCTACGTGGCCGACCACGGCCAGACCCTGTACGACGGCACCTGCCGCCTGGCCTTCCACGGGCATAACACGCAGTTCGAGTTCCACGTGCCCGCCTTTGTCTGGTATTCGCCGCAGTTCCAGCAGCACTACCCGGACAAGGTGACGCAGCTGCAGCGCCATCAGAAGGCGCGCCTGTCGACGGAAAACATGTTCCACACCCTGCTTGACCTGGGCGACATTCGCTTTGCCGGCGAACAGCCGGAATGGAGCATCGCCAGCCCGCGCTTCAAGCAGCACAAGCGCTACGTCGACAGCTACGGCTGGACCAACTACGACAACGCCATCATCCGCGGCGACTGCCGCGAAGTGATCGACAAGAGCACGCCGGAAAAGCAGGACAAATAAGCGCTGCCCTCAAGCCCGCTCCAGCACCCCCGCGCAATCGGCCGGCTGCGCCATGTGGGTGCTGAGCCAGTCAAAGACGCGCCCGGCCTTGTCCGCGATGCCGGCATCAAAGCCCCGCTGCGCCAGCAGGGCGATGCCGTTGGTGGCCTGCAGCACGCCGGGCGCCAGCAGCAGCGCGCCATCGGCGTCGCGGCGCACGCACCAGGGCGCCAGGCAGTCTTCCAGCAAGGGACCCAGCACCAGGTTGTGCGAGGACACGATCACCAGGTGCCGCGCCGCCAGGCTGTGCAGCACGGCCGCCGCTGCCGCCACCGATTCGAGGTGGTTGGTGCCACGGAAAATCTCGTCGATCAGGAACAATGCCGGCGTGCCGTCCTCGGCCAGCGCCAGCAGTTCGCGCGCGCGCCGCAGTTCGGCGATATATAAACTTTCGCCGCCATCGAGCGTATCCTCGTTCTGCATGCTTGAATACAGCGGCGCCATCGGCACGCTGGCCGCCTGCGCATAGCAAAAGCCGAAGGCGCGCGCGCTGACCAGGTTCAGGCCCACGCCGCGCAGCAAGGTGCTCTTGCCGATCGCATTCTGTCCCGAGATGAAGGCGCCGCGGCCATCGAGGCGCAGGGACAGCGGCACGGCGCCGCCCAGCAGCGGGTGCACCATCGCCTCGAACGACAGTTGCCGCGCGCCCGCTTCCTGTGCCCAGCAGAACTGCGCGCGGCCGCGCAGGTGGCGCGCCAGGGCCAAGTCCGCTTCCAGGTCGGCCAGCAGCAAAAAGCTCTGGCGCAGGAAGGCGCGCTCGCGCCGCACCACGCGCAGGCTATGAAAATAGCGGCGGATATTGCCCAGCATGAGCCAGTCGTCATATTCACTCAGCATTGGCACCATCTTGATCCAGCGCAGCGGCGTGATCTGGCGGTTGATCGCGCCTGCCGCACGGCCGCCTTCGCGCAGCGCCGCCGTGAATGGCATGTCGAGCGCGGCCAGGCGGCCATGCACCAGCAGTATGCGCTGCAGGGTAAACACGCTGCGCTCCCACGGCTTGCAGCGCTCATGAAAGCGCATCTGCAGCCCCATCAGGAACAGCCAGACAGGCACCACGACGGCCCATGCCAGCGGCGCGACCAGCCATGCGGCCAGCAGCGCCACCATCAGCGCCAAGGTGGGCAGCAGCAGCCAGCGGCTCCACCAGGGCACCGCGGCGGGTGCGGCGCCGCACAGCAGCGCCGCCACTTCCATGTCGACCGTGCGCAGCGGCAGCATGGCCTGTTCGAGCGCCGCCTGCTGTCCCGGCGCGGCCAGCAGGGCCGCGATGCGCGCGCGCGACGCGGGGTTCGCCGTGCCGCTGGCCACACGCTGGTGCAGGCGCTGCTGCCCGAGGATGCTGGTCTGCTCGCCCAGCTGCGCATGGTAGTCGTCGAGCAGCATTTCGTCCCACGTCTGGCCATCGAGCTGGCGCGCGCCACCTTTGACCTGCTGCAGCATGGCGATGTCGCTGGGGCCGAACGGATAATCGAATTCGGCCGGCTCGGGCAGGCTGGCGAACTGGCGCAGCCAGTGTTTTACCGTGGCGAACTTGCTCTGTTTGAAGGGCGAGGCAGGCATCATGCTCCAGAAAGTGAGCAGCATGGCGCCGCGCGCCATCACTGCGGGCAACAGATCAGGACGATTGCCAGATTATCAAGATCCCTGCGCCTGTCCTGTCCGCAGGACGCGCGCGGACACCCGCTGGCCGGCGCGGACACCCCGGACAGCCGGACACGCGGTTTTTTCTCCTTGCCAATCAAAGGCTTATGCATTGGCATGGATCGTGCATTGAAAAAACCATTGTCCACGAAATGTCCACCATGATCCGCGATACTTCTTCCCAAGATGCCGTAGTGAGCGCGCCACCGGGCCAGCGCCACAAGAAACGCGCCCTGCTGCTGGCCGGTGCCGTCATCGTCATCGGCGGCGCCGTCGCCGTGTTTGCCGGCTGGCGCAACAGCGAACACTCCGTCAACGCCAGCCGTTTGCGCATCGCCGACGTCACGCGCGGCACCCTGATCCGCGACGCCGCCGTGAATGGCCGCGTGGTGGCCGCCATCAGCCCCACCCTGTATTCCACCACGGTGGCCACCGTCACCTTGAAAGCCAAGGCGGGCGACACGGTGAAGAAAGGCGACATCCTCGCCGTGCTGGAATCGCCGGACCTGTCCGATGCGCTGAAACGCGAACAGTCAAGCGTGCAGCAGCTGGAGGCGGAAGTGGCGCGCCAGCAGATCCTGGCCAAGAAACAGAAGCTGCTGGCGCGCCGCGAAGCGGACACGGCGGAGATCGAGCGCCTGTCCGCGCAGCGCACCCTGGAGCGCTACGAAAGCGTGGCGCAGGTGGGCATCATCGCCAAGATCGACTACCAGAAGGCCAAGGATGCCTTGAATTCCGCCGAGATCCGCAGCAAGCACGCTTCGCAGGCGGCAGGCCTGGAAAGCGAGGACGTGACCCTGGCGCTGAAGACCAAGGCGAACGAACTGGAACGCCAGCGCCTGAGCCGCGACAATGCCCAGCGCCGCGTCGACGAACTGACCGTGCGCGCGCCCGTCAACGGTTTCATCGGCACCCTGTCGGTGGCCAACCGCAGCGTGGTGCAAGCCAATACGGCGCTGATGACCCTGGTTGACCTGTCGCAGCTGGAAGTGGAGCTGGAAGTGCCGGAAACGTATGTGGCCGACATCGGCCTTGGCATGGGCGCGGAGATCGAGACGGGCGCCATCAGGGCGACCGGCAAGCTGTCGGCGCTGTCGCCGGAAGTGGTGAAGAACCAGGTGCTGGCGCGCGTGCGCTTCAATGGCGAACAGCCGGCCGGCCTGCGCCAGAACCAGCGCGTCACGGCGCGCCTGCTGATCGACGAAAAACCGAATGTGCTGATGCTGGCGCGCGGTCCCTTCGTCGAAGCCGACGGCGGCCGTTTCGCCTACGTCGTGCGCGACGGCGTGGCCATCCGCACGCCCATCAAGATGGGCGCCACGAGTGTCTCATCGGTGGAAATTCTCGGTGGCCTGAAGCTGGGCGACAAGGTCGTTGTCGCCGGCATGGAAGCGTTTGACAACGCCGCCCGCGTCTCCATCAATCAATAAACCGCATCCCATCCCAGAAAGAGGCACGCCATGCTGCGCATGCAAAACCTGAACAAAGTCTACCGCACCCACATGATCGAAACGCACGCGCTGCGCGGCTTCGAGATCCACGTCAAGCAGGGCGAATTCGTCACCGTCACGGGGCCGTCCGGCTCCGGCAAGACGAGCTTCCTGAACATCGCCGGCCTGCTGGAAGAATTCACGGATGGCGAATACATCCTCGACGGCGTCAACGTGAAAGGCATGAACGACAATGCCCGCTCGCGCCTGCGCAATGAAAAACTCGGTTTCATCTTCCAGGGCTTCAACCTGATTCCCGACCTGTCGCTGTTCGACAATGTCGACGTGCCCCTGCGCTACCGCGGCTACAACAGCGCCGAGCGGCGCGAACGCATCGAGGATGCGCTGGCCAAGGTGGGCCTGGCCTCGCGCATGAAGCACTACCCGGCCGAGCTGTCGGGCGGCCAGCAGCAGCGCGTGGCGATCGCGCGCGCGCTGGCCGGCTCGCCCAAGCTGCTGCTGGCCGATGAACCGACAGGCAACCTCGATACGCAGATGGCGCGCGGCGTGATGGAACTGCTGGAAGAAATCAATGCGCAAGGCACCACCATCCTGATGGTCACCCACGATCCGGAACTGGCGCTGCGCAGCCAGCGCAACGTGCACATCATCGATGGCCAGGTCTCGGACCTGGTGCACAAGGAGCCGTCGCTGGCCAGCAGCCCGGCCAAGGCCGGCAGCCACACCGCCACCGCCTGAGGACAGATCCATGCTCCAGTACTACTTCCTGCTTGGCCTGCGCAGCCTGCGCCGCAACCCTGCCCTGACGGCGCTGATGGTGCTGACCCTGGCCATCGGCGTGGCCGCCAGCATTTCGACCCTGACGATCCTGCACGTCATGTCGGGCAATCCGCTGCCGCACAAAAATGGCCGCATGTTCGTGCCGCTGGTCGACAACGGCTCGCTCACCGGCTACACGCCGGGCAACGAGTCGGGCGACAAGCAGCTCAGCTACCGCGATGCCGTCAACTTCCAGAACAGCAAGATCGGCGAGCGCCGCAGCGTCATGTACGGCGTGAGCGGCGCCATCGAACCGGAGCGCAAGGATATCGGCGCCTTCAGTTCGCAGGGCATCGCCGCCTACCGCGACTTCTTCCCCATGTTCGAGACGCCGTTCCTGTACGGCCAGCCATGGAGCGCGGCCGACGATGCGGCCGGCGCCGACGTCATCGTCCTGTCGCGCAAGCTGGCGGAAAAACTGTATGGCGACAGCAACCCGGTTGGCCAGCGCATGACCTTCATGGGCTTCCAGTACCAGATCACGGGCGTGCTCGACAAATGGGATCCCGTGCCGCGCATCCACCGCATCATCGGCAGCGGCGCCTTCGGCAGCGAAGACAGTTATTTCATCCCGTTCAGCAGCGCCATCCGCCACCAGACGGGCCACAACGGCAGCATGAATTGCAGCGGCAACCGCGAACCGGGATTCCAGGGCACGCTCGATTCGGAATGCACGTGGATGCAGTTCTGGTTCGAGATGGCCAGCGATGGCCAGCGCGGCGAACTGCAGAATTACCTGGACAGCTATGCGCAGGAACAGCGCAAGCTGGGCCGCCTGAAACGGGCCGCGCCGAACAAGCTGTTTACCATCGATGAATGGCTGGCGCACCTGCGCGTGGTTGGCAACGACAACAAGCTGTCGGCCTGGCTGGCCTTCGGTTTCCTGGCCCTGTGCCTGGTCAACGCCATCGGCCTGCTGCTGGCGAAGTTTTCCGTGCGCGCTTCCGAGGTGGGCATCCGCCGCGCGCTGGGCGCCTCGCGCGGCGACATCTTCCGCCAGTTCCTCATCGAGACGACCGTCATCGGCCTGGCCGGCGGCGTGCTGGGCCTGCTGCTGTCCTTCGGCGCGCTGGCACTTATCGGCATGCAGTCGAAACAGCTGACCGTCGCCGCGCACATGGACTGGGTGATGCTGGCCATGACCTTCGTCATTTCGGTCGCCGCCGCCATCCTGGCCGGCTTGCTGCCGACCTGGCGCGCCTGCCAGGTGACGCCGGCCATCCAGCTCAAATCCCAATGACCACACACACCGCACACGAATAGGACACCATGGAAATCCGACCCATCCTGTCTGCGCTGATGCGCAGCAAAACCGGCGCCATCCTGGTTGCCGTGCAAGTGGCCCTGAGCCTGGCCATCCTCGCCAATGCCCTGCATATCGTCAACGTGCGCCAGGAAGTGGCGGCACGCCCCAGCGGCGTGGCGGCCGAGGGCGACGTCTTCCACCTGCTGGCGCGCAACCTGCGCCCGCTCGGCCACAATGAAGAACTGGCCCTGCAAAAACGCCTGGCCGCCGCCGCGCGCGCCGTGCCCGGCGTCGTCTCCGTGGCCCAGGTGAGCCAGGTGCCGCTGTCGCGCAATGGCAGCAACAGCGGCTTCGCCGCCAGCCGCAAGCAGGAAAACAGCACCGCCGTCGCCGCCGTGTACATCACGCCGGATTCCCTGATCAAGACCTGGGGCCTGCAGCTGCGCGAAGGGCGCGATTTCACGCCCGCCGAAATCGCCGAGATCGACCAGAACGTGACCGAGGTATTTCCGCCGCAAGTGATCGTCACGCGGGCCATGGCCGAAAAAATCAATCCGGGCGGTGGCAGCGCGCTGGGCATGCCGCTGTTCCTCGGCACCGGTGAAAATGCCCAGCAACTGCAAGTCGTCGGCGTCATCGAGCGCCTGCAAAGCCAGGGCGCGGAAGTGGGCGAACAGGGCGAATACTCCGTGATCTTTCCCGTGCGCCTGACGGGCGACGGCGATACCCTGCTGACCATCCGCGCGGAGCCGGGCCAGCGCGACCGCGTGATGAAGGAAGCCGAGCAGGCGATCCGTGCGGCCACGCCGGACAAGCTGATCGTGCGCATCCGCAGCCTTGAGGAAGACCGCAGCACGCGCTACCGCGCCGACCGCGCGCTGTCGTGGATGCTGATCACGGTGTCGGCCCTGCTGCTGCTGGTCACCGCCAGCGGCATCGTCGGCATCGCCAGCCTGTGGGTGACGCAGCGGCGCAAGCAGATCGGCGTGCGCCGCGCCCTGGGCGCGCGCCGTATCGACATCCTGCGCTACTTCCTGACGGAAAATTTCATGATCACCAGCGTCGGCGTGGCGGTGGGCGTGGTGCTGGCCCTGGCGCTGAACCAGCTGCTGGTCAGCCAGCTGGAAATGGCGCGCCTGCCCTTGCCGTATCTGCTGGGTGGCGCACTGCTCTTCTGGCTGCTGGGCCTGGGCGCCGTGTATGGCCCGGCCTGGCGCGCGGCCAGCATTTCGCCGGCCACCGCCACGCGCAGCACGTGAGCTTTCATCGCTGTCATGGCGGCCATGAGAATGTTATGCTGCGCGCATGCCTACCGTACTGATAATTGACGACAATGCCGCCGTGGCCATCGCGCTCGACGTGCTGTTCTCGCTGCACGAGATCGATGCGCTGCGCGCCGCCTCGCCCGAGGAGGGCCTGGCCCTGCTGGCGCGCCATCCCGTCGACCTGGTGGTGCAGGACATGAACTTCACGGCCGACACCACCTCGGGCGAGGAAGGCAGCGCCCTGTTCCACGCCATCCGCGCGCGCCATCCGGACCTGCCCGTGATCCTGCTGACGGCATGGACGCAGCTCGATGCGGCCGTCGACCTGATCAAGTCGGGCGCGGCCGACTACCTGGCCAAGCCATGGGATGACCGGCGCCTGATCGCGTCCGTGCACAACCTGCTGGAACTGGGACAAGCCAGCCGCGCGCTGCGCCAGCGCGTGGTGCAGGAGCGGCGCCAGCGCCACGCGCTCGAAGACAGCTTCGATTTGCGCGGCATGGTCTGGCAAGACCCGGCCACGGAGCGCGTCGTGCACCTGGCGTGCCAGGTGGCGCGCGCCGACGTGCCGGTGCTCATTTCCGGTCCGAACGGCAGCGGCAAAGAACACATCGCCGCCATCGTGCAAGCCAATTCCCAGGTCGCCGGCGGCCCCTTCGTGGTGCTCAATTGCGGCGCCGTGCCGGTCGACCTGATCGAGGCCGAACTGTTTGGCGCGGAAGCGGGCGCCTACACGGGGTCCACGCGCGCGCGCGACGGCAAGTTCGATGCGGCCGACGGCGGCACCCTGTTTCTCGACGAGATCGGCAACCTGCCGCTGGCCGGGCAGATGAAACTGCTGCGCGTGCTGGAAACGGGCCGCTTCGAGCGCCTCGGCTCGAACCGCGAACGGCAGGTGAAGGTGCGCGTCATCAGCGCCAGCAACGCCGACCTGCCGGCCATGATCCGTGCCGGCACCTTCCGCGAAGACCTGTTTTACCGCCTGAACGTGATCGAGCTGCGCCTGCCGCCGCTGGTCCAGCGTCCGGCCGACATTCTGGTGCTGGCGCGGCACTTCCTCGGTCCCGGCAAGGCACTGCATGCGCAAGCCGAAGCGGCGCTGCAAGCCCATGGCTGGCCCGGCAATGTGCGCGAGCTGAAAAACGTCATGCAGCGCGCCAGCCTGCTGACGGCCGGCAGCGTGATCCATGCGCAGGAACTGGGCTTGCCGCAGGCAAGCGCGCCAGCGCTGCGCACGCCGCCCGACCCTGCCGGCGCCGAGCCCGATCGCGACAGCCTCGTCGCCGCGCTGGCCCGCGCGCACGGCGTGGTGGCGCAGGCGGCACAAGACCTGGGCCTGTCGCGCCAGGCGCTGTACCGGCGCATGGAGCGCCTGGGCATCGCGCGCAGCTGATGCCACCTACCGCGCCCAGGCCGATGCGCCCGACTGGCTTGCGCCTGTCCTTGCTCACGCGCTGGACGGCCCTGATCGTCACCCTGCTGGTCCTGGGCATGGGCATCGCCCTGCTGCTCGCGCACTTCCTGCCGGGCCAGCCATGGCTGGTGCTGGGCCTGTCCCTGCTGTGCATCCTGCCGATTGCCATCATCACCATCCGCGCGCAGCTGCAAGCGATGCTGTCGCTGTTCCGCGCCCTGTCCGGCACGGTCGCCAGCTACCAGGACGGCGACTTCGCCTTCAGCCTGCGCTGGCCGCAAAACGATGAACTGGCCGACCTGGTGGCCACGCATAATGCGCTCGGCGACGTGCTGCGCAAGCAGCGCCTGGACCTGGTGCAGCGCGAACTGCTGCTCGACACCATGGTGCAGAACACGCCCGTGGCCATGCTGCTGGTGGCCGAGGGCAGCGCCATCGTCTACGCCAACCTGGCCGCGCGCCAGCTGCTGCACCAGGGGCGGCGGCTGGAAGGCCAGCACCTGGACGACATCGTGCAACAGGCGGCCCCCGCCCTGGCCGAAGCCCTGGCGCGCGCCAGCGACGGCCTGTTTACCAGCGGCGACGGCGAGCAGGAAGAGGTGTACCACCTGGCGCGGCGCAGCTTCAGCCTGAATGGCCGCAAGCACGAATTGCTGCTGCTGCGCCAGCTGACCCTGGAGCTGCGGCGCCAGGAGGTGCAGACGTGGAAAAAAGTCATCCGCGTCATCAGCCATGAGCTCAACAATTCACTGGCGCCGCTGGCCTCGCTGGCCCATTCCGGCGCCGAGCTGGTGCGCCGCGGCCAGACGGAACGGCTGCCGCAGATCCTAGCCACCATCGAGGAACGCACGCGCCACCTGGAGTCCTTCATCCTCGGCTACGCGCGCTTTGCCAAGCTGCCTGCGCCGCGCCTGGCGGCCTGCGAATGGGCGCCGTTCCTCGACAGCCTGGCTTCGCAGGCGGCCTTCACGCTCGACTGCCCGCCGCCGGATCAGCCAGCCGTGTTTGACGCGGCGCAGATGCAGCAGGCGCTGCTGAACCTGCTCAAGAATGCGCTGGAGTCCGGTTCCAGGGAAGAGCATATCGGCCTGCACGTGAGCCAGGCGCAGGGGCAGGTGCGCATCGAAGTGCGCGACCGGGGGCCAGGCATGAACGGCGCCGTGCTGGAAAACGCGCTGGTGCCGTTCTATTCCACCAAGCGCAGCGGCACGGGCCTGGGACTGGCGCTGGCGCGCGAAATTGCCGAGGCACATGGCGGACGCATCACCCTGGCCAACCGCGAGGGCGGCGGCCTGGCCGTGAGCATGACCTTACCATTGCTGCAGGCAAATTAGATTCCTTCGAAACAATAAATTTCTCACACAATTTCACATTTCTTTAATGCAATTTACACAATTACTGTTTTAAATTTTACAATTAAAATGCCCTTATGCCCGTGTAGTAGCAATAAGCTATTTAAGCGAGGACAGCGATAAAAAAATAGCTCGTTGACAATAAAAATTGGTAACGATAATTTGTCGGTGCGGTACGGTTTTTTTGAATATCAATCGTCTTTTCGCGGGGATAAATATGAAACTGAAATCATTGATCGCAGTAGCGGTACTGGGCACTGCGTCCATCGGCAGCGCGTACGCGGCGGCGTACACCGTCAATCTGACAAATACCACCGGCAATCTGTGGACGGGCGGCTTCAACGCCGTACCGAGCCCGCTCGGCGACTTCACGGACGTCTTCACCTTCACGCCCGATGCCACCTTCGGCTCGACCGCGCAAGCCTTCCTGGCCAACCTCTCGGTCACGGGCAGCGATGCGGCCTCCATCAACTTCAGCAACGCCAATCTGAACGGCATCGCCCTGACAGGCTTTGGCGGCCCCACCGTCTTTGGCTATGCCCAGGGCCAGATCCTCGCGCCCACCAACATCCTGTTCAATGGCCCGCTGGTCCTGACCGTGATGGGCAATACCAAAGGCGGCAGCTATGGCGGCACCTTCAACCTGAACCTGGCGCCGGTACCGGAGCCGGAAACGTATGGCATGATGCTGGCAGGCCTGGGCATACTGGCCTTCCTGGCGCGGCGCCGCAAGCAATCTTGAGCTCTCCACCCAAAAGACGCCACGGCGTCTTTTTTCTTGCGGCTGCTACACTGGCGCCATGACGACCGATTTCACTTCCACCAGCAGTACCGCTTTCAGCCATCCTGGCCACCCGCCGGCCACCACCACCGAACACCGCGGCATCCGCTATCTGCACCTGGGCACCAAATGGGTGCAAGGCGCCATGCGCCTGGACAAGCCCGACGCCATCGAGCTCGAATACGTGCAGCTGATGATGATGTGGATGCTCTTCAAGATGCAGCCGAAACGCGTGGTGCAGCTGGGCCTTGGCAGCGCTGCGCTGACCAAGTTCAGCTACCGCCGCTTCCCCGACGCCACGGTCACGGCCATCGAGCTCAATCCGAACGTGATCGCCATCTGCGGCGCCCAGTTCGCGCTGCCGCCCAACGATGCGCGCCTCGACGTGCGCGAAATGAATGCGCTCGACTTCGTGCTCGACCAGGCCAACCACGGCACGGTGGACGTGCTGCAGGTGGACCTGTATGACGAGGAAGCGCGCGGTCCCGTGCTCGACACGCCCGAGTTCTACCAGGCCTGCTTCGACTGCCTGACGGACGATGGCATCATGTGCACGAATGTCTTTGGCGACTTCCCCAACTACGACAAGAATTTGCAGGCGATGGAACTGGTTTTCGACGCCGTCGTCTGGGTGCCGGAAATGGAAGACGAGAACATCGTCGTGCTGGCCTTCAAAAAATCACCGTCGCTCGATTTCAGCGAGTTGTACGAGCGTGCCGCCGCCATCAAGAAACAGTGCAACCTGCCCGCCAAGAACTGGGTCAACGGCTTGAAGCAATGGATGCTCGACCAGCAGTAGCGCGGTAGCGCCGCCTCACACCGGAAGCAGCGCGCCCAGGCGGCGCGCCAGGCCATCCATGTGCTCGGCCGGCACCTGCGCGTAGCCAAGCAGGAAGCCGTTCCAGCCGCTGCCCTCGCGCATGCTGTCGCCCGTGCCATGGGCGGACAGGGCCAGCGCCACGATGCCTTCCTGCGCGGCGCGCCGGCTCAGCGCCAGGTCATCCCGGCCCGCATCCTCGAAGCGCAATGCCAGGTGCATGCCGGCCGAACCGCCATGGATGGCCGCGCCCGCGCACGCATGGCGCTGCAAGGCCTCGCCCAGGGCGTCGCGGCGCTGGCGGTACAGCCGTCGCATGCGCCGCACGTGGCGCGCAAACAGGCCGCTGCGCAGGAACTCGGCCAGCGCCAGCTGCTCGGCCACCCGCCCGCGCGCCGCGCCCTGTGCCTGCATCTGCGCGAAGGCCCCTGCCAGCGCGGCCGGCACGACGATAAAGGCGATGCGCAAGGCGGGAAACATAGTCTTGCTGAACGTGCCCAGGTACACCACGGGCGCGTCCGCCACCAGCCCCTGCATGGCGGCCAGCGGTGGCCCGCCATGGCGAAATTCACTGTCGTAATCATCCTCGATGATCAGGGCGCCGGCCGCGCGCGCGCGTTCGAGCAGCGCCATGCGGCGCGCGGGACTGAGCACGCTGCCCGTCGGATACTGGTGCGATGGCGTCGTATAGATCAGGCGCGGCGGCGTGGCCAGCCAGTCCGCGTGCGTCGGCGCGATGCCATCCATGTCGACGGCGATGCCGGTCACCTGCAAGCCGGCGCCACGGCCTGCCGCCAGCGCGCCGCCATAGCCGGGATGCTCGATCCACAGGGTCTCGCCCTGGTCGGCAAACGCCCGCAGGCACACATCGAGGCTGCTCTGCGTGCCATCCGTGATGAACACCTGGCCCGCATCGCAGACGACGCCGCGCGCGACGCGCAAATGCTCGGCAATGGCCATGCGCAATGCCGGTTCGCCGGCCGGATCGCCGTAATTGAGCTGGCGCGGCGTCAGCGCGCGCCAGGCGCGTTCCAGCATGCGCCGCCACTGCGCCAGCGGGAATTCATCGAGCGCCGGCACGCCAGGCGCGAACGCGCCCATCGCATCGGCGGGAAACACCAGCGCCGCATTCACATCCTGCCCCGCCACGCCGCGCAAATAACGGGCGCGGCGCGACAAGCCATCCTGGCCATCGACCACTGGCAGCGCCGCCGGCACGCCGGTGCTGCCCGCGACCACGGTGCCGCGCCGGTCCGGCAAGACAAACCCTTCGCTGGCCAGCTGCTCGTAAGCGTACAGCACCGTATTGCGCGCCACGCCCAGTTCGGCCGCCAGCACGCGCGTGGCGGCCAGCCGCGTGCCGGGGCCCAGCTGGCCGCTGCGGATGGCGGCGCGCAGGCATTCGTGCAGCAGGCGCTGGCGCGGCCAGCCCCGTTCGCGATGCGTGCGCTCGAATGCGCTCAGCAGTAAAGCATAATCCATGCGGTTTTCCCGTTTTTGGTTTGCATCTGTGGCCCTAAATTATTTCGTAGTTCTGGATCTTTTTTCAGAGCCAGATGACGATTATAGTGCGGCCTGTCTCCTCAACCAACCGGACTTCCGCCATGAACGCTGCCGCCCTCCCTCCCAGCCCCCGTACCCGCGTACGCCGTGTCGCCGAACTGGCCAACTACACGCCTGCCGCGCTGCACGCCATCATCGATGCCGCCTATCTGTGCCACATCGCCTTCCAGGACGAGCAGGGCCGCCATTGCATCCCGACGGCATGCTGGCGCATCGGCGGCCACCTGTACATCCATGGCTCGAACGGCAGCCGCATGCTCAAGCAGCTGCTGCGCGACACGGATGTCTGCGTGGCGGTCACCCACCTCGACGGCCTGGTGCTGGCGCGCTCCGCCTTCAACCACACCATGAACTACCGCTCGGCGATGATCTACGGGCAGTTTGAAAAAGTGAGCGATATCGGCCAGCAGCATGCGGCCATGGATGCGCTGATGGAGAAGCTGGCGCCGGGACGCCTGGCCCAGGTGCGCGGCGGCAGCGCCAAGGAGTACGCGGCCACCACCGTGCTGCGCATCGCGCTCGACGAATGCGCCGTCAAGCAGCGCACGGGCGGTCCGCTCGACGACGCGGGCGACATGGCACATGTGGTCTGGACGGGCGAGCTGCCCTTCACGCACGGCCGTGGCGCGGCCATCGCCGATGCGCGCAACACCAGCGCGCTGCCCGCGTATGCGGCGGCATGGGCGACGGAATCCGCTTGACCCGTCCGCGCGCTTGCCCGATGATCGGCGTTGATGGCGATAGCCACCAACAGACCCTTTCATGAATGGAGCACAAGATGATGAAGCGAGTATCCCTGGTCGCGGCCCTGGCGGCCGTGCTGGCCTGTGGCGGCAGCGGTGCCGCACTGGCGGCCGATGCGGGCGACGCGGCCCTGAAGGCGGCCATTGCCGGCAGCGCGCGCACGCCCGCCAACGCGGCACGCGACAGCGCCCGCCACCCGTATGAAACGCTGACCTTCTTCGGCATCAAGCCGAACATGACGGTGGTGGAACTGGCGCCCGGCGGCGGCTGGTACACGGAAATCCTGGCGCCCTACCTGCGCGAGAACGGCAAGCTGATCGCCGCCGGCAACGACCCGCAGTCCGCCAGCGAAGGCGCACGCCGTGGCGCGGCGCGCTTCCAGCAAAAGCTCGACGCCAACCCTGCCGCCTTCGGCAAGGTGGAAATCGGCGCCTTCGCGCCGCCCGCCACCTACCGCATCGCGCCGAAAGGCACGGCCGACATGGTGCTCACCTTCCGCAATATCCACAACTGGATACCGATCGGCGAAGACGGCATGCAGACGCTGTTCAAGCAAGTGTATGACAGCCTGAAACCGGGCGGCGTGTTCGGCGTCGTCGAGCACCGCCTGCCGGCCGGCAAGGCGCAGGACGCCACGGCCAGCAGCGGCTACATGCATGAAGCGTATGTGATCAAGCTGGCCGAAGGCGCAGGATTCAAACTGGCGGCGAAGTCGGACATCAACGCCAATCCGAAGGACAAGGCCGACCACCAGGGCGGCGTCTGGGCGCTGCCGCCCACCTACGCCAACAAGGACGTGGAGCGCGACAAGTACACGGCCATCGGCGAGAGCGACCGCATGACCCTGAAGTTCGTCAAGCCCTGAGCAAGGAAAGCGGGGAGCGACAGCAAATGGCGGCGCTCCGCCATTTGCTCGTGCGCGCGGCGTGTCTTACAGGTAAATGCCGTACACGCCGCAAGAGCGTGCGACCAGCGTGCACTGGCTCGCAGTGCCATTTTCGGTACAGTCAATCAAGGCCTGAATGCACTCGCGGCGCGTCGGCTGCGCGTACGCCGTGCTCAAGGCACCGGCCAGGCCAACGGCGGCGCAGAAGACAAACACGGCTTTTTTTACATTGATCATTTTTATCCCATTCCCAAAGAGTTGAGTCGTTATAAAAAACCACTGGAAGACAAACACGCCAGCCGTCAGAAAACGTCTGTCGACAGATGAATCGTATGGCGCATAAAAATAGTACCACCACAAAAAATTAGCAAATACGCAAACAAGAAAACAAGATTACGTTCCTTCTTTGACCCTTTTCAAGCAATAAAAAGCGGCCTGCCGGCCTTGCGTCGCGCACTTGCACGGCATGGGCCGAAAAAAAACCGCAGGCCAGGCTGCGGTTTTGGTAGCGAAGCCTTATTGCTTCGCTTCCTTCGGTTTCACGGGAACCAGGCTCAAATCCTGGAAGTCGTAGCTGAAGTCCGTCTCGGCCGACACGGGCGCCATCTTCACGCGGTCAATGCTGCCGTCCGGGTTGAGCGAGAACGTCACATACGCATCGGCGTTGAAGTTGCGCTCCTTCCAGCGCACGATGAAGGTGTCGTGCTGCCAGTGTTCCAGCTCGCCCGTCAGGTCCGGCGTGCGCGTAAAGCTCAGGATGTGCTTCTTGCCCTCGGGACGGATAGTGACCTTGCCATACCAGGCGTCTTCATACTCGCCGTCATATGCCGCCAGCGGCAGCGAAGGCTGCGATTTTGCCGCGCGCGCGCTCGACGCCTTGGCCTGCTTTTTCACTTCTTCCGCATGCTGGTCCTGCTCCACCCTGGACACCAGGCCGATCCAGTCCGATGGCGCCGCCTGCAGGTAATGGTCGAGGATGCGCCACTGCAGCGCCGTCATCGAGCCGCCATTTTCCGCGTTGGTGAGAATGGCCACGCCCAGTTTCGCTTCCGGCACCATCAGCACGCGCGAATAAAAGCCCTGCAGCGCGCCGCCGTGCATGGCCACTTTCATGCCCTTGTAGTCGCGCAGCTGGAAGCCCAGGCCATACGCGCTGAAGTTCGGTTTGGTTGCGGCCAGCGCAGGTTTCGGTTCAGGGATCTTGACCGGCGTTTGCGCCGTCCACAGTTCACGCGCCTGCTTTTCGCTGATCAGGCGCGCCGGCTTGCCATCCTTGTCCGTCGCGCCGGCGATCTTGCCTTCGTCGAGCAGCAGCATCATCCACTTGGCGATATCTTCCGCATTCGTGTTGATGCCGACGGCGCCCACGGCGTTCGGCACGGGCATCGATTTCACGGCGGCGATCTTGCCGTTAATCTTGCTGTGCGCATTGGCGACGTCGGGATTGCCCGCGTTCTCAGCCAGGCTGGTGGTGGTGGCCGTCATGCCCAGCGGCGCGAGGATGCGTTCGTGCATGGCCTCGCCCCAGCTCTTGCCCGCCTTGTCGGCGATGATCTTGCCGGCCACGATGTACAGCAGGTTATCGTAGGCGTAGCTGTTGCGGAAACTCGTGGCCGGGCGGATGTAGCGCAGCTTCTCGATGATCTCGTCGGTACTGAAGGTGGTGGTCGGCCACCACAGCAAGTCGCCGGCCCCCAGGCCCAGGCCGCTGCGGTGCGTCAGCAGGTCGCGGATGGTCATGGCGCCCGTGACGTAGGAGTCGTGCATCTGGAAGCCCGGCAGGTGCTTGGTGACGGGATCGTCCCAGGCCAGCTTGCCCTCGTCGACCAGCATGGCCAGCGCGGCGGCCGTGAAGCCCTTCGAGTTCGATGCCACCTCGAACAGGGTCTTCGCATCGACGGCGGCCGGCTCGCCCAGTTTGCGCACGCCAAAGCCCTGGGCGGCAACGACCTTGCCATCCTTGACGATGGCAATGGCGATACCCGGCACATCGAAAATTTTCAGCGCGCTGTTGACGTCGCGCTCCAGGTCAAAGGCGGGCGCCGGCGCCGCTGCTGGCGCGGCAGCGACGGCTGGCGCGGCGTCAAATGCCAGCGCCGGCACGCTGATGCTGGAAAACGCCAGCACGATGGCGGCGGCGATACGGTGCATGTTTTGCATGTTCATGGTGTCCAGTCAGGTTCAACGCGCTTGCGCGGCCATCAGGCGGTCGACGCTTTCCTGCGTCACCGGGTGGTAGCGTTCACGCGCCTTCGCATACACGTCCTTGGCCCAGGCATGGCCTTGCGGCGTCTTCATCAGGGCGCTGTACAGGGGCACGACGAATTTCTGGCGGCCCACGCTCATGAGGAATGCCTGCAGGGGCTGCTGCACGTCGTAGCCCGCGTTCACGGCGGCCAGATAGAAGCGGTAGGCCACCTCATTGTTGCCGCTCTTGCCCACGCCGTAGACCTGGTCCAGTTCGCGCAATTGCGCCGCGCTGGCCTTGTTGTTGATGTCGTTCAGGAAGTGCATCGATTCGATGGCGATCCACTTGTCCATGCCCAGGTCCTTGGTCGCCAGTCCGCCTTTCAGCCAGGCGTCGCGGTGCTGGTCCAGCAGCGCCAGGCGCGGCGAGACGACGCGCTGCGCGCTGGCCGGCACGCCCGTGCCATACAGCCATTCATCGAGTTCCGCTTCCGGCATCACGTCCGGATGCTGCGCCAGCAAATTCTTGCGCAAATAGCTGATGAACTGCTCCGTCGTCACGCTCTGGAACGCGTGCTGGTCGAACCAGCCGCGCAGGAACGGGTCGAACACGGCGCGGCCGGCACGGCGCTCCATGGTGGCCAGGAACCAGGCGCCTTTCGGATAGATGATGCCGTCATCCGTATAGGTCTCGGCCGGATTGGCATCCGCGTCGCGCGTGATCAGCGCCGTTTTCGCCGCCGGCAGTTCGCGGATCGCAGCGGCCAGTTCTTCCTGGTCCACCTGCACGCCCATCTGCGCCACTTCGCTGCCATACAGCTGCTCGACGATGCGCGTCGTGACATAGGTGGTAAAGCCTTCGTTGAGCCACATGTGCTTCCACGAAGCGTTGGTGACCAGGTTGCCCGACCACGAGTGGGCCAGTTCATGCGCGATCAGGTCGACCAGGCTGCGGTCGCCCGCGATCATGGTCGGCGTGAGGAAGGTCAGGCGCGGGTTTTCCATGCCGCCGTAAGGGAACGATGGCGGCAGCACGATCATGTCATAGCGTCCCCAGCCATACGGACCATACAGCGCTTCGGCCGCCTGGATCATTTTTTCCGTATCGGCCAGCTCGTATTCGGCCGCCTTGATGCGCGGCGGTTCCGCATACACGGCGGAGCGGGGGCCGAGTTTGCGCACTTCCAATTCGCCGATGGCAATGGCCAGCAGGTAGGAAGGAATCGGCTGCGGCATCTTGAATTTCCAGCCGCCCTTGCCCGTCGCTTTTTCATCGTTCTCGGCACTCATGACGACGCGCATGCCCGCAGGCGCATCGATGCGCGCGCTATACGTAAAACGCACGGCCGGCGTATCCTGCGACGGCACCCACGAGCGGGCGTTGATGCTTTGCGACTGGCTGAACATGAAGGGCAGCTTGCCCGACATGGTCTGTTGCGGCGTGAGCCACTGCAGGGCGATGGCGTTCGGCGCCGTGTGATAGTAGACGCGCACCTTCTCGGGCTGGCCCGTGGTGGTGATGCGCAGCGCCTGGCCCTTTTCCGGGTCGGCCTTGTCCAGCTGGTACGGCGCCATCTGCCAGGCGCCGCGTTTATCCTGCACCTGCACCTTGGCGATCGCCAGGTCGCGCGTGTCGAGCACCAGGGTGCGCGCGGCCGGATCGATCCAGTTCAAGGACAGCTCGGCATAGCCGGACAGAGTCTTTTGCTTGAAGTCCGCTTTCAGGTCCAGCTGCAGGTCGCGCGTGCGCACCTGGTCGTAGCGCGCATAGCTCAAGGGGTCGGCGTGCGCGGCCAGGGTCACCTGGCAAAGGAGCGCACAGCCCAGCGCGCGCAGATAGGTCATAGTTTGCATGGTCGTCTTTTGAATGATTTGCGAAGGCCCCGGTCCGTGTGCGCCGGGGCGTCGCGCAGAATAGCACTTCCGGCGCAGGCCGGCAGAAAAAAGCGCCGGACTGTCCGGCGCTGTTTTCCTATTTCGCTTCCGGCCTGGCCTCGGCCTTGGTCTCGGCCTTGGTCTCCGGCGCCTTCAGCGGCGTATTAAAATCCTTCATCAGGTTGTTCTTGTCGCGGTCCTGCTTGAACAGCTCCAGGCGCGACGGCGTGATTTTTCTCGGCCAGGCGTTGTTGCTCGTGTCGATGTCCGCCGTCTCCCAGTACGGGTCCTGCACCAGGCCCACCATCGGCTCGTCGGTGATGATCACCTTGCTGATCTTGTGCGGCGCATAGCGCCACACTTCGGCCGGCACGCGCTCGATGATCTTCTTGCCGCTTTTCAGTTCGATTTCCAGGATCAGCGGCATCACCAGACCGCCGATGTTCGAGAAATCGACCAGGTACAGATGCTTGCCCATGTTGCGCTGTTCCAGCAGCTTTCTCTCCCACGGCTCCAGCGCCTCCTGCTCTTCCGCATAGCTGTTGCGGTCCTTGTTGGTGACCGTGAAATCGTCATGCTGGTTGTAGAAATCCTTCAGCGCGGGATCGATGTCGACCTTCTTCGGCAGCGCCTTGTTGCGCTGGTCCGAGATCGAGATGGGCTGGGCCTCTTTCTGCGCCTTCTTCCACGCCTTTTCGATCTCGGGATTCTTCGTGCTCACGCCGTATTCGCTGATGCCGTCGATACTGATGTCGACGGCGTCGGTGGTATAAAACCAGCCGCGCCAGAACCAGTCCAGGTCCGTGCCGGAAGCGTCTTCCATGGTACGGAAAAAGTCGGCCGGGGTGGGCCGCTTGAACTTCCAGCGCAAGGCATATTGTCTGAAGGCGAAGTCGAACAATTCACGCCCTAGGATGGTTTCGCGCAGGATGTTGAGTGCCGTGGCCGGCTTGTCGTAGGCATTCGCCGAAAACTGCAGCAAGGACTCGGAATTGGTCATGATGGGCACCTGGTTCTGGCTGCGCATGTAGTCGACGATCTTGCGCGGCTCGCCATTCCAGGACGGGAAATGCTCTTCCCACGCCTGCTCGGCCAGGTACTGCAGGAAGGAGTTCAAGCCTTCGTCCATCCACGTCCACTGGCGCTCGTCGGAGTTGACGATCATGGGAAAGTAATTGTGGCCTACTTCGTGGATGATCACGCCGATCAAGTCGTATTTGGTCGTCTTCGAGTAGGTGAGCTCGCCCGTCTTCTTGTCCTTCACGGGGCGCCCGCCATTGAACGCGATCATCGGATACTCCATGCCGCCCACGGCGCCATTCACGGACAGCGCATTCGGATACGGATAGTCAAAGCTGTACTTGTTGTACTGCTCGATGGCGTGCACCACGGCGCGCGTGCTGTACTGCTGCCACAGCGGATTGCCCTCGTTCGGATAATACGACATGGCCATCACGCGCTTGCCGCCGCTGTCGAGGCCCTGCGCATCCCAGATGAACTTGCGGCTCGACGCCCATGCCACGTCGCGCACATTGGCCGCCTTGAAATGCCAGGTTTTCATGCCCGCCGCCCTGCCTTTTTCCGCTGCCAGCGCTTCCTGCGGCGTAATCACCAGCAGCGGCGTATTGCTGTTTTTTGCCTTCGCCAGGCGCTCGCGCTGCGCCGCGCTCAGGACGGCCGCAGGATTTTGCAGTTCGCCCGTGGCGGCCACCACGTGGTCGGACGGCACCGTCAGGTACAACTCGTAGTCGCCAAATTCCAGCGTGAATTCGCCGGAACCGAGGAACTGCTTGTGCTGCCAGCCGACAGCATCGTAGTAGGCGGCCATGCGCGGGAACCACTGCGCGATCTGGAAGATCGTGTTCTTGTCCTCTTCAAAATATTCATAGCCGGAACGCTCGACCAGCACCTTCTGGTCATTGATCTGATACGACCAGTCGATGTTGAACGTGACGCTCTGGCCAGGCGCCAGCGCCACCGGCAAATCGATGCGCAGCATGGTCTGGTTGATGACGTACGGCAGCGGCTTGCCGCTGGCCGCTTTCACGGCGATGAGCTTGAAGCCGCCATCGAATTCGCGGCCCGCATGGATGGCCCGCAGGTCCTCGAATTTGAGCGCCTCGTCCTCGCTGCCGCTGAGCCAGGCCTGGCGCGATGGGGCGCTCAGCACGCGGCGCTGGTCGGCATCCTTGCGCAAGCCATTTTGGTCCAGCTGCAGCCACAGGTAGGCGAGGCTGTCGGGCGAGCGGTTGTGATAGGTGATCTGCTCGCTGGCCGTGATGGCGCGGCGCGCTTCGTCGAGGGTTGCGCGGATCACGTAGTCGGCGCGTTGCTGCCAGTAGGCGTGGCCCGGCGCGCCGGAGGCGGTGCGGTAGCTGTTTGGCGTGGGCAGCAGTTCTTCCAGCTGGCGGAACTTGTCGTCGAAGGGCGCGGCGGCAGCAGAGACACTGGGAGCACTGGCGAGCAGCGCGCAACACAAGGCAAACAGGCGAACGAGGAGCGGCATGGCGCATTCCATCTGGGAGTCGTGGACAGAACTGCATTCTAAGTCGAGTCTGTTTTCAAAACGCTCAGTGTTGTCGCCACCCCACACAGCCTGCCACGCGGCGGCCCGCCGGCACTGGCGCGCCGGCAGGCATTGGCGTATGATGCGCCTCGAACATTGGGGAGTAGTCGTTCCGCGGTCATGCCGCGGGAACCTGTATCAACATGATTGGCCCGCAGGCCATGGTGCAGGTGGTTGCAGAACTTGACGAGACCATTGATCCAGGGCGGCCGCATGGGCCGGAGTCGCCCGTGGATCATTGGTTAATTCGTCCGGCCCACGTACCTCTTGCACTCTCATGGAAGCATTCCTCATCTCCACCGGCATCGTCGGTCTCGCTGAAATCGGCGACAAAACCCAACTCCTGGCCTTTTTACTGGCTGCCAAATTCCGCAAGCCCCTGCCCATCGTGCTGGCCATTTTCGTCGCCACCATCGCCAACCACGCATTTGCCGCCGCCGTCGGCGCCTGGATCACCAGCATGCTGGGGCCGGACGTGCTGCGCTGGGTGCTCGGCGTGTCTTTCCTTGCCATGGCCGCCTGGACCCTGATCCCCGACAAGCTCGATGAGGACGAGACCAGGCTGGCCAAATATGGCGTCTTCCTGACCACCCTGATCGCCTTCTTCATGGCGGAAATGGGCGACAAGACGCAGGTGGCCACCGTCGCGCTGGCGGCGCGCTACCACGACATTGTTTCCGTCGTGCTGGGCACCACCTTCGGCATGATGCTGGCCAACGTGCCGGCCGTCTACCTGGGCGACAAGATCGCCAACCGCGTGTCGCTGCCCCTCGTGCATGGCATCGCGGCACTGGTGTTTGCCGTGCTGGGCGTGGCCACCCTGCTGGGCGCGGGAGCGGCGCTGGGATTCTAGAACAGCATTGAAAATTCCTTATTTACAATGTTCATGTGCATAATTACAATGTCGTCGACATGAACACCGGCGCGCCGTGCCTGACTGGCCAGCGCGCTTTTTTAAGGAATGTATGCAGTTCACAGGAAGAGCGGCGGCACTATGCCTGGCCGCCTGCGCCAGCACCTTGCCGGCCACCAGCGCCGCATCCACGCAGCATCGGGCGCCATCCGGCGCACGGCAAACCGTCCCGGAAGTACGCACGCGCGACCTGCTGCTGTTTGCCGCGGGCCTGATCCTGCTGGCGGGGCGGCGCCGTCCCGGGCACGACAAATGGCAGCACGAGCAGTCGCGGCAAGACGATGTACAGCACGACGCGCCACGGCAAGGCCCCCTCGCGCTACAACAGCAGTAGCACCGCGTACTCGCGGCCCTCGTCGCGCAGGGCGATGCTGTCGCCAGCCTGCGCCACGCCATCGACTGACAATCCCGCGGCGCGTCCCTGCGCCTGTTCCACCGTGATCGCATAGCTGCTGGCGCCAAAGCGGTAATGCAGCTTGAAGCTGCCCCATTCCGCCGGCATGTTCGGCGCCAGGCGCAGCACGTCCGCTTCGCGCGTCAGGCCAAGCAGGGACTCGACGATCAGGCGGTACAGCCAGCCCGACGACCCCGTGTACCAGCTCCAGCCGCCGCGCCCCACGTGCGGTGCCACGGCATACACGTCGGCCGTCACCACGTACGGTTCGACCTTGTAGCGCGCCACCGCCTGCGCATCAACGCCGTGGCGCACGGGGTTGATCATGCGCAGCAGCTCCCACGCTTTTTCACTCTCGCCCATGCGCGCAAACGCCATCGCCGTCCAGATGGCCGCATGCGTGTACTGGCCGCCGTTCTCGCGCACGCCCGGCACATAGCCGCGGATATAGCCGGGATTGAGATCGGATTTGTCGAACGGCGGATCGAGCAGCTGGATCACGCCGGAGTCACGCCGCACCAGGCGCGCGTCGACCTGGCGCATGGCGCCGGCGACCCGTTCCTTGTTGGCGGCGCCCGACAGCACGCCCCAGCTTTGCGAAATCGAATCGATCTGGCATTCCTCGTTCGTGTGCGATCCCAATGGCGTGCCGTCGTCGAAATACGCGCGCCGGTACCACTCGCCATCCCATGCATGTTCCTCGACATTGGCCGCCAGTTTCACGGCTTCATCGCGGCAGAACTGGGCAAACGGCGCATCGCCGCGCAGCACGGCCACTTCGGCAAAGCGCTGCAGCACTTCATACAGGAAGAAGGCCAGCCACACGCTCTCGCCCTTGCCGTGTTCGCCCACCTTGTCCATGCCGTCATTCCAGTCGCAGGAGCCGATCAGCGGCAAGCCGTGCACGCCCATTCGCAGGCCGTGGCGGATGGCGCGCACGCAGTGTTCGTACAGGTCGGCCGACTCGCCCGAACGCACGGGCAGGTCGTAATACGAATCCTCTTCCGGCTTGACGGCGCGCCCCTCGATGAAGGGCGCCACTTCCGACAGCACGTTGACGTCGCCCGTGGCGATCACATAGCGGCAGGCGGCCAGCGGCAGCCACAGATAGTCGTCGGAGCAATGCGTGCGCACGCCGCGCTCCGAAGGCGGATGCCACCAGTGCTGCACGTCGCCCTCGACAAACTGGTGCGCCGCGCACAGCAGCAGGTGCTTGCGCAGCAGCTGCGGCGCCGTATGGATCATGGCCATCGCGTCCTGCAGCTGGTCGCGGAAACCATAGGCGCCGCCCGACTGGTAATAACCGCTGCGCGCCCACAGGCGGCAGGCGATGGTCTGGTACATCAGCCAGCCGTTGGCGATCACGTCAAGCGAAGGATCGGGCGTCTCGATGCGCACGGCGCCCAGGGTCGTTTCCCAGTGCGCGCGCACTTTTTCCAGGGTCGCGCGGGCCGCCTCCTTGCCCGCATGGCGCTGCACCATGGTGCTGGCGTCGGCATTGCGGCGCCCGCCCACGCCGAGGATGAAGACGATTTCACGCTCCTGCCCCGGCTGCAATTCAAATGGCACCTGGATCGCCGCGCACGGGTCCAGTCCCGTGCCGGCCTTGCCGGACAGGCGTACCCGGCGCAAGGCGGCCGGCTGCGCCAGGCTGCCGTTGCGGCCGATGAATTCATTGCGGTCGCAAGTGATGGAACGGATGCTGGCATCCGTATTGAAAAAGCCCACCCGGCCCGAAAATTCCGTGTTGTAGTTGTTGCGCGCGAACAGCGCGCCGCTGATCGTGTCGACTTCGGTGGCCACGTGCATGCCGGACTTGGCGCGCAGGTCGGCCAGTACCCATTCCACATAGCCGGTGACGGACAGCCGGCGCGGCACGCCGCTGTCGTTGCGTACCTTGATTACCGAATATTTGACGGCCGCGTCCAACGCCACGTAGGTGCACAATTCAGTGGCGATGCCCGCTTCGCTGTGCTCGAACACGCTGTAGCCGAAACCGTGGCGCGTGACGTAGTCGCCGCTGCCGCGTGCCGGCAGGGATGAGGGCGACCAGAACTGGCCACTCTGCTCGTCGCGCACATAAAACGCCTCGCCGGACAAGTCGGAGACAGGGTCGTTCTGCCATGGCGTGAGGCGGAATTCATGCGCGTTCTCGCTCCAGGTATACGCCTGCCCGCCTTCCGACACCACCGTGCCGAATTGCGCGTTGGCCAGCACGTTCGACCACGGCACCGGCGTCTGTTGATCCGCACCCGTGGTGATCACGTATTCGCGCCCGTCCGGCGTGAAGCCGCCGAGGCCATTTTCCAGGATCAGTTCGCGCGCGGGCGCCCGGTGCGGCACGCCGGCATGTTCACGCGCCGGTTCCTGCAGCAGTGGCGGCATGCGCAGCACGGGGCTGGGCGGACGCTTGACCTGCTCGGCCAGGGTGCCGCGCAAGTCGCTGATGATGGCGCGCGCCACCGATTGCAGCAAGATGCGGTCTTCATTGGCGATCTGCTCAGCCAGGCGCACGAAGATGCCGCCCGGTCGGTCGATCGCCTGCGCATCGATGCCCGAGGCGATCAGGCCCATGATCTGGTCGTGCAGCAGCTGGCGGTAGCCCGACTGCTCTTCGTACCAGATCACCAGGTCGACGATCAGCCCTTTCAGGCGCCAATAGGCATGCGCCTGTACCATCTGGCGCGCCAGCTCGATATTGGCCGCGTCGCGTATCTGCAGCAGCACGATCGGCAGGTCGCCCGAGATGGCATACGCCCACAGGCCCGACTGGCCCCGCTGGTTCTTGATCAGAATGCTGGCCTCGGCGCGCAGGGCCGCATTCGGATAAATCACGGCATTGGCCAGGCGCGCATACAGCTGCGCATCGGCTTCGCTGGCGTTGAGCTGGCGCAGCACCACCTGGCTGTGCGTCCAGGCCAGTTCGAACACGCGGTCGGCCAGGTGGCGGTCCTGGTATTTGTCGATCAGGTGCAGGGCCGCGTCGCGCTGTTCGGCCATGCCGGTGACGCTGTCGACGGTGACGGCCTGGTCGGGTTCCAGGGTGATGACATAGCGGATGGCCACGACAGGGTCGAGCACCGAACCATGGCCGCCACTCAGCGGGCCGCTTTCCTGCAACGCCTGCGGCAATTGCGCCGTGTTGCCACGGCCAATGAAGCGCGCGCGGTCCGTCTCGAACGACACTTCGTAGCGCTCGATATCATGTACCGTCATCACATGCAGCAGCCACGGCATCTGCTCCTCTTTCGAGCGGGGCCGGCGCGTACATAAAATCGCCTTTTCATGCGCGAGGATTTCCGTCTGCACGAACAGCTTGCTGAAGGCAGGATGGGCCGCATCGGCCGCCGCCGGCGCCATCACCACTTCGGCAAAACTGGTGATCTCGATGCGCCGCTGGCGGTTTGAATTATTGCTGATGCGCGTGCGGCGAATCTCGATGTCGTCCTCGGGCGAGACGACGATTTCCGTGTACAGGTCCAGGCCATGATCGGCGCGGCGGAACTCGGCCCGGCCCTCGGAAAAGATCACCTCGTATTTCTTCGGCTCGGCCAGGGTCGGCTGGTACATGGTGGACCAGACTGCACCGTCGTCGAGGTCGCGCAGGTAGCAGAAATTGCCCCAGTTATCGCGCGTGCTGTCTTCGCGCCAGCGCGTCACGGACAGGTCTTTCCAGCGGCTGTAGCTGCCGCCCGCATTGCTCACCATGACGTGGTAGCGGCCATTCGACAGCAGCTGCGTTTCCGGCACGGCGCTGTTGGCCTGCGTGAGGATGCGCATCGGCATGGCCTGCTCGGGCGCGCCGCTGCGCAGCACCGCCAGTTCGGCCGTATTCGAGTAAAACGCGCCCGCCTGCGGAGTGCGCTCCTGCAGCACCAGCAAGGCCGATTGCAGCAGCGGATCGGACTCGAAACGGCGCTGCATGGGGCGGTCGTGCAGCAGGTAGCTGAGGGCCAGGAAGCCCATGCCCTGGTGGTGCACCATGAACGATCGGATGATGGCGCTGCCCTGCCCGCGCGGCAGGCGCGCGGTGGTGAAATCGATGGCCTCGAAGAAGCCATAGCGGCCCATGTAGCCGGCCGCCTGCATGCGCTGCAGGTTCTGACACGACGCCTCCGGCCGCACCATCAGGCCCATCATGCTGGCATATGGCGCCACCACCAGGTCGTCGGCCAGGCCCCGCTTCAGGCCCAGTCCCGGTACGCCGAAGGCGCGGTATTGATAGTTCAGGCTGGCGTCGACGGTGTTGTAGCCGGACTCGGAAATCCCCCACGGCACGTCGCGCTGGCGGCCGTAATCGATCTGCGCATCGATGACGGAATGGTAGGTCTGGTCGAGCAGGGTATTCGGGTAGTTCGGCATCACCAGGAGCGGCATCAGGTACTCGAACATCGAGCCGCTCCACGACAGCAGCACGGGCTGGCCCGCCACCATGCACAGCTGGCGGCCCAGCGCGAACCAGTGCTCCTGCGGCAGCTGGCCCTGGGCGATGGCGATGAAGCTGGCCAGACGCACTTCGGACGCCAGCAAATCGTAGTAGCTGGGGTCCAGGCGCCGTTCGCTGACGTTGTAGCCGATGGCCAGCAGTTTTGTCGACGGGTTGTACAGGAAGCCGTATTCGATCTGCGCGAAGTCGCGCGCCTGGCCCGCCGCATGGGCGATGTCGCGCATGTAGCGCGCGGCCTGTTCGCGGCCCTGCGCCAGCAGCGCCGCCAGCTCGGACGGCGCGCCTTCCATGCTCTCCAGGTTGGCCAGTTCACGCAGGGTCGGTACGCGCATCAGCGCCGCGTCGACGCCCGCTTGCGCCGCCCAGGGCGCCAGTTGCAGCAACTCGGCCAGCGCCGCGCGGCACTGGCGCGCCAGGGCGCCCGTCCACATCGACAGTTCGCCATCCTCGCTGTGCAAGGTCAGCGACAGCAAGGCGTCGGCGGCGCCATTCGCGGCGGCGAGATAGGCATGCCATTCGGCCAGGCTGGCCGGCGCGGCCGGCGCCTGCAGCAGCGCCATGCTCTCGCGCATGGCCTTGCCTTCGCCTTCGGCGGCGATGCATTCCTGCAGCACCTGCGCCGTCGTGCGGATGCCCTGTACCACTTGCGCGCCGATGATGGGCGCGTCATACAGTTCCACCAGTCCCGGCTGCAGGGTCAGCAGATGGCCGGCCAGGTTGCCGCTGTCTACCGTCGAGATGTACATCGGCTGCAGCGCCTTGAGCGTCTGCGTGTCGTACCAGTTATAGAAGTGGCCCTGGAAGCGTTCCAGCTCGCCCATGGTGTGCAGGGTGGCGCGGCTGCGCTCGATCAACTGGCCCATGCTGATGTAGCCGAAATCATAGGCCGTCAGGTTGGCCAGCAGCGCCAGGCCGATATTGGTCGGCGAGGTGCGGTGCGCCACCACCAGGGTCGGATGCTCCTGCATGTTATCGGGCGGCAGCCAGTGGTCGTCGGGCCCGACGAAGGTGTCGAAATAGGCCCAGGTCTTGCGCGCCACGCCGTGCAGGAAACGGCCCTGCTCGGCCGACAGGCGCGCCACGGCGCGCTCGATCGGGCGGCTGATCCACCAGGCGATGGCGGGGGCGGCGAACCACAGCAGCAGCACCACGGCGGCGGCCGGCAAGGCTTCCGGACGCCAGTGGAGCAAGGCGCCGAAGGTGGCCAGCGCCAGCGCGGGCGAGCACCACATGGCGCGCCAGCTGTCCGCCTGCGAGCCGGAGGAGCTGTGCAGGTTCGAGGCGCGCCAGTCGAGCAAGTGCTTGTGCGACACGCCCAGGCGCCACAGGGTGCGCACGATGGCGTCCAGGCTGATCCACGCTTCGTACGGCAGGAAGACGAGGGTCAGCATGGCATGCGAGAACTGCACGCCGCAGCGCCGCTCGAACGCGGCCAGGTGCTGGCGCCACAGGGTATCGCGCGGCTTGCGCAGCAAATCGTACAGGGCTGAAAACACGGGCGGCAGGAAGATGATGGCCAGCACGGCCGCGCTCCAGAAGGCCACGTGCGGCAAAAAGCCCCACACCAGCAGCAGCGACAAGGTCGTGGCAGGCGCCACCACGCTGCGGCGCAGATTGTCGAACAGCTTCCAGCGCGACAGCATCGACAGCGGGTTACGTTCGCGCTTGCCGGCGCGGCCCGGCACACGGCCCAGCAGCCAGCCGATCAGCTGCCAGTCGCCACGGATCCAGCGCTGGCGGCGACTCACGTCGGCGTCGTAGCGGGCCGGATATTCCTCGTACAGCTGCGAGTCGCTCAAGAGGCCCGCGCGCAGGTAGCAGCCCTCCAGCAGATCGTGGCTGAGGATTTTATTGTCGGGCAGGCGCTGACCCAGCACGCGCTCGAACATGTCGAGGTCATAAATGCCCTTGCCGATGAAGGAGCCTTCATAGAATACGTCCTGGTACAGGTCGGAAACGGTGCGCGTGTACGGGTCGATACCGGGTTCGCCGCCGCACAGCAGCTCGTAGCGCGAGGCGTTCGCGCTGGGCAGCGCCACGGCCACGCGCGGCTGCAGGATGCCGTAGCCGGCCACCACGCGGGTGCCGGCCGCGTCCAGCACGGGACGGTTCAGCGGGTGCATCATGGTGGCGATGAATTCGCGCGCCGCGTCGCGCGGCAGCAGTGTATCCGTGTCGAGCGTGATCACATACTTGATGGTGCGCAGGCCGCGCAACTCGCCTTCCACCAGCGAGAATTTGTCGCGCGCGCCGCCGCGCAAAAACGCGTGCAGGTCGGAGAGCTTGCCGCGCTTGCGCTCCTGCCCCATCCACGCATTCTGCTGCGAATTCCACAGGCGCGGACGGTGCAGCAACAGGAACGGTCCCACGTGGCCCAATGCATCGGGGTCGGCCGGGTCGCCATTTTCCTTGTACTCGACGCCTTCCACGCGGTATTTGTCATTCAGTGCGCGGATGGTCTCCTGCGCCTGGCGCAGCAGGGCGTCGTCGCCCGGCAAGGTTTGCGCCTGCGCGTCGACAAAGTCCGTCAGCAGGCAAAAGCGCAGGTTCGGATCGCGGTTGGCCAGGTAGCGCACTTCCAGCGCCTCGCACAGGGCCGCCACGTTTTCCTGGCTGTAGATCAGGGTCGGCACGACGACAATACCGCGCGCGTCCGACGGAATGCCGCCCTGGTAATCCATGCGCGGCAGCGGGTGCGGCGACGTCATCAGGGTCGCCAGCCAGTTCACCACGGCCACGGACAGCTGGCTGCTGCCCAGCAGCGCCAGCACGCCCAGCGCCGCCAATGGCCAGCCCTGCACGCCGTGGCGCACGGCGCGTTCGAGCAGCAGCGCGCTGGTGGCCAGGGTCATAAAGGCGATCGCGCCCAGGTAGACGGCCAGCGGCGCGGCGCGTGCCGTATGCTGCAGCGCCTCGACAAACGGCAATTTGGCGCCGGCCTGCTTTTCCAGCACCAGCACGCCACGTCCGACCAGGTAGAAGCCGATGTGGCCGCGGCGCGCATCGTTGCCGTTGCCATGCGTGTGCGCCAATTGCACCACCATCTCGGCCACTTCCACTTCGCTGCGCGCGCTGCGCTTGGCGATGCGTTCGATGGCGTGGCGGTAGCTGTCGCGCGTGGCGAAATCCATCAAGCCATACGTGCCGGCCGGGTCCAGGCGCAGGGTTTGCTCGACCACGCTCATGGTCTCGACGAATTCCTGCCAGTCCATGGTGCCGAGAAAACGCAGGCTGCCGATGCTGTTGGCGATCGAGACCTGGTCGGCAGCCTGCTGCCCGATCTCGGACTGGATCTGCTGCTCGATGGTGAGGCCCGATTCGGCCAGCTTGTGCGTCAGCCACGACAGGGCCAGGGTGAGCGACGGACTTTGCCCCTGCAGGCGGCGCGACAATTCCGCCACGAAGGCACTGGTGATGGGCGGATTCGAGCGCGCCATGTCGGCCACCAGCAGGATCAAGCCGCTGGGATTGCGCTCGGCTATTTCCGTCATCTGGTCGGCCCAGGTATTGGCCAGGTCGCGCTGCATGCGGTCGTCGGCCACGCGCACGGCCACGCGGCGCAGGTTCTCGATCAGCGCCAGGCGCAGCATGATGGGCACGGCCCACAGTTCCCCAAGCGTGAGCGTGGCCACGTCCTGGTAGGCCTCGACGAAGTGGCACAGGTTTTCCAGGTCGACCCTGCCATCGCCATGCGAGATGATTTCCAGCGCGATTTTATACACGCGCGGGCAACCGGCATCCGTGCCGGAAGTGAGCCGAGGCAGCTCCTTGCTGTAATTCTTCGGCAGGTGGCGCCGCGTGGTGCGGATCTGTTCTTCGATCAGGTAAAAATTATCCAGCAGCCATTCCGAGGCGGGCGTGACCTGGCGCCCGCTTTTCACCGTGGCCGTCAATTCATTGACGGTGGCCGTGATCAGGGCCGCGTTGTCGGCCAGGCGCGCCAGCAGGCGGTCGCGGCCATGATGCCGCCCCACCGCATGGCCGGCGGCCACGTGCTTGCCATGGGCGGCCATCTGCATGGCGCTGAACAATTCCGAGCGCAAGGGCAAGGCATCGTCGCGCGCGGCGTCGAAGGTATCGGGTGCAAGGGTATGGTCGCGGAAGATTCCCCTGGCTTTGGAAATCTGTGCCTTGATTTGCTGCGTGACGACTGCTGTGTACTCTTTCAACTTGGGCCTCGCTAGGTGCGCGCAGGCAGCCAGCGGCCGCCGTCACGCTGGCCCAGTCTGGAAGAACACGATCGGACACTGGCGAAAACGGAAAGCGAAGCGCCGGAGCGTTGCGACGAATCTCAGGGTATAGGGAGATTTTCTGAACTTCATCGTAGGGGCGCGCCGCGCGCAAGACCGTGCGCTAGCGTACACACCCGGCGTTTTAGGCGTGTGTCGGCAAAGAAAGTGGCGGGGTGAACGGGGGAAAGATGCCGGGAGGAAATGAACTGGCGAAAACCCACGACCGCACCGCGCCTGGGAGCGCGCGGTGCAAGGTCATGCAGGAACTACTGGCGATCTCAGGCAGCGATGGCCAGCGGATGATGCGTCGCTTCCGCCATGGCCATGCCACCGTTGAGCTGCCATGCCGCCGCATGGCCCAGACGGCGCAGGCAGGCGCTAGCGCGCGCGCTGCGGTTGCCGCTGCGGCAGAAAAAGACCAGCGGACGCTGCGGCTGCTGCAGCCAGGCGGCCACCTGCCCCGCCAGCCGGCTCAAGGGCACGCTGCGCACTTCGCAGCCGGCGAAAACGCCGCCGGCGCAAGCCGCATGCTCGTAGGCCTCGCGCACATCGACGAGGACGGCGTCGGGGTGCTGGCGCAAAAAGGCCGGCAAGCCAGCCGCGTCGAGCTGCAGTTCGGCGGCGGGCGCCACGCCGGCATCCATGGCGCGCGCGGTGCCGCAGATGGTGCCGTCGTCGTGCGCCGCGCACAGTATCGTGTCCTGTGTCACCAGGCCCGCATCAAGCAGCGAGGCGATGCGGTGCGGCGCCAGGGCACCGGTGAAGGCGAAGCGTTGCTCCAGCAGGTAGACGTGCGTGTCGCCATATTCCACACGGCGCAGGCGCTGCTGTCCCAGCGCCAGTTCGCCGCTGGCCCCCAGGTCGCCCACCTGCTCGATGGACAGTTCCTGCAGCAGCGCCAGGCGTGCCGCGCCGTTGTCAACGGGCCGCGCCGTATGCACGATGGCGCGCAAATCGAGCTGCTGGCAACGGATGAAGGCGGCCAGGCGCGGCACCAGCGCGGCGGCAGGGTCGATGACGACACAGGTGGCGCTGGCCGCGTCGCTGAGCAGCCAGGTGCACTGGCCGTCGACACTGAGCTGGATGACGCCGTCCTGTGCGCCATCGTGCGGCGATGGCGCCAGCGCCGACGGCAGCAAGCAGCTGCTGCGCAATGCTTCGCCGCAGCGCTCGATGCGCGCGCAGGCGGCGCCAACCGTCGCCGCGTCGATCAGGGGGCCGAACGACAAACGGATGGCGGAACTGGCGCGCCACTGCGGCACGTGCATCGCTTCGAGCACATAACTGGGGAGGGCCTTGGCGGCGGAACAGGCGCTGCCCGAACTGACGCGCACGCGCGCGGCGTCGAACAGGTCCAGCAATTCCTTCGAGGACAGGCCAGGCACGGAAAAATTGAGCGTGGTCGGCAACGACAAGTCGAACGGCATGTTGAAGACGATGCCGGGGAAGGCGTGCTCCAGGCTGGTCACCAGCTGCGCGCGGAACGCGGCCAGGTCGGCGTGGCCACGGAAGGTCGTGCCGTCTTCCAGCGCGGCCAGCACGGCGCCCAGCGCGGCGATGCCGGCCATGTTTTCCGTGCCCGAGCGCTGGCCAGCCTCCTGGCCGCCGCCCATCATCAGCGGCGTAAATGGCGCGCCGGCACGCACGTACAGCATGCCGATGCCCTTGGGCGCATACAGTTTGTGGCCGGAAAACGGCGCGTAATCGATACGCGTGGCGGCCAGGTTCAAGGCCAGCTTGCCCAGCGCCTGCACGCAATCGACCATCCAGTAGGCGTCCGCGCCACGCTGCCGCAGCAGCTGGGCGATGGCCGACAAATCGCTGATGACGCCCGTTTCATTATTCGCCGCCATGGTGCACAGCATGGCGGCGTCGCCGATCAGCGCACCGAGGGCCTGCAGATCGTGGAGCCCGTGTGCATCGACGGGCAGCTTGCGCACTTCCAGGTTCAGGCCCAGCAGACGATTCCAGTGCGCCAGGCTTTCCGGCACGGCCTTGTGCTCGGTGGCGCCATACAGCAGCAGGCTGCCGATGCGCTTGCCCGCATCGCGCCGCTCGCGCAGCGCGCACAGGGCGGACAGCACGGCCGTCTGGATGCCCTCGGTGGCGCCGCTGTTGAACATCAATCGCCCCTCGCCCACGCCCAGCAGGCGGCTGGCGCGATGGCGCACGCCATCCATCATGGCCTTGGCCTGCAAGCCCGTCGCGTGAGTGCTGCTGGGGTTGCCAAAGCCCTGCTCCATCGCCTGTCTGGCGGCGGCAACGGCGGCAGGCAGCACGCAGGTAGTGGCATTGCTGTCGAGGTAGATTTCTTTCATGATGGCAGTCCGGGCATTCTATAAAAAGGGGCAGCGCTAGCGGCTGAAACATATCTACAGTCTAGCGGCGGCGGCCCATGAAGATATGCCAAACAATGCTGCAAATACGCTACCATGCAGCATGTATATGCTACAAAATGGAAAATGGCAAAATGAATTCCCCTAATGCCTCCCTCGACAAATTCGACTGTGCCATCCTGGCCGCCCTGCAGCAGGACGGCACCCTGTCGATCGCCGCCCTCAGCGAGAAGATCGGCCTGTCCAGCACGCCCTGCTGGAAGCGGGTCAAGCGGCTGGAGGAAGACGGCTATATCGAAAGCCGCGTGGCCATCGTCAACCGGCAAAAAGTGGGCTTGCCCGTCACCGTCTTCGTCAGCGTGCGCACGGGACAGCACGATGAAAAATGGCTGCGCCGCTTTGCCGCCGCCGTCATCGTCTTGCCGGAAGTGCAGGAATTTCACCGCATGAGCGGCGACATCGATTACCTGCTGAAAGTCGTCACCACCGACATCAAGGGCTACGACACGTTTTATAAAAAACTCATCAAGGCGGCACAGCTGACGGGCGTATCGTCCGCCTTTTCCATGGAACAAATCAAGTGCAGCACGGAACTGCCGCTGGAATTGATCGCCCACGGCTTGCCGGCCTGACGGATTTCCCCGCAGGGCGCGCAAGCATGAAAAAACGCCATGATTGACTGTTTTTCACGTTGCCGCAATGCAACATGAATGAGCGGTAAGCAGCATTGGTGCGGCGGTGCGCGCGGCGCGGCCGGTATACTGGCACCTTGCCTGCCCGCTTTTCTGCCTAATATTGTGCAGGCCATCCTTCAAGGTCTTTCATGTCTCTGCTTCGCCGTCTCTCCATCCAGAAAAAACTCCTGTTCAGCATGGGCTTGTGCCTGCTGCTCTTTATGGCGATCTCGTCTTTTCTCAGCGTGCGCATGAGCAGCGATTACGTGCGCGAGCGCGTCGTCGGCCAGGAATTGCCGGCGCAGGTGGGTGAAATCCGCAACGACGTGCTGCGCCAGATCAGCCAGCCCCTGTCCGTGGTGCAAACCATGGCCAACGATGTTTACCTGCAGGACTGGGAAGATGCGGGCCTGCCCGACAGCGGCATCGCCACCTTCCAGCGCTACGCCAAGGTCGTCAAGAAAAAGAACAAGGCCGCCTCGATCAACTGGGCCTCGGCCAGCACGGGCAAGTATTTCACCACGGACGGCTTGCTGCGCACCCTGGACAAGAACCAGGCGGCCGACCAGTGGTTCTATGGCTTGCTGGCCGGCGACAAGGCTTACACGCTCGACATCGACAAGGCGGAAAACTCCAGCGACCTGATGCTGTACCTGAATGCGCGCGGCCAGACGGCGGGCGGCAAGCAGATCGCCGCCGGACTGGGCCTGTCCATCAATGCGCTGGCCGACACCATTCGCAGCTACAAGATCGGCCAGACTGGCCACGTCTACCTGGCGCGCGCCAACGGCATCGTGCTGGTGCACCGCGATACAAAGCTGGCCGACGGCAAACATGCATTGAAGGATCTGCCCGGCTTTAGCGAAGCCTTGAGCAAGAGCCTGTTGACGGGCACCAAATATGTCTCCGCCATCTACGACGCGCCGGCCGGGCGCCAGTTCGTCGCCGCCTCGTTCGTGCCGGAATTGAATCTGTATGTGATGGCGGAAGTGCCGGAAACGGAAGTGCTGGGCAATGTCACGCGCTCGGCCCTGATCGCCGCGCTGATCGCTGGCCTGGTCGGCGGCGGCATCGCCCTGGTCATCATTTACGTGATCAGCCGCGCCATCGCCGCGCCCGTCGCGCGCGCAGCCGGCATGCTCAGCGAAATCGCCAGCGGGAATGGCGACTTGAGCCGCCGCATGCCCGTCGAATCGGAGGACGAAGTCGGCGCGCTGGCCGCCGCCTTCAACCGTTTCGTCGCATCGCTGAACGTGACGATACGCGAAGTTCGCGACAGTACCGGGGCCATTGCCAGCGCATCGAGCCAGATCGCTTCGGGCAACCTGGACCTGTCGGCGCGCACGGAAGCCCAGGCATCAAGTCTGGAAGAAACGGCGGCGGCCATGGAAGAACTCACGTCGACCGTGAAACAGAATGCGGACAATGCGCGCCAGGCCAACCAGCTGGTGGTGTCGGCCTCGGGCCACGCCGTCAAGGGTGGCGACGTGGTGGGGCAAGTGGTGCAGACGATGGGCGAAATTACCGAAAGTTCGCGCAAGATCGCTGACATTATCGGCGTCATCGACGGCATTGCCTTCCAGACCAATATCCTCGCCCTGAATGCGGCCGTCGAGGCGGCGCGCGCAGGCGAACAGGGTCGCGGCTTTGCCGTGGTGGCCACCGAGGTGCGCAACCTGGCGCAGCGCTCGGCGGCGGCGGCGAAGGAAATCAAGGACTTGATCGTCGATTCGGGCAGCAAGGTGGAAGCAGGCAGCAAGCTGGTCGACTCGGCCGGCGCCACCATGCAGGACATCGTCGTCTCCGTGCAGCGCGTCGCCGACCTGATGGGAGAAATCGCCTCGGCCAGCCAGGAGCAAAGCCAGGGCATTGCGCAAGTCAACGCTACCGTCACGCAGATGGATGATGCGACCCAGCAAAATGCGGCCCTGGTGGAAGAAGCGGCAGCCGCGGCCCAGTCACTGCAGGATCAGGCCGGCCGGCTGGCGCAGGTGGTCAGCGTGTTCAAGCTGGAAGAAACGGGACAGGCAGCGCAGCCAGCGGCCAGCCGGCCCACGCCGCCCAAGGCTGTGCGTGCATCGATCGCCACCACGCGCACGCCGGCCGCGCGCCCGGCCACGCCGGGCAGCGATGCATGGGAAGAGTTTTAAGGCTGCCGCTTCACGTCATTACATCGCGGGCGCCTTGACGCTGGCCGCCTGCTTGAAGAAGTCATAAATGCCGCTCTCGCTCATGCGGCGCGCATTCGCCAGTTCGCCGCCCTTGGTGGCATACAGCACCTGGTTGTTGTCGCTCGACACCAGCACGGCGGCCGGAATGCCCTTCTTGAGCGGGTTGCCATAGGCATGCGCCACATCCAGGTTATGGTCGAAATTGCCCACGTCCACCTTGACCACCTTGAACTGCTGCTGCATCAGCTCCGCGTTCTTGCCTTCCTTCAAGGCCCGGTCGAGCGCGCGGCAATCCTCGCACCAGTTGGCGCCAAAGATCAGCAGCACGGGCACGTGGGCAGCCTTGGCCTCGGCCAGCGCATGGGCCACGTCGGCCTTGGCATCGGCGGCCGCGTTGTACGGCAGGTGCGGCGTGGCGACGGGATTGCTTGGTGTTGGCGCGGCAGCAACAGCGGTGCCGGCCAGCAGCACACTGGCGAGAACGGTAGAAAGGATGGAAGCGCGCATGCGGAACTCCTGTGAAATAAGCGTGAGGCCAACTGAACAGATGCCAGCAGGCATGGCCATTTAGAATATGCCTGCCTACAGGAAATATCCACAATTTAATTGCACTGTGCTTATACGAAAAACGCATAAGCAAGACCAGGAGCATGCATTGACCAAGCAAAACCAGCTGCCGCAACCACTGTGGAGCGCCGCACGCATGCTGCGCAGCGCCTTCCCGCCCGGCATCCCCGACACGGCGTATGGACCCGTGCTGGCCTTGTTATATGAACACTTTTCCGACCGCCATCTGGCACAGCTGATGGCGGACGCCACGGGCAAGGATGCGGCGCGCGTGCTCAATGACATCCATGCGTGTGCCGGCAGCAAGCCCGGCACCGCCGCCACCGACAGCATCAGGGAGCTGCTGAACCAGCACGGCCTGCAGGCCGTCTGCGCGGAAGATTGATACCGGCAAGATGGGCACTTGCCGGCAGCAAAACGGCACGCATGGGATAATGACGGGCTTAACCGAGCAACGCGTCTGGAACGCGCCCTCCCCATCATGACGACATCTTTCCTGGCACGCTGGCTGCCGCAACCGAACAACGGCAGCCGCCGCGAACAGGCGCGCGCCTGCGCGGGCGCCATCTGCGGCTTGCTGCTCACTGGCCTCATCTGCCATTTTCTGCTGGCGCCCGACAGTGCCAGCGTCTACCTGATCGCCCCCATGGGCGCCTCGGCCGTACTGCTGTTCTGCCTGCCTGCCAGCCCCCTGGCCCAGCCATGGTCGGTGGTGGGCGGCAATGTGGTGTCCGGTCTGGTGGGCGTGGCCTGCGTGAAATGGCTGGGACCCAGCGTGGGCGTGGCGGCGCTGGCCGCCTGCCTGGCCATTGGCGCGATGTTCGCCCTGCGCTGTTTGCACCCGCCGGGCGGCGCCGTGGCGCTCACCACCGTGGTGGGCGGCGCCAGCGTGCATGCGGCCGGCTTTGAATTCGTCTTCATCACCGTACTGTTCAATTCCGCCGTGCTGGTCGCTTGCGCCGTGCTGTACAACAACCTGACGGGACGCCGCTATCCGCACATCCAGCAACTGGTGGCGCCGCATCCGCACGCCACCAAGGATGACGTGCCCAGCGCGCGCCTGGGCTTTTCGCCGGACGATCTCGATGCCGTGCTGCGCCAGCACGGCGAAGTGCTGGACATCAGCCGCGATGATTTGCAGGCCATCTTTTTGCAGACGGAAATGCGCGCCTACCAGCGGCGCTTCGGCGTCATCACCTGCGCCGACATCATGTCGAAGGACGTGCTCAGCGTGGAATTCGGCACGCCTTTGGATGTTGCCTGGCGTACCATGCGCGAGCACGAGGTGGGCGCCCTGCCCGTCGTCAATCGCGCGCGCCGCGTCATCGGCATCATCACGCAGACGGATTTTTTGCGTCATGGCGGCCTCGACGATTACCAGGGCATGCGCCAGCGCCTGCGCAGCCTGCTGCAGCGCAGCGGCCTGTCGCATACCGACAAGCCGGAAGTGGTGGGGCAGCTGATGACGCCGTCACCGCATACGGCCCGCCTGGGTACGCCCATCATCGACCTGGTGCCCCTGATGGCCGACGCCGGCTACCACCATATTCCCATCCTCGATGACGAAGAGCGCCTGGCCGGCATCATCAGCCAGTCCGACCTGATGGCGGCCCTGTACGAAAGCCGCTTTGCCGAGGCCGCCGCATGACGGCGTTCCAGGCGCTGCTGACCGGCGCCGATGGCGGTCCGGCCGGCACGCCCGTCAGCGCGCATTTCTTCGGCAGCCAGCTGGCCGTCGATGCGCCCGGCGTCACCGTTGACGTCGGGCAGCTGATCGTCAGCGTGGGCGGCGTCGATGGCCCGGAACTGTTCCTCAACTGGCTCGACGGCCAGGGCCGGCAAGCGTCGCTCAAGCCGCTGGCAGCCGGCGACCTCGCCATCGTCCTGAACGAGGCGCCGGCCGCGCTGCAGCCGCAGCTGCAGCGCCTGTGGAACGAGCGCCAGCGCAACCGCCGGCAAGTGTCGGGCTGGCTGGCAGCCTTGACGGGCGCGGGCGTCGTTGCCGCCGCCTTGCTGTGGTGGCAAGGCGGCAATGCCATCGGCGCGCTGGCCGGCCTGATTCCCCTGTCGACGGAAAAGCAGCTGGGCGAGCTGGCCCTGGCGCAGGTGCGCGCGCAGGGCGGCATCGTCGAGAAGGGGATCGCGCAGCAGACGGTGCAGGATATCGGCCAGCAACTGACGGCCGGCTCGCGCTACTCCTACCGCTGGCTGGTCAAGAACGATGAGAGCGTCAACGCGTTTGCCATGCCCGGCGGCATCATCGTCGTGCATACGGGCTTGCTGCGCCAGGCGGCCGATCCGGGCGAGCTGGCCGGCGTGCTGGCGCATGAAGTGCAGCACGTGGAACAGCGCCATTCGCTGCGGCAAATGATCAGCAGCCTGGGCTGGGGCGCGCTGGTGGGCGTGACCATCGGCGATATCAGCGCCGTGGCCGCCATGCTGGCGCACCAGGCCGGCACCCTGTATTTCAGCCGCGACATGGAAGAAGAAGCCGACCGCCTGGGCTTGCTCGCCCTGCAGCGCGCGCAGATCCGTCCCGATGGCATGCTGCGCTTTTTCCAGAAGCTCGATGACAAGGACCAGGCGAAGGTACCGGGCTGGATTTCCTCGCACCCGCAGACGGCGGCGCGCGCGCAGCAAATCCGCAGCCTGATCGCCGCCACCCCCTGCCCCGCCTGCCGTCCCTTGAGCAGCAGCCACTGGCAGGGCATGAAAGCGGCCCTGCCGCCTACGGCAAAATAGCAACATTCCTCTCGTACAATTTATCCAAACGCAGCAGGCAATCGCGTATGCTTACGCCCCGGCTGCTCCTTCGCGACCGGCCACCCCGACTCCGCTACGCCCCGTTCATTCCCTCCTTACAAAGGACATCGCGCATGAAGCATCGTATTGCCGCCGGCACCCTCGGCACCCTGGCCGTCTCCCTGCTACTCGCCTACGCGCCCATGGCGCAAGCGGCCCCGGCCGCAGCCAAGGCCGCCGTTGCGCCCGCCGCGCCTGCCACCAGCGCGCCACAAGCCAAACAGCAGCTGCAAGTGCTGGCCGACCAGTACTACGATGCGCTGGCCCGTTTCGAGCCGATCGGCGCCACCGAAAGCGGCGACAACCGTTTTGACGACCAGATCGGTTCCGCCATCGTGCCTGCCGCGCGGGCAAAACAGTTTGCGTTGTATCACCAGTACCAGAAAACCTTGCGCGCCATCGCCCGCGCGCAGCTGTCGCAGCAGGACCAGATCAACTACGACATTCTCGACTATGAACTGGCGACGGCGCTGAGCTTCGAGCGCTTCCCCGAACACCTGCTGCCGCTGAACCAGATGGACAGCATGCCCGTCACCCTGGCCAACTATGCGGGTGGCGAGGCATCGCAGCCGCTGACCACGGTCAAGGAATACGACGCTTACCTGAGCCGTATCGGGCAATTGCCGGGCTGGATCGACCAGGCCATCGCCAACATGCAAGTCGGCATGCAGAAGGGCATCGTGCTGCCGAAAGCGCTGACGGAATCGGCCTTGCCGCAATTTAAAAAACTCGTCAGCGCCACGCCGCAGGACAGCGTTTACTACACGCCCATCAAGAACTTGCCGGCCAGCTTTTCCGCCGCCGACAAGGCGCGCCTGACGCAAACCTACACCGTCATCATCGAAGCCAAGCTGATGCCGGCCCTGCAGCGCCTGGCCACCTTCATGGAACGCGACTACCTGCCGGCGGGCCGCGGCAGCAGCGGCTGGAGCGCCCTGCCCGATGGCGCCGCCTGGTACCAGGCGCGCGTGGCCAGCAGCACCACCACGGACATGCAGCCGGAACAGATCCACGCCATCGGCTTGAAGGAAGTGGCGCGCATCCAGGAACAATACGCCATCGTCGGACCGAAGATGGGCTACAACGGCCCGGCCGCCGGCCTGCCCGTGTGGGTCTCGCAACAGGCGAAATACCGCCCGTTCAAGACGGACCAGGAAGTGCTGGACGTCTACCGCAAGATGAATGTGCTGCTTGACAGCAAATTGCCCGCCCTGTTCACCTTGGTGCCGAAGGCGCCGCTGGACTTGCGCCTGGAACCTGAACTGAGCCGCGACACGGCCGCCGACCACTACACGGCGCCGGCCGCCGACGGTTCGCGTCCGGGCGTTTTCTGGTCTGTTGTCACGGATCCGACACTGTATGGCGACACGGGCATGACCACCCTGTTCCTGCATGAAGGCAAGCCTGGCCACCATTTCCACCTGGCGCTGGTGCAGGAGATGGACTTGCCGAACTTCCGCCGCTTCGGCGGCAACAATGCCTTCACGGAAGGCTGGGCCCTGTACGCGGAAACCCTGGGCAAGGAAATGGGCCTGTTCGACGATCCGGCCCAGTATTTCGGCCACCTGAACGACGAGATGCTGCGCGCCGTGCGCCTGGTGGTCGACACGGGCTTGCACACCAAGGGCTGGACGCGCGAGCAGACCATCAAGTACATGCGCGATACGCTCGGCTACGACGCCGTGGCCAGAAGCGAGACGGAACGCTACATGGCGTGGCCGGGCCAGGCGCTCGGCTACAAGATCGGCGCCCTGAAAATCGTTGAACTGCGCCAACGCGCGCAGCAGGCGCTGGGCGACAAGTTCAGCCTGCCGAAGTTCCACGAAGTGGTGCTCGGCGATGGCACCCTGCCGTTGAAACTGCTGGAAGCCAAGGTCGACCGCTGGATCGCGCAGCAGAAGTAAACGCACCAAGTACGCTAGCCCGGTAAGCTAGCCCGTTCTGCAATAGCGGCGGCCCCAGCCAGGGCCGCCGCTTTTTTTCGCGCCGATACTTGATCTGGCACAGAAGCGTGCATAAAACAGCGCATCCCACGCACGCCTGCCGGAACGCCTGCCAGACAACGCTGCCTAATTCCCACACACAGAAGGGAGGCAGCATGCAAAACGAAGACAGGAGCGACGGCGCCACGGCGCGTCCGCCAACATGGCAACAGCAGCCGGCCATGCCGGCGGAAACATCCGCCGCATTCGAGAATGGGCACGACGGCATTCTTCATTACACCAGCGCGCGGGGTCAGCCGGACGGGCACATGCAGCGGCACATTCCCCAGGAGCGCGCGCGCGGCAACACGGCCATGATCAGCGCGCTTGGCTGGCTCAGCATCGGCCTGGGCCTGGCCCAGCTGCTGGCACCGCGCAGCCTGGCGCGGGCCAGCGGCCTGACGGGTGTTTCCCCCCTCTGGATACGCGTCATCGGCCTACGCGAACTGGCCTGCGGCGTGGGCCTGCTGCGTGGCGAGACCCGTCCGGCATGGCGCTGGTCGCGCGTGGCTGGCGACGCCATGGATCTGTCGCTGCTGGGCGTGGCCATGACCAGCCGGCGCAATGCGCGCGCGCGACTGGCGACCACGGCAGCGGTGGTGGCCGGCGTGACGGCCATCGACTATCTCGCCAGCACGCAGCTGGCGCCGCGCAAGCTGAGCGAACTGCCGGGACCTGGCGAAGAGGGGCTGGCGCTGCAAAAGAGCGTGATCGTCAACCGCTCCGCCGATGATTGCTACCGCGCCTGGCGCGACCTGGAAAACCTGCCCCGCTTCATGCCCGGCCTGCAGTCGGTGCAGGTGATCGATGCGCGCCGCTCGCGCTGGAACAGTGTCGAGGGCGTCTGGATAGGCGAACTGACGCAAGAGCGTCCGGGCCAGGGCATGCGCTGGCGCGCGGCCGAGAACCATGCGGAAACGGGCGCGCTTGAACTGGCGCCGGCGCCAGGCGGGCACGGCACGGTGGTCACCCTGCAACTGCACATGCAGGCGCCCGTCGGCAAGGCAGGCGCAGCCATCGCCGGCCTCTTCAGCCAGGCGCCCGCCTACAAGATCGACACCACCTTGCGCCGCTTCAAGCAGTGGATGGAAACGGGCGAAGTCAGCACCACAGAGGGCCAGCCATCGGGCAAACGCAGCTTCAAGACGCGGCTGCTGGACAAGGCTGCAAACAAGGCTGGCAACAACGCCGGCAACAAGGCACATGCTGCCGGTACGCAAACGAACGGAGGTCTGTCATGAAAGCCAATTGCTGGCACGGCAAGCGCGACGTGCGGGTCGAGCAGGTGCCCGATCCCGCCATCCTCAATCCGGGCGACGCCATCATCAAGGTCAGCTCCACGGCCATCTGCGGCTCCGACCTGCACCTCTACAATGGCGTCGTGCCAACCATGGAGCAAGGCGACATCCTCGGCCATGAGTTCATGGGCGAGGTAGTGGAAGTGGGTGCCGCCGTGCGCAAGCTCGAGGTGGGAGACCGGGTCGTGGTGCCGTTTCCCATCGCCTGCGGACGCTGCTTTTTCTGCGAACAGCAGCTGTATTCGGTGTGCGAGAACTCCAATCCGAACGCCTACATGGCGGAAAAGATGTGGGGCCACTCGGGCGCCGGCATCTTTGGCTATTCCCACCTGACGGGCGGCTACGCGGGTGGCCAGGCGGAATACGTGCGCGTGCCCTTCGCGGACGTCGGCCCCATCAAGGTGCCGGACGAGCTGAAGGATGAACAGGTGCTGTTCCTCTCGGACATACTGCCGACCGGCTACATGGCGGCCGAGGCCTGCGACATCGCACCGGGCCAGGTGGTGGCCGTGTGGGGCTGCGGCCCCGTGGGACAGTTCGCCATCCAGAGCGCCCTCCTGCTCGGCGCGGAGAGGGTCATCGCCATCGACCATTATCCTGAACGACTGCGCATGGCGCGCGAACTGTCCGGAGCGGAAACCCTGCATTTCGATGCGGTGGACGTGCCCGATGCGCTGCGTGAAATGACGGGTGGACGGGGTCCCGACGCCTGCATCGATGCGGTCGGCATGGAAGCCCACGGTTCCGGCATCAGCTATCTCTACGACCGCCTCAAGCAAACGATGAAGCTGGAGTCGGACCGTCCCACGGCCTTGCGCGAAGCCTTGATGGCTTGCCGCAACGGCGGCGTGGTCTCGGTGCCCGGGGTCTATGGCGGCTTCAGCGACAAGATTCCATTCGGCTCCATCATGAACCGTTCACTGACCATCAAGACGGGGCAAACGCATGTGCAGCGCTACATGCAGCCCCTGCTGGAACGCATACAGCGGGGCGAACTTGATCCCGGCGCCATCATTTCCCATCATCTGCGCCTGGACGAAGCGCCGCATGGCTACGACATCTTCCAGAAGAAACAGGAGCAATGCATCAAGGTGGTGCTGCATCCGGGACAGTAAGCGCCTTGTCCGGACCGCATGGCGCGAACCTGCGGACGCCGGCTAAGCCTGGCCTGGCGCCGGCAGCCTATCAGACCAGCAGCGCGGCGCTCATCGAACGCACTTCCTCGTTTGATTCGGCCAGGATGCTTTGCAGGGTCTCGTTGTCGATAATGAAATCGATGACGGAGTCGGACGGCGTGAGCATTTCCACGAAAGTCGCCTGCAGTGGCGAGGCCACGGGCGAGAGTTGCTTGGCCAATAACAAGGTGTCGAGCAGGGAGTCGGGCGGGATGGACAGCAAGCCGTCGCGCAAGCCCTCGATGGCCTCGCTAACGGCCAGCGGAATCAGCAGCTTCTTCATGACTTCGCGCGAAATGATCTCTTCGGCCGATTCCATCCAGTGGTCGGCGTCGTCATCGAGCAGGCCGGGAAACTCGTCGGCGCGCGACAGCAGGTAAAAGCCGCCTACTTCATGCACGATGCCCGCAAACAGGGCGGTATCGGGATCGACGTTGGTGATGCGGCGGGCAATCACATGCGCCAGCGCCGCCACATGGGCAGTATGTTCCCACAGCTGGGTCGCCTTCTGGCGCAGCACGGGATCGATGATCTTGCTGCCGAACTGGCGCACCACCATGGCCGCCACCAGCGCATACAAGTTGCGGTAGCCCATGCGCATGACGGCGGCGCGTACGCTGGTCACGGGCGGGGCGTCGCCGCGGCTGTAGACGGCCGAGTTGGCCAAGGCCACGGTGCGCGCCGCCAGCAGCGGTTCGGCCAGGACCAGCTTGATCGCATGGTCAATATGGCAGTCCGGTTCGGCCAGGGCCAGTTGCAATTGCAAGGCGGAATTCACGCTGGTGGGGAAGGTCAGTTCTCCCCGCACCGCCTGGGAAACGATCAAGCCAAACGCCTGTAATTTATTCATCATACGATCAATCCGCCTCAGATATTATTCCAGCAAACAATTTCACTTTATAGCAGAAAGTGTTTGCCAGGCCAGTCCGCTTAAAAAACAGCTGGCATGCCATTTGGCTGCAAGGTGTCGTCTTTTAATGCCAATGCCTGCAACTCCGTTTCATCGCCAATTACAAACAGCTTAGGCTGCTGCAATACCTGCAGCAAGAATGGCTGGCCTTCGCGCAAGCGGCGCCGATAATCGGCCAGCGTATATAAGTTGGGATTGATTTTACGCCGCAAGGTTCGCTCGGCCGGAGCCAATCCCGTTAATAAATCACCGTAATTGGCTTCCTCGCCAATCAGCAGCAGGTCGACGGCACTGCCCGGCAAATCCTGTCCTTTCGCCATGGCGCCATACACGAAGGCCAGCTGCAGCTGCGCGCGCAGCGGCGCCAGGGTGGTGCTGAGCACACCGACCAGGCCAAAGGTCTTTTGCACCAGGCCACTCAACTCCGGATATACCAGACTTTCCTTGTTTGGCCAGAAGCGCCGCACATTCCCAATGCGCTCGGACGTGATCAGGCCCGACTCGTGCAGACGACGCAACTCGCGCTGTGCCGAAGCGCTGCCCAGGCCAGTCAGGCGCATGATCTCGTTCAAATGAAAGCCTTCATTCACGCGGACAAAGAGCAATCCCAGCAGTTTCTGCTGGGCGGGAGTAAACAGGGCTTGGGCAATCATGCGCCAAATCTTAGCATGAATAAACTGGAAACTGGCGCGTCAGCGGGAATCGCCGGCCATGGCGCAACAGTGCGACACCACGTCGTTTCTCCCTCAACCGCGCCTGAGCGCGCCGCGCCAAAAACGCCGAACGGTGGCGGCGTCACATGGTCAAAAAACTTGCAGCGCCATGCGCGCTTGTGAGCGCTCACTGCGCATACCGCGTCTGGCCGCAAAGCACCACGTTTCAGCACGCAGCATGGGCCGGCAGCATCCGATAAACGCGCATATATCGCCGCCAATAAGCTGTCGCGATGCGCAAACCGCTTGTCCATTTTTATTGAACTTTTTATTAGTCCATTCTCACAATGAAATTCGATCAGCATCGCCAATTACATAATCTTAATGTTCAATTTATGGATAATCCGTCTTTACCCAATTGATCCATCTTTTATCAAATGGCCGTCCTGAAAAGCGAATGCCAAAGCACTTCCGTCTCTTTGCGTGCGCGCCGAAAGGTTTTAACAGCGCACATAAAAAAACGGCACCAGGGATTTCTCCCTGATGCCGTTCCTGTCAGCTAGCAGCGTGCTTGATTACGCTTCGTCGCCGTGGTGTTGCTGGATTTCGATGGCGCGCAAAGCTTCGGTGGTTTCACCGGCCAGTGTGGGTTTATCGGCGGCAGCAGTGCTTGCCGCTCTTCCACCTCCCACGCTTCCTTCTCTTTGCGTGTGCGCCGAAAGGTTTTAACCGCGCACATAAAAAAACGGCACCAGGGATTTCTCCCTGATGCCGTTCTTGTCAGCTAGCAGCGCAGATTACGCTTCGTCGCCGTGGTGTTGCTGGATTTCGATATCCTGGAGCGCTTCGGCAGCTTCGCCAGCCAGCGAGGCTTTCTCTGCCAGCAGCAGTGCTTGACGCTCTTCCACTTCCCACGCTTCTTTCTCTTTGCGTGCGCGGTGGAAGGCCAGGCCCGTACCGCCAGGAATCAGACGACCGACGATGACGTTCTCTTTCAGGCCGCGCAGACCATCGCGCTTGCCCATGATCGCCGCTTCGGTCAGCACGCGGGTGGTTTCCTGGAACGATGCGGCCGAGATGAACGAATCGGTCGACAGCGATGCCTTGGTAATACCCAGCAAGACGTTCTCGTAGGTCGCAGGAATCTTGTTCTCCGACGTCACGCGATCGTTCTCGTCCAGCAGTTCCGAACGCTCTACCTGCTCGCCAACGATGTAGTTGGTGTCGCCGGCATTGACGATCTGAACACGGCGCAGCATCTGACGCACGATCACTTCGATGTGCTTGTCATTGATCTTCACGCCTTGCAGACGGTACACGTCCTGCACTTCGTCAACGATGTAGCGTGCCAGCGCTTCGATACCCAGCAGGCGCAGGATGTCTTGCGGATCGGCCGGGCCGTCCACGATCATCTCGCCCTTGTTCACGACTTGGCCGTCATGCACCAGCACTTGTTTGTCCTTGGTAATCAGGAACTCATGCTTGTTGCCGTCCATGTCCGTGATTTCCAGACGCTGCTTGCCCTTGGTTTCTTTACCGAACGCAACCGTACCCGTGACTTCCGCCAGCATACCGGCATCTTTCGGCGAGCGCGCTTCGAACAGTTCCGCAACGCGTGGCAGACCACCGGTAATATCGCGCGTTTTTTGCGATTCGGTCGGGATACGTGCCAGCACTTCACCCACCGATACCTGTTGACCGTCCTTGACCATGATCAGCGCGCCGACCTGGAAGCCGATCGCCACCGAGTGTTCGGTGCCGGCGATCTTGACTTCTTCGTTCGCGTCGTTGATCAGCTTGACTTGCGGACGCAGGGTCTTGGTCAGCGAACCGCGACGTTTCGCATCGATCGCCACCAGGGTGGACAGACCGGTCACTTCGTCGACCTGACGGGCTACGGTGACGCCTTCTTCGACGTTCTCGAAACGCACTTGACCGGCGTATTCGGTAATGATCGGACGGGTCAGCGGATCCCACGTTGCCAGGGCCGTACCGGCCTTGATGACCATGCCGTCCTTGACGATCAGGGTCGCACCGTACGGTACTTTATGACGCTCACGCTCACGGCCATGGTCGTCGGTAATCAGCACTTCGCCGGAACGGGAAATGACGATTTGCGCGCCCTTGCCGTTCGTCACGTAACGCATGGTTGCCGTGAAGCGGATGGTACCGTTCGACTTGGCTTCCACCGACGATGCCACTGCCGCACGCGATGCCGCACCACCAATGTGGAAGGTACGCATGGTCAGCTGGGTACCCGGCTCACCAATCGACTGCGCTGCCACCACACCGACGGCTTCGCCGGCGTTGACCAGCATGCCGCGGCCCAGGTCGCGGCCATAGCACTTGGCGCACAGGCCGAAGCGCGTGTCGCAAGTCAGTGGCGTACGGACCTTGACTTCATCGATGGACAGACGCTCGATCTCTTCGACCATGTCTTCGTCCATCAGGGTACCGGCGTCATACAGGGTTTCCTGGGTTTCAGGATTGACGACGTCATGCACCACCACGCGGCCGAGGATACGGTCACGCAACGGTTCGATGACTTCACCACCTTCAACCAGGGCCTTCATGACGGTACCGTTCATGGTGCCGCAATCGTCCTCGATCACCACCAGATCTTGCGTCACGTCCACCAGACGACGCGTCAGGTAACCGGAGTTCGCCGTTTTCAGCGCCGTATCGGCCAGACCTTTACGTGCACCGTGGGTCGAAATGAAGTACTGCAAAACGTTCAGACCTTCGCGGAAGTTCGCGGTAATCGGCGTTTCGATAATCGAGCCATCCGGTTTGGCCATCAGACCACGCATACCGGCCAACTGGCGAATCTGGGCTGCGGAACCGCGCGCGCCGGAGTCGGCCATCATGTAAATGGCGTTGAACGATTCTTGCGTCGACTTGGTGCCATCGCGGCGGATCACGTCTTCGACTTTCAGCTGGTCCATCATGGCCTTGCCGACTTCATCGGAGGTCTTGCCCCAGATATCGACGACCTTGTTGTAACGTTCGCCGGCGGTCACCAGACCCGAAGCGTATTGCTGTTCGATCTGCTTGACTTCCGATTCGGCCGTCGCGATCAGGGTGACTTTTTGAGGCGGTACCAGCATGTCGTCGACGCAGATCGAGATACCGGCGCGTGTCGCCAGGCGGAAACCCGATTGCATCAGTTTGTCTGCGAACACCACGGTGGCGCGCAGGCCGCACTTGCGGAACGACGTGTTGATCAGCTTGGAAATTTCTTTCTTTTTCAGCGCGCGGTTCAGGACGGAGAACGGCAGGCCTTTCGGCAGAATTTCCGACAGGATCGCACGGCCGATCGTCGTTTCGTAACGCGTTACCGTCTTCTCGAATTCGCCCGTTTCGGCGTTTTTCGGGTACTCGGTAATACGCACGGTAACGCGGGTCGTCAGTTCGACTTCCTTGTTGTCGTAGGCGCGGATCACTTCCGATACGTCAGGGAACATCATCCCTTCGTTCTTCGCATTGATCGCTTCGCGGGTCGCGTAATACAGACCCAGCACGATATCCTGCGAAGGCACGATCGACGGTTCGCCGTTCGATGGGAACAGGATGTTGTTCGATGCCAGCATCAGGGTGCGTGCTTCCATCTGCGCTTCGATCGACAGAGGAACGTGGACCGCCATTTGGTCACCGTCAAAGTCGGCGTTGAATGCGGCGCAAACGAGCGGATGCAGCTGGATGGCCTTGCCTTCAATCAGCACTGGCTCGAACGCCTGGATACCCAGACGGTGCAAGGTAGGTGCGCGGTTCAACATGATCGGATGTTCACGGATCACGTCTTCCAGGATGTCCCACACGACCGGCTCTTGAATCTCGACCAGCTTTTTAGCGGCCTTGATCGTCGTTGCCAGGCCCATCAGTTCCAGTTTATTGAAAATGAATGGCTTGAACAGTTCCAGCGCCATCAGTTTCGGCAAGCCGCACTGATGCAGTTTCAATTGCGGGCCCACGACGATGACCGAACGACCGGAGTAATCGACGCGTTTGCCCAGCAAGTTTTGACGGAAACGGCCGCCTTTACCTTTGATCATCTCTGCCAAGGACTTCAGCGGACGCTTGTTGGCGCCGGTCATCGCTTTGCCGCGACGGCCGTTGTCCAGCAGCGAATCGACCGCTTCTTGCAGCATGCGCTTTTCGTTGCGCGTGATGATCTCTGGAGCGCGCAGCTCCATCAGGCGTTTCAGACGGTTGTTACGGTTGATGACGCGGCGATACAGATCGTTCAGATCCGAGGTCGCGAAACGGCCGCCATCCAGCGGTACCAGCGGACGCAGTTCCGGCGGCAGCACTGGCAGCACTTCCATGATCATCCAGTCAGGCTTGATGCCCGAACGTTGGAACGCCTCCAGCACTTTCAGGCGCTTGGCGTACTTCTTGATCTTGGCTTCGGATTTCGATTCCTTCAGTTCCACGCGCAGGGTTTCGGCATCGCGGTGGATGTCGATCGAGCGCAGCAGTTCACGGATACCTTCGGCGCCCATGAAGGCGGTGAAGTCGTCGCCGTACTCTTCGTACTTGGCGGCGTAGTCGTCTTCCGACATGATCTGGCACTTCTTCAGCGGTGTCATGCCTGGATCGGTCACGACGTATGCTTCAAAGTACAGCACGCGTTCGATGTCCCGCAGGGTCATGTCCAGGACCATGCCCAGACGCGACGGCAGCGATTTCAGGAACCAGATGTGCGCGGTAGGCGAAGCCAGCTCGATGTGGCCCATGCGCTCGCGGCGCACTTTGGCCAGCGTCACTTCGACGCCGCACTTTTCGCAGATCACGCCGCGGTGTTTCAGGCGCTTGTACTTGCCGCACAGGCATTCGTAGTCCTTGATCGGGCCAAAGATCTTGGCGCAGAACAGGCCATCGCGTTCAGGCTTGAAGGTACGGTAGTTGATGGTTTCCGGCTTTTTGACTTCGCCGTAGGACCACGAACGGATTTTCTCAGGCGAAGCGAGACCGATCTTGATTGCATCGAAGGTCTCGTTGGTCTGTACTTGCTTGAATAGATCGAGCAGTGCTTTCATGTATCACTCCAGAGGTGATTAAATTTCTATATTCCTGAGACTACATTGCCCGGCATGGTTTCCCAGCCGGGCTTTGTACTACTCACACCAAATGACAGATGGCTGTCTTTTAGTTGCGTTCGAGGTCGATATCGATACCCAGCGAACGGATTTCCTTGACCAGCACGTTGAACGATTCCGGCATGCCGGCGTCGATCACGTGGTCGCCCTTGACGAGGTTCTCGTACACTTTGGTACGGCCGTTCACGTCATCGGACTTGACGGTCAACATCTCTTGCAAGACATACGACGCGCCATACGCTTCCAGTGCCCAGACTTCCATCTCACCGAAACGCTGGCCGCCGAACTGGGCTTTACCGCCCAGTGGCTGCTGCGTTACCAGCGAGTAAGGACCGGTCGAACGCGCATGCATCTTGTCATCGACCAAGTGATGCAGTTTCAGCATGTGCATGACGCCGACAGTGACCTTGCGCTCGAAGGCTTCACCAGTGCGACCGTCATACATGGTCACCTGGTTCTTCGAAGCGGTCATGCCCAGGTTCTTGGCGATGTCGTCCGGATACGCCAGGTCCAGCATGCGGCGAATCTCTTCTTCATTGGCACCGTCGAACACTGGCGTAGCGAATGGAACACCTTTTTTCAGGTTTTCCGCCAGCTTCATGATCTCTTCGTCGTCGAAGTTATCCAGCTCTTCGGCACGGCCGTTGTCGTTGTAGATCGTCGTCAGGTACTTGCGCACTTGCTCGACCTTGGTTTGCGCCTTCAGCATTTCGCCGATGCGGATACCCAGACCCTTGGCAGCCCAGCCCAAGTGAGTCTCGAGAATCTGACCAACGTTCATCCGCGAAGGAACGCCCAGCGGGTTCAGCACGACGTCGGCTGGCGTGCCGTCGGCCATGTATGGCATGTCTTCCACAGGAACAATACGGGAAACCACACCCTTGTTACCGTGGCGACCTGCCATCTTGTCGCCCGACTGCAGGCGGCGTTTCACGGCCAGGTACACCTTGACCATTTTTTGCACGCCTGGTTGCAGCTCGTCGCCTTGCGTCAGTTTCTTGCGCTTCTCTTCGAAGGCCAGATCGAACTGGTGACGCTTCTCGTTGATCGATTCCTTGATCGCTTCCAGCGCTACCGCTGCATCGTCGTCCGCAGGGCGGATGTCGAACCAGTGGTATTTATCCAGATCGGCCAGGTATTCCTTGGTGATCTTGGCGCCTTTGGCCAGCTTTTTAGGGCCGCCGTTGACAACTTTGCCGATCAGCATTTTTTCCAGACGCTGGAAGGCATCGCCTTCGACGATACGCATCTGGTCGTTCAGATCCAGACGGAAGCGTTTCAGTTCGTCATCGATAATTTGCTGGGCACGCTTGTCGCGCACAATGCCTTCACGGGTGAAGACTTGCACGTCGATCACGGTACCGATCATGCCCGAAGGCACGCGCAGCGACGTGTCTTTCACGTCCGAAGCTTTTTCGCCGAAAATCGCGCGCAGCAGCTTCTCTTCCGGGGTCAGCTGGGTTTCGCCCTTCGGCGTCACTTTACCAACCAGGGTGTCGCCGGCTTGCACTTCGGCACCGATGTAGACGATACCGGATTCATCCAGACGAGCCAGCTGGTTTTCAGCCAGGTTCGAGATGTCGCGCGTAATTTCTTCCGCGCCCAGTTTCGTGTCACGAGCCACCACCGACAACTCTTCGATGTGAATCGAGGTGTAGCGGTCGTCCTTGACAACGTTTTCCGAGATCAGGATCGAATCTTCGAAGTTCAGACCATTCCATGGCATGAAGGCCACGGTCATGTTCTGGCCCAGCGCCAATTCACCCAGGTCGGTCGATGCGCCGTCGGCGATCACGTCGCGCTTGGCAACACGGTCGCCCACTTGCACGATAGGACGCTGGTTGATGTTGGTGTTCTGGTTCGAACGGGTGTACTTGATCAGGTTGTAGATGTCGACGCCCACTTCACCAGCTTGCGCTTCGTCATCGTTGACGCGAATCACGACACGGCCCGCATCGATGTAATCGACGATACCGCCACGCAAGGCTTGCACGGTGGTGCCCGAGTCGACCGCAACGGTGCGTTCGATACCGGTACCGACCAGCGCTTTTTCCGGACGCAAGCAAGGCACAGCCTGGCGTTGCATGTTGGCGCCCATCAATGCACGGTTCGCATCATCGTGTTCGAGGAACGGAATCAGCGAGGCAGCGACGGAAACGATCTGGCCCGGCGCCACGTCCATGTACTGGATGCGCTCTGGGGATACCAGGATGGTTTCGCCGGCTTCACGGGCCGAGACCAGTTCATCGGACAGCATGCCGGCGTCGTTGATGGTCGCATTCGCCTGAGCGATGATGTAGCGGCCTTCTTCGATGGCGGACAGGTAGTCGATCTGATCGGTAATCTTGGAACCTTCGACCTTGCGGTACGGGGTTTCCAGGAAGCCGTATTCATTCAGGCGGGCATACAGAGCCAGCGAGTTGATCAGACCAATGTTCGGACCTTCCGGTGTCTCGATCGGGCAGACGCGGCCGTAGTGGGTCGGATGCACGTCGCGCACTTCAAAGCCGGCGCGTTCGCGTGTCAGACCGCCGGGTCCCAGAGCCGATACGCGGCGCTTGTGGGTAATTTCCGACAGAGGATTGGTTTGGTCCATGAACTGCGACAGCTGGGACGAACCGAAGAACTCGCGAATCGCGGCCGAAATCGGCTTCGAGTTGATCAGGTCGTGCGGCATCAGGTTATCCGCTTCGGCTTGGCCGAGGCGTTCCTTGACGGCGCGCTCAACACGCACCAGGCCGGCGCGGAATTGATTCTCGGCCAGTTCGCCCACGCAACGTACGCGACGGTTACCCAGGTGATCGATATCGTCGACTTCGCCGCGGCCATTGCGCAGTTCCACCAGGATCTTGATCACGGCCAGCACGTCTTCGTTCGACAGGGTCATGGCGCCCGTCAGTTCATCGCGGCCAATGCGGCGGTTGAACTTCATGCGGCCCACGGCCGACAGGTCGTAGCGGTCCGAGTTGTAGAACAGGCCATTGAACAGCGCTTCAACGGAGTCTTCCGTTGGCGGCTCGCCTGGACGCATCATGCGGTAGATCGCCACTTTCGCAGCCATCTGATCGGCGGTGTCGTCGATACGCAGGGTTTGCGAGATGTAGGCGCCCTGATCCAGGTCGTTCGTGTACAAGGTCTGGATTTCGGAAATGTTGGCATCGCGCAGGCGGCCCAACAGATCTTCGGTCAGCTCATCGTTCGCGGAAGCGACGACTTCACCGGTGTCGCCATCGACGATATTCTTCGCCAATACGCGGCCCAGCAGGTAGTCTTCCGGTACGGAAATGTGCTTGATGCCGGCAGCTTCGATATCACGCACGTGCTTGGCGTTGATACGCTTGTCTTTCAGCACCAGGGTCTTGCCCGACTTGTCGACGATGTCGAAACGCGCCACTTCGCCGCGCAGACGCTCGGAGACGAATTCCATCTCCGCGCCTTCGGAGCGCAGGTTGAAATTGTCGAAGACGAAGAAGTTCGCCAGGATTTGCTCATGCGACATGCCGATGGCTTTGAGCAGGATCGTCACTGGCATCTTGCGGCGGCGGTCGACGCGGAAGAACAGGATGTCTTTCGGGTCGAACTCGAAGTCCAGCCACGAACCGCGGTAAGGAATGATACGCGCGGAGAACAGCAGTTTACCGGACGAGTGAGTCTTGCCGCGGTCGTGCTCGAAGAACACGCCAGGCGAACGGTGCAACTGGGAAACGATCACGCGCTCCGTGCCGTTGATCACGAACGAACCGGTGGTCGTCATGAGCGGCAATTCGCCCATGTAGACTTCCTGTTCCTTCATCTCTTTGACGACGGGCTTGGTTGGTGATTCCTTGTCCAGGATCACCAGGCGCACTTTCGCGCGCAGCGGCGACGCGAACGTCAGGCCACGTTGTTGACATTCTTTGACGTCAAAGGCAGGATCGCCCAGAACGTACGACAAGAATTCGAGACGCGCAAAACCATTGTGCGAAACGATAGGGAAAATCGAGGTGAAAGCCGACTGCAGGCCATCATTCTTGCGGCCGGACGGTGCTATGTCCTCTTGCAAGAAGCTATGATAAGACTCGAGCTGGGTCGCCAGCAGGAACGGAACGTGGTGAACGTTGGCGCGCTTCGCGAATGATTTGCGAATGCGTTTCTTCTCAGTAAATGAGTAGTGCATGGACACTCCGTGAGTGACAGAAAGGATAGAAAATTCAGGTTTTGCAAGTGTTCGTTTGCACCGCTGCGTGTGACACAGACGAAACCTCAAGGCTCTGCTTTCCGGCTTGAATCGAATAAAAACTGCTGCTACAACTACATGACAAATACGATGCAGACGACAAAGGAGCCAAAGTCGGATTTCCCCCCTTGCGAGGGGAAACCTCAGACTTTGACTCGGGCGCTAACTGACGCCAGTACAGATATTACTTCATCGAAGCGGTTGCGCCGGCTTCAACCAGTTTCTTAACTGCAGCTTCAGCGTCAGCTTTCGACACTGCTTCTTTCACAGTTTTTGGTGCGCCATCGACCAGGTCTTTAGCTTCTTTCAAGCCCAGGCCGGTGATTTCGCGAACTGCTTTAATGACGCCAACTTTGTTTGCGCCGAAGGTGTCCAGCACAACGTTGAACTCGGTTTGCTCTTCAGCAGCTGCTGCTGGGCCAGCTGCAGGACCGGCCGAAGCCATTGCTGCTGCGGACACGCCGAATTTTTCTTCGAATGCTTTAACCAGGTCGTTCAGGTCCATTACGGACATGGCGCTAACTGCTTCCAGGATATCGTCTTTGCTAATTGCCATTTTGAAACTCCTAAATTTATTACGTTATTTACATCAGATTGGTACTGAGAGAAAAAAGCGCGCGCAATTAAGCGGCTGCTGGGGCTTCTTCTGCTGCTGCTTCTGCAGGAGCTTCGGCGCCTTCGCCTTTTTTCGCTGCCAGGGCAGCCAGACCACGTGCAAAGCCCGAAACCGGAGCCAGCATAACGCCCAACAACTGCGAAATGAGGACTTCACGGCTAGGAATGCTCGCCAACGCGGTGACAGCAGCTGTATCCAGCGGCTTGCCTGCGTAGTTACCTGCTTTGATGACCAGTTTGTCGTTGGTTTTAGCGAAGTCAGCGATGACTTTAGCTGCTGCAACGGCATCGGCCGAGATCGAGTAGATCAACGGGCCGGTCATGGCATCTGCCAGGCTGGCGAATGCGGTACCTTCAACGGAGCGACGAGCCAGAGTGTTTTTCAACACACGCAGGTACACGCCTTGGGCACGCGCTTTAGCACGCAGTTGCGTCAAGTGACCAACCTGGATGCCACGATATTCGGCCACGACGATCGTTTGCGCAGTTGCTACTTGTGCGGAAACTTCGGCGACGACGGCCTTTTTGTCATTCAGATTGAGACTCACGGTCAACCTCCTTAAATGATGTTCGGCAATCACAACCGAGTGGTTGAGCGCCTTGCATCGGTTCGAACACGGCGTCCGAAGTCAAGAAGTACTAAACTGAGCGGATACATTCACGCAGCATGAGGACTACAAAACTTGTTCGGGTACACCATCTGCGTTGGGCACTGGCCGTTGCCGGCCAGCCTATTAACCTTCTGCATGTGCGATCGCAGTCGGCCCAACGGTCTTTGATTGTCTGCCTGCCTGGTGCGAACACCGGGCAAACAGCCCAAAGATGCGCCCGCAGCGCCCGAAGGCGCGCGGGACTTGATTCTTTACTTAAGCTGCCAGGCTAGCCTGGTCAACACGGACGCCAGCGCCCATGGTCGACGACAGCGAAACTTTGCGCAGGTACACGCCTTTGCTCGATGCTGGCTTGGCTTTGTTCAGCGCGTCGATCAGTGCGACCAGATTCGACTTCAGATCTGCGTCAGCGAACGATTTACGGCCGATGGTAGCGTGGATGATACCGGATTTGTCGGTACGGTACTGAACTTGACCGGCTTTCGCGTTTTTCACGGCGGTAGCGACGTCAGGAGTAACAGTGCCAACTTTCGGGTTAGGCATCATGCCGCGTGGGCCCAGGATCTGACCCAGGGTACCAACGATACGCATGGTATCTGGCGAAGCGATAACGATGTCGAAAGGCATGTCGCCGGCTTTGATCTGCTCAGCCAGGTCTTCCATACCAACGATGTCGGCGCCAGCAGCTTTAGCCGCTTCCGCTTTTTCGCCCGACGCGAACACTGCCACGCGTACGGTTTTGCCGGTACCAGCTGGCAGCACGACGGAGCCGCGCACCACTTGGTCGGATTTCTTAGGATCTACGCCCAGTTGTACCGATACGTCGATCGATTCATTGAACTTGGCCGTTGCGCACTCTTTGATCAGAGCGACAGCGTTGTCGAAAGCGTACACTTTGGTACGGTCGACTTTGGCTTTCAAAGCCTTGATACGTTTGGATAACTTAGCCATTATACAACACCTTCCACCGTGATACCAATCGAACGAGCGGAACCAGCGATGGTGCGTACAGCAGCATCCATGTCGGCAGCGGTCAGATCAGGGGTTTTCAATTTAGCGATTTCTTCAGCTTGTGCGCGAGTCAGCGTACCGACTTTGTCGGTATGTGGCTTCGGCGAACCTTTGGTGATCGCAGCAGCTTTTTTGATCAGGTAGGTTGCTGGAGGCGTCTTCATCACGAAAGTGAAGGACTTGTCAGCGAACGCGGTGATCACGACAGGAATTGGCATGCCTGGCTCCAGACCTTGGGTCTGTGCATTGAAGGCCTTGCAGAATTCCATGATGTTCAGACCACGTTGACCCAGAGCTGGACCGATTGGTGGGGATGGGTTTGCTTTACCAGCTGGCACTTGCAGCTTGATAAAACCAATGATTTTCTTTGCCATGATGGCTCCTATCTTGGATTGAGTAGTAGCGCCCCGCCGATCCTACCCTGGCGGGGCTCCTCTGGCCGGATTCTGCTGAGACTACCGCAACGCTCCTGGTGGCGCTTTCAAACCTGCTGCGCGGCGCGATTTGCAGCTTCCGATGCTCACTGTGCATTCGCACAGTTCCGCTTCTCAGCCACAACTCACATCCGCTCGCTACGGTTTTGTGAACCGTCTTTAAACTTTTTCGACCTGGCCGAATTCGAGCTCTACCGGGGTGGCGCGGCCGAAGATGGTGACCGAGACGCGCACTTTGGATTTCTCGTAGTTGACTTCTTCGACATTGCCGTTGAAATCGGTGAACGGACCATCCTTGATGCGCACTTGCTCGCCCACTTCGTACAAGGTCTTCGGACGGGGCTTTTCAACACCTTCCTGCATCTGGCGCATGATGGCATCGATTTCGCGCGCGGAGATCGGCGTCGGCTTGTTCGATTTGCCACCAATGAAACCGGTAACCTTGCTGGTATTCTTGACCAAGTGCCAGCTCTCGTCCGTCATTTCCATTTCCACCAGCACATAGCCAGGATAGAAACGACGTTCGGTGACGGACTTCACACCATTCTTGACTTCAACTACTTCTTCGATCGGCACGAGGATCTGGCCGAACTGGTCTTGCATGCCCGCGCGCTCGATGCGCTCGGTCAGTGCGCGCATGACGCTTTTTTCCATGCCGGAATAAGCATGCACGACATACCAGCGCTTGCTGCTCACTGGCACGCTCAGCGCTGCACCAGTATCCGCTGCCGGAGCGTCGCCCGGAACGGATTCGTCCGCCGCTTCATCATGCACATTTTCGCTCATTATTTTTTCCAACCAAGAATTACGTCATACAACAAAAACTCGAGCAATTTATCCGTACCCCACAGGAAAATCGCCATGACCAGCACAAAGGCAAACACGATCGCAGTGATCTGCGTGGCTTCTTTGCGGGTCGGCCAAACGACTTTCTTGGTTTCGCGCACAGCTTCTTTGGCGAAATTGAGAAATTCACGGCCGGTCGTCGAGACATACAAGAGCGCAACAGCAATAACCAAACCAGCCACAAGCGCGCTTGCACGCACCAGAGCTGGTTGGCCTGCCAGGTAATAAAACCCGACTACTCCTGCAATCGCAGCCACTATTGCCAGCGCGACTTTTATCTTGTCACTCGACGTGCTAACGGTTTGCACGGATTGATTTGACATTTTTCTACTTTCGGTGCCCTGCACCTTGACGGTGGCAGGGACGGAGGGCATCGAACCCCCAACCTTCGGTTTTGGAGACCGACGCTCTGCCAATTGAGCTACGTCCCTACGTAAAACTTTCGAGGAGTGCTATTCTACCACCCAGGACGCCCCGGGTGGAAGCATAACATTTCCTTATGCGATGATTTTTGCAACCACGCCGGCGCCAACGGTACGGCCGCCTTCGCGGATAGCGAAGCGCAGACCTTCTTCCATCGCGATCGGGTTGATCAGCTTGACGGTGATCGACACGTTATCGCCTGGCATGACCATTTCTTTGTCTGCT
>NZ_JBNYXL010000019.1:0-58869 GCF_051380655.1 Janthinobacterium amylolyticum
GGTGCCGCGCACCATTTATGAACTGGACGGGGAGCCTGAATTGATGATGCTGGAACTGGGGCAGCCCGTACTGCTGCGTGATGTGCGCTTCGGCCTGCAGGATGGCTTGCCGGGCGTAGTGGTACTGCTGTCGCGCTACTGGCTGACAGGCCGCGTCACCGTGGGAGTGCTGGTATGAGGCTCGTTGCGGGTGAGCGCGACAATCTCATCATGAATACCGTGCCGCGCTTCCAGCCGGCCAACGACCGCGTGCTGCTGCTGGCGGCCACGGCGCAGTCCTTCAAGGTGCCCGCCACGGGCGTAGCCAGCCCGGCTGCCATCACGTTCACGGCGGCGCTGCTGAACATGGTGGGGGTGGTTGATATCAGCACCAGCGACGGCAGTGTACTGGAACTGGACGGTAACACCGCCACGCTACGCTATGCGGCCATGGCCAGCAACACGACCACGATCACCGCCCGCATCGTGGCCGATGGCTTGACCTACACCGCCAGCCAGACGGTGAGCAAGATTTTCGACGGCGTGACCGGCAACTCCTCGCGCGTCTGCTACAGCAAGACGAGCCTGTCATCGCTGGCCAGCGCGCCGGCAACGATCAGCACGGCGGGGAATGCATCGTTCCCGCCACTCAACACCTGGGGTGCGGGCACCGTATGGGAAGGCTCGCCGCAAGAGTTCGCCGCGGGCGAATCGCTGTACCGGTCTGACGGGATTTTCAATCCGGCCAGCGGTACCACCAAGTGGAGCGCGCCATACCTGAATGCCTTGAAAGTGGGGAGGCTGAGCGCGATCAGCGCGGATATCGGCGAGATCACGGCCGGCACCTTGAGGGCCGTCACGATTTTTGGCGGGCCCGGCTATCTCACCAAGGACTATGCCTGGCCAAGCAATGGCCTGGGCGGGTTCCATTTGAGCGCGGCGGGCCTGCTGATGGGGTGCTACAGCACAGGCAAGTACTTCCAAGCCACGGCCGATGGGAACGTCTACATGCCCGGCGTGAAGGTAGAGAACGGTCTGGCCACCTTCTCGGGCAACATTACCACCGGCACCGGTACTGGCTTTCGCATCGAGATGGGGCCGACCGATCCCATCTATGCAATGTGGGCGGGCGCAGGCGCAAAAAACGACGTCAATGCCGTTTTCTACTTGAAGCGAGATGGCGCAGGATACTTCGGCGGGGCGTTGACGGCCGGGACGTTGAGAACTGCCGTTACCAGCCCTGAGATAAACCCGAATGCCCAACTGGTCAACGGGCCTTTTGGCTCGAATGGCGGGTTGATCACGGTGATCTGCAGCTTTGCGTGGAGCCGCACCCTCGGCTCTACGCGCGCCACGTACACGGCGGGCGCCGGAAATACCCAGGCAGTGGTCAGGCTGTACCGGGGGCTTGCAGGTGGCCCAACGGATACCTTGCTGGCAACCTCTACTTTTACAGGCCCGCCGGCGGCTATCGAAAACACGATCATTTTTGAAGAGATGTCTACGTGCAGCCTGGGCGTGTCCGGCTCTTTTACTTTTACAGATGATGCGCGCAGTAATGCTGACCATACCTACCGTGTAACGGTGGCCATGGTGGAGCAAGCCGTAACGATCGGCAGTCGTCCTGGCGCTGATCGCCCCCCGTTGAATGCAGTGTTTCAGCGTTTATCCAATACCACTGCGGAATAGCATGACTAGTTTACGCATCATCCACGACAATGCGGCCGACCGCGCGGCGCTTGCCGCATCAAGTCAGGCCGGCGCGCTGGGCCCGGCCAATCTGCAGCGCGAGCGCAAGTCGGCGGTGCTGCGCTCGGTAGGCACGGCGCAGACCATCACCGCCACACTGCCGCTGGGCGAGATTGTAGGCGGCGTGGTGCTGCCGTTCTGCAATCTCACCTCGAACGCCACAATCCGCGTGCGCGGCTTTGCCGAGCCTGGCGACGCGGTGCCGGTGATCGATACCGGCAAGGTGCTGGCATGCGCCTATGCGCCGCTGGGCGGCTGGGACTGGGGTGCCACCGCGTTGGCCGTCAACGCCTTTTCGTTCGGCGGCGGCACCTATGCGCGCGCCTGGTTCCCACGTCGGACGGCGCGCCACTTCGTTATCGATCTTGCCGATCCGGGCAACCCGACCGGTTACATCGAGTGCTCGCGCCTGGTGATGGGCAACTACTGGGAGCCTGACGTTAACGCCAGCTACGGCGCCAGCGTGACGCCCGTCGATACATCGAGCCAATACCGCAAGGGGTCAGGAGAGCAAGGCGTGGAGGCCGGCAGCGCGTATCGCAAGCTGACGCTCGCGCTTGAGCACATGACGCCGCTTGATCGCGCCGCCGTGTGGCGCCTGGTGCGCGGCAGCGGCAAGCGCAGACCGATCCTGGTGAGCCTGTTTCCAGATAATGCCGATCCCGAACTGGAGCAAACCCACCAGCTGTATGGCCGCCTCAGCGACCTGGCCGCCATTTCGACGCCGTATTTTGACACCTATGCAACATCGCTTGATATCGAGGAATTGTGATGGAAGACATTTTTTACCCAGGCATGCCCGATTGGCTCAACGCGCTCAATCAGCTGGCGAAGGGGCAGTTGGCTCCAATTCAGGTCGATTGGAATGCAATGCCTGGCTCCATCAAGGCGATCTTGAACAAGCCGGATCTGACGTTGAAGGTAGATTCCCGAAACCCAGTCCTGAGCGGCGTGATTGGCGGGGACATGTCGAACGTGGTGCACGATGCTAGGGTGCTGTTTCGGACGACAGCAGCTAACGCTGCAACAACACTGGGTGTGGCCCCGAATGGCACCGGGCTGGCGGCTAGCATCAACTTATATGCCGAAGATCATCCGGCAAACTGCTCTGTGGCCCAGGTGTCCATGATCGCCGGTGACTGCATGCGCCTTAGTTCCGCGATGGTGGGAGCAGGGGCATATTTGCCGATGAAGTTTTTTACCAGCGGCGTAGAGCGCGCCCGCTTCGGGATCAATGGTGAATTTCTGTTTGGCACAACGGTCAGTGGCGCCCCTATCTCCAACAGGACAAACGGATACCGGATCGATCCAACGACAAAAGCGATGTCCATTCGGGCGACGTCATCGCACGAATTCGGAGTTCCAGGCAGTAGCGGTTCGCATATCCAGTTTTACACCGACAACGGTACGGCATTCGTCGGTGCCGGCAACATTTTCTCCAGCGGAAACACGACCAGCTACGCCTCCACCTCGGATTATCGCTTGAAGAGTGGTGTATATCGTCTAATTAATTGCCGAGAGTCGATGCGCAACCTTCCGCCCGAAGGCTGGACATGGCCAGATGGATCTCCTGGTGAAGGATGGCTGGCACATAAGGCACAGGAGTTCTGCCCTCAAGCTGTTATCGGCGTGAAAGACGCCATGAAGGAGGTAACGCGGTACGACGCGGAGGGCAACCCAGTCGTGTCGCTTGAACCAGATTATCAGTCAATGGACAAAACTTTTTTCATCCCGCGCATGTACGGAGCGCAGCTTGAAATGGATGCCGCCCTGCTGGCGGCCGAGCTGGCGATCGAGCAAATGCGTGCGCTGCTGGATGCGGCCTTGGCGCGCATTGATGCGCTGGAAGCCCGGACCGCGTAAATGCAGCACCGCACCACAGGCCGCCTTCGGGCGGCTTTTTTATTTCCTGCAATTGCAAAAATACTGTCTCACTTTTCCCTAGAAATGAGACGGCCATGCTCGTACTGTCAGCAATAGATATTCCTCCACACCTAAGAATTAAACCCACTACCTGAAAGGCATCCATGGCCATCGAAACAACCGCCGCCGGCGGCGCACTGATCAAAATTTTTGGTATTCCGGTTCTGGCCGGCGCTGCCGCAACCTCACTGGGATTCATGTTCATGTGGCCAAAAACTGCCAAGGAAGCGGGCGTGCGCTTCTTCGTCACCATTCTTTTTTCCGCCCTGATGGGCCCGGCCTTGGTCGTGGTCGTGCGCAACTGGATGCCGGGCCTGTTCGACAGCGCGCGCGCCGTCGCCGTGCTGTACGGCAGCGACCCGGCCCTGGGCTTCCTGTTCATTGCCGCGCCGCTGATGGTGGCCGCCGGCTTGCCTGCCTGGTGGGTGCTGGGCGCCACGGTGCGCTGGCTGGACAAGCGCCGCGACAAGGACATCGGCGAGCTGGCGCGCGACGCGGCCGCGATCGTCAAGGATGTGCGAGGTGGCCTGTGAACCTGAGCACACATTTCAGCCTGGCAGAATTGGTTGCCTCACAGGTGGCCACCCGCAAAGGCATCGACAATACGCCGACGGCGGCCGTTGTCGCGAACCTCACGCGCCTGGCCGCGCTGCTGGAGCAGGTGCGCATGCTGGTCGGTGCGCCCATTGCAATTTCCAGCGGCTACCGCTCGCCCGCGCTTAACAAGGCGGTGGGCGGCGCGGGCAATAGCGCACACGTGCTGGGCTTGGCCGCCGATATCAGCACGGCCAAACTCGCGCCCAAGGCGCTGGCCTTGCTGATCCGGCAAAGCGGCATCGCCTTCGACCAGCTGATCTATGAGGGCACCTGGGTGCACATCGCGTTGTCGGCCGGCGCGCCGCGGCGCCAGGTGCTGACGGCCAAGTTTGCCGGTGGTGGTGTCAGCTACGTGGCGGGCATCGTATGAGCGCATTGGGCACGCTGGCAGGCGCTGCAGTCAGCGGCATCTGGAAGGCGGCCGCCATCGTGCTGGCCACCGCGCTGCTGCTCGTGGCCAGTTCCACTTGCACCGGTTGGTGGCTGGCCGCCGGCGACCGTGACGCCGCGCGCGCTGCGCTGGTGCAGGAGCAGGGCGTCAGCGCTGCGTTGCGCTACTCGATCAGCGAGCAAAACCGCGCCATCGATGGCATGGCCAAGGCAACCCTGGTGGCGCAGGAGCGTGGCGCGGCGGCGCAGGCGGCATCTGCTGCCAAGGGCAAGAAGTATGACGCGGCCCTGGCGCAGATCGCTAGCGCGCGTGCGACGACCTGCGATGAGGCTATGCCGGCCGTCAGGCTGCTGCTGGAGGGCGTGCGATGAAATGGATGCTTGTATTGGTGCTGGTCGGCTGCGGCAGCGCGCCGCCGGCGCCGCAGCACGTCGACGTTCCCGTCTTTACACCATGTGTTAAGACGATGTCGCAGCGGCCGGCCTATGAGTTCGACCAGTTGACGCCAGCGGCAACGGATGGCGAGATCGTCTTGGCGCTGGCACGGGACTGGACGCGCGGCCGGAAGTATGAAATGGAACTGGAGGCAGTAATTGCGGGTTGCGTTTTGCTAGGGGAAAAAGCAGAGCGCTGAGTGCATATTTAACCCCGCCTTCTGTGCAAGTGCTGGACCTGCCGCCCCGGCCGGACCCAGTGGCGCCGAAGGAGGCGCTGCAGCCGATTCCGCCGGCGGGCTACTTCCTGACGCGGTGGCGCGAGCTATTCAAGCCTTGATCCTGTAGACGGAGGAAGTTGCCGTGACGGGGCTGGCATGCCAGGCGGTCTTGACCGCAGTGGGATGATAAAAATGCCCGCATTTGCGGGCATTTTAACTACTTGATGCGCGTCAGCGTTGGCCTGCATCCCTTTTCTGGGGAAGTTGGTGGCAACGTGCCATGTTCAACTGGGGCTTCTGGAATGTGCGCTCCGAGGAGTTCGTTAAGTACGCCTTTGGCATGTGCAATGCAGTTGTCTGCATCAATCCGAGCGATTGCCTTGGCGCGAAAATAGTCTGCCTTAATGCGCTGATCATGCAATGTTTTCATCAGGTAACCGATTTTCATAGACTTTAGGAAATCCGGGTCGGTTCTTTTGAGGCTCGGCTTACAAAGTTGTTCAATCAGATCGCGGTGCATTCCGCCTTTGCTCTCTGCTCGTAGTGTGCCAGGTGCCGTAAGTCCTTCGTGAAATCCTTTCCCGTCTTCATAAATCGCATAGTACGAGCGGGAGCAAACGCCACGCCAATCAGCTTCATTTGTCGAAAGGGTATGATTTTTTTCAACTGAGACAATGATTTCTTGCGACGTGACGGTCATGAAGTCGCCCCGCCAAAACTTACGTGAAAACCGTCCGGCATGTCAATCTCACGATAAAACAACCGTTCAACGAACTTCATGTACACGTTTACCGCATCAGTCGCACTTGATGCGATCCGATAGGTTAGGTGCACTGCGCGTTCTTCCCCACCGCTATTGACGATCGCGACCTCTGGTCCAGTACCGAGGAACAAGAAGCCATGTTCTGCAAGTACGTCGCCTGCAACTTCCATAACTTTACCCGCACTGGCATCAGAAATGCCTAGTTCGTTAAGCACGTCGTCGATCATGAATATCTCCTCTAAAGTTAAGGAGGCAGCATCGGTGCTCCCACTGACGAGGTGCATACGTTCAGCCTCGCGAGCAAAGCTCGCGACCTTACGAAACGCGCCAATAGGTTGCGCAAACTCTGTGTGTGCCCAAAACATCCCGTTTCGGGGGTCTCCCAGCTGCGCGTAAATTTCTTGCGCCGCTGCACATCGACTATAGTTTGCCAAAAGATTTAAGTTCTTGGTTAAGTTTTTGTGAGTGCGTTGATCTAGCGCATCAAGCGCGCTATCCAGGTCCCCACAAAGGTGAAGCAATATTGCCCGCAACTCTAGCCCTTTGTCTCGATCTGAGCTATCGAGCTTGTCAATTTCAGCGAAGATATCTAAGGCTACTTGTGAAGTATGGTCAAGAAATTTACCTTCATCCACAGATGCAAGAATCATTTCAAGTATTTCGTTGCAAGTGGTCTGCGGTTTGAGTGTCATTTTTGTACTATATTTGCTTAGGTTCTTGAAGTATTCTACGCGTATTCGTAGAAAGTGCTTGCAAATCTTAACATTTTTGAGCAAGGATCACTGTTTTTGCCACGCCAGTGTTGAGATTGCAAGAGGTTCGACAAAAATTTAAACGACCTCCTTGCCTGTAGTTTTTGTGCCCATCCATCGAAATTTGGAGGTCAAATGTGCGCTGACTACACCCCAAGCCGTAAAGAGCAGATCGAAGAAAGCTTTCGGACGGGATACCCGCTGCTCGACTTGCCGCCCGAAGCATGGCCCGGCTACATGGCGCCCATCCTTCGCGGCTCCTATGACGCGCCCGGCGAGCTGGAAATCGCTCCCGCCATGTTCGGCATGGTGCCGCATTGGGCAGACCACAAGCTGGCCCATCAGACTTACAACGCGCGCACCGAGACAGTGGCCAGCAAACCATCCTTCCGCAGCGCCTGGAAGCGCAAGCAGTTCTGCATCATCCCGGCCGCCAATTTTTTCGAGCCCAATTACGAAACCGGCAAACCCGTGCGTTGGCGTATCGAGCGCGCCGACGGTGGCCCGGTGGCCATTGCCGGCATCTGGGAATATCGGCCGGCCAACCAGCTGCTCTCGTTTTCAATGCTGACGATCAATGCCGACGGGCATCCGCTGATGAAGCGCTTTCACAAGCCGGACGACGAAAAACGCATGGTGATGATCCTGGACCCGGACCAATATCAGGGCTGGCTGAACGGCTCGCTGGTGTCCGAAGAGGATGTTTATCGGCAGTATCCAGCGGAGCTGCTTGTCGCGCAGCCCGACCCGTTGCCACCTCGGACAAGAGCGAAACCGACCGCGAAGGCTGACTCGGCGCCGCCCGACTCACTTTTCTAGAAACAATTTTATCCTTCCTGTTTCTTGCTTCGGTCGATATACTGTATAAAAACACAGTATATTGGCCAGCCATGAATGCAACATTATTAATACTTCAATCTAGCCAGCCCGGCGTGTCGCAGGTGCCTTCGCCGCTTGCGCAGTACCCGATCCCCAGTGCGCGGCCGGAGATTTCGCACCGCATATCAGCCGGGTTCCCGTCGCCGGCCGCCGACTATACAGAGGACGGCCTGGACCTGAATGCGCTGCTGGTGCAGCACAAGGCCGCCTCGTTCTTTTTCACGGTCGAGGGCGACTCGATGCGCGATGCCGGCATACTGGACGGCGACAAGGTAGTGGTCGACCGCTCCGTCGCGCCATTGCACGGCCATATTGTTATTGCCGTCATCGATGCCGAATACACTCTCAAGCGCCTGTATTGCCAGCGGGGCAGGGTAGAACTGCGTCCAGACAACCCTGCATACAAGTCGATCTGCCTGGCTGAAGGTAGCGAGCTGCAGATCTGGGGCGTGGTGACCGGCGTCGTGCGCAAGCTGCGGGTCTGAAATGGGCGACCCGACTAAGCAGATTTTTGCGCTTGTCGACGTCAACAATATGTACGTCAGCTGTGAGCGTGCTTTCAATCCCCGTTTGCGCGACCGCCCGGTGGTGGTCCTATCTAACAACGACGGCTGTGCGGTGGCCAGGTCGAACGAGGTGAAGGCCTTGGGCGTTGCGATGGGAGCACCCTGGTTCCAGATGCGCGACCTGGCGCACCAGCACGGAATTGTGGGGCTTTCCTCAAATTACACACTCTACGCGGACATGAGCAACCGCATCATGACCATCCTGCGGACCTATAGCCCTAATGTCGAGGTCTATTCGATCGATGAATCGTTTCTCAGCCTGAACGGCCTGGGCGGCCTGTGGGCTTCGCCGGCAGCCATGGGGCAGGATATCCGCGCCAAGGTGGCGCAGTGGACCGGCCTTCCCGTATGTGTGGGTGTGGGCGAGTCGAAAACCTTGGCCAAGCTGGCCAACCATGTGGCAAAGAAGTTCCCGCTGTTCGACAGCGTTGCCGACTTCACGACCATGTCGGAGGCCCGTACCGCCTGGCTGCTGCAGCGTATTGACGTCGGGGAGGTGTGGGGTGTCGGCCGGCGCATTAGCGCCAAGCTGCGCGCCATGGGAATCAACACGGTGCAGGATTTGAAGGACGCACCACCCAGCATCATGCGGGCCCACTTCGGCGTCGTGCTCGAGCGCACGTGTAATGAGCTGCGCGGAATTTCCTGCCTGGAGCTGGAAGAGGTGGCACCGCCGCGCAAGGAAATTGTGTCGTCGCGCTCCTTCGGCACAATGGTCATGACGTGCGCCGAGCTGGGCGAATCGATATCCACCTACGCCGCGCGCGCCGGCGAGAAGCTACGCGGCCAGCACTCCCTGTGCGGTGCCGTGCATGTTTTCGTGCAAACGAATCGGTTCCGTGAAAAGGACGAGCAGTACAGCAATGGCATTACGATTCCCTTGGTTGAGCCCAGCGCGGATAACCGCGTGCTGGCCGGAGCGGCGCTGCACGGCCTGGCCATGATTTTCCGCGAGGGCTTCAAGTACAAGAAAGCTGGAATTATGCTGATGGATCTGCAGGCGGACACGCGGCGCCAAGGCGTCTTGTTTGATGCTGCCCCGGATCGTGCGCGTTCAGTACGCGCCATGGCGGCGCTTGATGCCCTGAATGAACGGTTCGGGCGCGATACGGTACACCTGGGCTCGGCCGGCCTAATACGGCGCTGGGCTATGTTGTCGGAAAACCGGACGCCGCGGTACACCACGAACTGGATGGAGTTGCCGAAAGTGAAGGCGCAGTAAGGTCCGGACTATAGATTCGATTGGTTTGACTTTTGGTAGATGATGTCCGAATGTTTCGGGCGAACCGGAATGCGATTACTATCTTGCTTGGTGAAAATTCGACCTTCTCTCGATGGCGTGTATAGTGGGTATCCTCGCGTGTATGTAACACGTTTGATTTATTGGAATCGAATCTGCGCCTCCCCGAAATGTCCCCATGATGCGCTGTAAGTCGCATTATTGCGGGTGATTGGATTCCGGCTCCGGGCACCAAGCGCGCATACAGATTGCAACGATCATGGCCACTTTTTCAAGTGGCTATTTTTTTGCGTGTCAGCAGCCTTGCCGCGAAATTCACCGGTGTCTGCCTGTATTCCTGGCCGCCATTTCCAGCGGCGCGCGGAGCGCTGCATCACGTCTGCTGGCCGCACGGACGACCTGCTTGCGCTGTGCCGTAACGTATCGATTTGGATGCGATCTGCCGCCGAAATATTTCCATGTCGGCAGCGAAAAATTGCCCTACCGGCGATGTTGATTTACATCAATATTAAATGTTCGCTGCGTGACAAAGCGTGTGTATGCACAAAAACTCAGGTGCTATATTGAGTTGCGTGTTAGCCAAACAGCCAAGCACGGCTTTCAATTTTAAGTGTTATTAGAATTGCGGAGTCACGGCTTTTCCAACCCTTGAACAACGTTTTTTCCGAACAGTTACTCGTACGGTGCCTTCGTTCGCCCCTACGCCGCAGACAGGAGCGCCAACGGCCAATGCATGGGGGCTGACAGGGGGATGAGCAGCAATTCCTTAGCATGTAATTCGACAAGATGACGAACTGGTTTGTGCAGATTCTTTCTAAACATTTTATGGAGAAATCGAACATGAGTACGTATCTCGACTTGCAGAATGGTTTTTATAACGCTTTCAGCCAAGGCCTGGGTTTTGCCCCTGGCATCCCGTTTCAAATGGTGCAGCCATCGCCGCCGCTGGTTGACGGTGCGAAAGCCGATCAGATGCTGTGGAATTACTTCAATAATATTCCGCCATATTCCTTGACTCAAAACTATATCGCCAGCGGCGGCAACCAGTTCACTTCCGACTACAGTGGCCTGTTTTCAGCCCTGCAGGGGGCACCCAACAGCTTTGAGCAGGACATCGGACCCAAGTGCAATACGGCCTGGAACGCCTACACGGCCGTGTTGCCGATTACAACGCCGCTGTCGCAATTTCCCGTCATCTTCCGCAGCTGGGCCATGCGCAATGGCTATTCCAGCGTGGCCAATGTGGGCGCCTCCGATCTGGCGCAGCTGCTGCTCGATCCGATCAGCAGCGCGCAGATGGCGCTGATGCTCTACAAGCCTAACGGCGCAAATACGCCGACCTGGGACGTCGGTTTTGCCGACATGACGCAGCAGTTGAGCGTGGCGCCTACGCGCAAATTCCTGCTGAACAGCTCGACGATGAATTCGGATGTTTCCAACAGCTGGAGCAAAAGTTCGAACAGCGGCTTCTTCGGTTTGTGGGGCGGCAGCAGCAGTTCCTCGTCGCAAAGTGCGACCTTCGCCGCGAGCGGCGTCACCGTCGATGCCAGCTTTGACCATGTGATGCAATTTAGCGCCGTGCCGGGCGACTGGTACAACTCGTCGGCCATGAGCCTGGCCTTCTCGAACAAGGACGGCGCACCGTGGGATAGTTCCAAGCCCATTAATTGGAACAATACCTTCGGCCAGAACGGCAACATGCAGCGCTTCGCCGCCAACCTGGTCATTGCTTCCGGCATGAAGGTGCTCGTGACCTCCGCCGCCAGTTTCAGCAAGGATGACCAGACGGCGATCAACAACAACTCCGGTGCGGGCATGTGGCCTTTCTACAATACCAACTCGTCCTCGGGTTCCAGCACCGATGTCACCTTCAACAACCAGGGCAACATGACGGTGACCATCACCAGCCTGCCGAATGTGCCGATCGTGCTCGGCGTCATTGTCGAACCTGCCGCCGTCTTTGTCGGACAGGAAGGCGCGCAAGCGTACAAGCAGCATCTGGCCCGCCTGCTCAAGGCTTGATCCACGTTTCACCCGGTATTCCCCGCAAGGAGATTGCCGGGTGCCTGGATGCCCGCGGCCGCGTCTGGCCGCTGCGGGCAGTCCTCTTCTTTGCTGGAAGCCGTGCCATGACTACTTCGAATTTACCATTGCCACAGTCTCCGATGTGCCAGCTTCAGGGACGCTGGTACCAGCGGGCCGCCGTGTGCCTGCGGCAAAATGCGCCGCAGTTTCAGCTTGCCCAGCCTGCGCACCCGGTGGCAAGTGACACCCAGCTATGGGCTTGCCTCAATACCGTTCCGCCGCATACCGAGACGTTCAATTCGGTGTTGCGGCGCGCGGAGCCTTTTTTTGATGAATACGCCAGCATTGTCGGCCAGTTCAATTTTCCCACATCGCAGTTCGCCAGCGATATCGGCCAGGCCAATTACACTGCCTGGAACGCCTATGTGAACGGCTTGACGCCGCCGCCGACGCCGCAGCAATTGCCGGCGTTGTTCCATATGTGGGCCATCCGCAACGGCGCCGGCGCCGTTGCCGCGAAGGGCGTGGCCGACTTGACGGTGATGGCCATGTGTAATACCGCAAAGCAGGCGCTGGAACCCTACCAGGGGAGCCATCCACTGCCCGTCGACTACATGGAAGGCATCGACGAAGTGCGTCAGCTGCTGGCCTATGCGCCCGCTGCGCAGATCGATTTTGACGGCAGCGCGCCACCGCCGTCGATGCCCGCCTGGTCGCGCGACAGCGACGACTATCTGTTCGGCCTGTGGCGTGGCAATGATCCCCGTTCGCGTATCAGCCAGCTTTTTTCCCGTTCCAACGTCACCGTGCAAGCGGATTTCGGCGCGCACCTGCAATGGACGTCGCCCGCAGGCGCCTGGTATGACTCTGCGCTGCTGCAAAATGCCTATGCGAACACGGCGTCGCCGCCATGGACCGAGGGCGGAACGCCGGGCTGGGGCGATATGTTTGGTCCGTTCGGCGCACTACGGCGCGCCGTGGCCAACCTGACGATCGTCGATGCCATGCATTGTGTCGTCGAGTGCGATGCGCATTTCAATTGGCAGGACCAGCTGCGCATCGCCTTCAATGTTGCCCGCGGAACCTGGCCATTCTTTCAGCCGGCGGGTGCTGGCGTCAGCACCACGGCGACGTTTGACAGCCATGGCCGCCTGAAGCTGGAGACGCATACGCAGGCAGGCAGCCCGATCGTGATCGCTGCGAATGTGCTGGATATTTCCGCTTTCCTGGGTATGGGCGGGCAGTCTGAATAGCAAGCCGTTGTTTGGCTTGTGCTGAACGCGTCCGGAAATGCCTGTGCAGGCAGGCGCATGGGGGATGCGCACAGGCAAGCGGCTGCGCCGCGAGTTGCCCATGCGACGCAGTGCAAACACTGCCTTCGATGGGCGACTCGCGGCGTACCGCTCAGGACTGCGGGAACGTGTCAGAACGTCGCCTTGAACTGCACCCCATACGTGCGCGGCTCGTTGACGATGCCGGTCAGGTTGTCGAAATCAATTGCGCCCAGCGACTGGATCTGGTTGGTGATGTTGCGGCCGTAGGCGGCGATTTCGTATTTGTCCCATTTGTAGCCAACGCGCAGGCCGCCTTCCAGCAATTCCTTGGCCTTGTATTCCTTCGCTTGGTACAGGAAGAAATTGTAGCTGGTGCGGTAGGACCAGTCCGTGTAGGCGAAGAATTCGCCGTTGGCCACGGGGATGCTGTACTTCAGGGTGAAGTTGCCTTGCCATTCCGGCGCGCGCGGCAGCGGGTTGCCGTCGATGTAGGCCGTGCCTTTGAAAGGGCCCAGCGGGTCGGTGACGGTGCAGCCGCTGGCCGGCTTGTTCTGCGCATTGCCGCAGCTTTGCACGAACAGGCTCTTGTCCTTGATTTCCGTATGGTTGTAGCTGCCGCCCAGGGTCATGCTGAGCGAGTCGCTGAGGTTGGCCTGGAAGTCCAGTTCCACGCCCTGGCCCACGGCCTTGTCGGCGTTGATCAACTGGTTCATGTTGACGGCGCCGCTGCCGGCCGTCAATTGCTTGTCTTTTACCCGGTACTGGAACACGGCCAGGCTGAGGCGGGCGCGCTTGTCGAACAGGTCTTGCTTGATGCCCGCTTCGACGGACAGCACTTTTTCGGCGCCGGCAAAGGAAGGGCGGTCGGCCAGGCCGTTCAGGCGGCCCTGCATCGACGGCGCGCGGTAGCCGGTGGCGATGCGCGCGTAGGCGTTGGTCTGCGGCGTCAGCACATAGGTGCCGCTCAAGTCCCAGCTGACGTTGTGCGACGTATCGTTCAGCTTGAACGGGCCGGCCGTGGTCGCCTCCACGCGCTTGGCCGAGAAATCCTTCTTGTCCGTTGTGTAGCGCAGGCCGGCGCGCAGTTTCAGGGCATCCGACACCGTGTAGTTCAGCGAGCCGAAGGCCGCGTACGATTTTGAACTCTGGTTTTGCGTCGCATAGTTCGGGCTTTGCGGGTTGCCCGGCGCCAGGCTGTCGAAGCTGATGCTGTCGATCTGGATGTCTTCCTTGAAATAGAACAGGCCGCCTATCCATTGCAGCGGGCCCTTAGCGCTCGATTCGGCGCGGAATTCCTGCGAAATCTGTTTATGGTTGGGAATCACGTCAGCTGTTTCCACGACGAAGGGGATGAAGCCCGGGCCCATCGGCGGCGCATACACGGCGCCATAGCCGCCATCGACGTCGGCGCGGCTGTAGAAATCGAGTTTTTCGTAGCCGGTGATCGAGTGCAGGGTCACGCCGGGCAAGTCCCATTTCAGGCGCATGCTGCCGCCCTTGGTTTTCAGGTGCTGGCGATTGATGCCGTCCGTCGGGTAGTTATCGTAATCAAAGCCGTCGACCAGGTCGTTCGTGCCCTGCTTGAGGATGTTGGCGCGGAAGAGGGTGGCCGTGCCATCGAGGTTGCGCGCGTGCACGTTGAACAGGGCGGTCAGGTCGCGCGTGGGCTTGACCAGCACCTGCAGGCGGGCGGCGCTGTCTTCATAGCCTTCGAAGTCGCGCGTGCCGGTGGCGCGTGGATTGTGCACGCGGTCGTCGCGGCGTTGCGTCTGGCCGGAAAAGCGCAGGGCCAGCGTATCGCTGACGGGCACGTTGAAAGCGCCTTCCAGGTTTTTCACGCCATCCTTGCCGAAACCTCCGCTCAGGTAGCCTTCCGTCCTGAACACGGGCTTGGCCGAATCGAACTTGATCACGCCGGCCGGCGAGTTGCGGCCGAACAGGGTGCCTTGCGGGCCGCGCAGCACTTCCACCTGGTCCACGTCAAACACGGGAAAACCTTTCAGCATGGCGTTTTCCTGCACCACGTCGTCCATCACCAGGCCCACCGGCTGCGAGGCATTCAAGTCGAAGTCGGTATTGCCCAAGCCGCGAATATAGAAGCGCGGGAAAGTGCGGCCATAGTCCGATTCGACGGAAACGCTGGGCGAGCGGCTATTGAGAAAGCGGATGTCGGCGCCGCCGGCCGTCAGGGTTTCGAGCTTGTCACCCTTCAGGGTGGCGATCGACATGGGCACGTCCTTGATGTTTTCCGCGCGCCGCTGCGCCGTGACGATGACGGTTTCCAGCTGGCCGGGGCCCGCTTGCGCGGCGGATGCCGGCGGGGCTTCGGCGGCCGTTGCAGCAGCGCTTTCCTGCGTCTGCGCCAGCGCCTGCAAGGGGAATGCGGCCGTAACGGCCAGGGCGATCAGGGTGCGGCGTACTGTGCTGGCATGCGGTGTCATCATGAAACGGCTCCTTGGTATGGGTGCTACGGCAGGTACTGGCGGCTGTTTTCGGCCAGGCGAAAAATCATGCTAGCACGACATTTTTTGCCATTCATGCCATTTCTGTGTGTCGTCAATTCATATCAATTTCCTCTGAATCAGCTAGTAAAATCGTATTTGTCGTCAATATCGTGCAGGCGCATAGTGGAGTGCCGGCAGGCTTGCGATCGCGCGAGCGAGTACGCCGACGCTGCCGCCTTTCCCTGTAGCAGCGCAAACGGGAGAGCGCCAGGGGCAAGTAACGCTGCCGCGTCCTGCTGAAAATACAACAGCTGCCGTGTTTTTTTGCGCTACCGCGATGTTGTTGCAGCACCACACGACTGTGCCGCTGTGCATGCGTCAGCGCATGATGCGCGGCCCCGCCGCCGTTGAATTATTGCCTTGAGGCATATGCCAACGTCCAGTTCGCGTAGAATATAAATTATTCCAAATGGGAAATGTATATTTCTATCATGTCAATATTATCTACAGACGTGCCAGCCGTTGACGGCATCAAGTTATCCGAGCTGATCGCCGCCCTGAGCCAGGCGCTCGACATCACCGAAGGCCAGCCGGAAGGCCACTGCATCCGCTGCTGCTGGATTGGCATGCATGTGGGGCGCGAGCTGGGCATGCCGGAGGACGACTTGTGGAAGCTGTATTACACCTTGCTGCTCAAGGACCTGGGCTGCAGCAGCAATGCGGCGCGCATCTGCGAGCTGTACCTGACGGACGACCTGGCGTTCAAGCAAGGTTTCAAGACGGTGGGCGACAGTTTGCCGCAGGTGCTCAAATTCGTGCTCAAGCACACGGGCCTGAAGGCGGGCCTGGCCGAGCGCTTCCGCGCCGTGATGACGATCTTGCGCGACGGTCCGCACATCGCGCAGGAGCTGATCGCCACGCGCTGCCAGCGCGGCGCCGACATCGCTCGCCTGCTGCGCTTCCCGGAAGCGGTGGCGCAAGGCATCTACAGCCTCGACGAACACCACAACGGGCAGGGCAAGCCGGAAAAGCTGGCCGGCCAGGCAATTCCCCTGTTTTCGCGCATCGCCTTGCTGACGCAGGTGATCGACGTGTTCCATACGGCCGATGGCGCGCGCGCCGCGCAGGCCGAAGTGCGCCAGCGCAGCGGCACCTGGTTCGATCCGCAGCTGGTGCAGGCCTTCGAGCGGGTGGCGCAGTCGGGCGCCTTCTGGTCCATGCTGCGCGCGCAGGACATCGGCGCGGCCGTGGCGGCGCTGGAGCCGGCAAGCCGTTGCGTGCCGGTGGACGAGGATTATCTTGACGATATCGCCGCCGCGTTCGGCCAGGTGGTCGACTCGAAAAGCCCGTACACCAGCGGCCACAGCGAGCGCGTGGCGCTGTACACGGACATGATCGCCGAGTCCATGGGCGTGACGCCGGAACGGCGCCGCTGGCTCAAGCGGGGCGCCTTGCTGCATGACGTGGGAAAACTCGGGGTCAGCAATAGCGTGCTGGACAAGGCAGGCAAGCTCGATGCGGAAGAATGGCTGGCGGTGCAGCAGCATGCGCGCTACACGGAAACGATCTTGTCGCGCATCGATGCGTTTGCGGAACTGGCGATCGTCGCGGCCGCGCACCACGAACGGCTCGACGGCAAGGGCTATCCGCGCGGCTTGACGGCGGACGATATCAGCCTGGAAACGCGCATCATCACCACGGCCGATATTTTCGACGCCATCACGGCTGACCGCCCTTACCGTGGGCCGATCCCGATCCCCAAGGCGCTCGAGATCATGGCCGAAACGGTGGGCACGGCCATCGATGCCGAGTGTTTTGCTGCCCTACAAGATGCGCTGGCGCGCCTGCCGGCACTGACGCAGCAGGGCACCGAGCGCCAGGCTGCCTGAGCGGGCGCAGCCTCAGCCGACAATAGGCGTGCCCTGGTGAAACGCCATTTGCCAGCGGCCGTCGCGCCGTTTCCATAGCGAACTGCGCAGGCTGGCGCCGGCGGGCAGGGCGCCCACGGCAAGCCGCTGCGAACGGTAAGTGACCAAGGCGACATCCTCGGCCAGCAGTTGCGCCTGGAAGTCCTCGATGCCGCGCGGGCAAAATACGTCATCGGGCAGGTCGGCCAGGGTGGCCGCGCGCGTCCAGACATTGCCGGAACTGCCGAATTCGAAGAACTCGTCAGCCAGCAGCGCCCCCAGCCTGGCGCTGTCGGCGCGCACGGCCTGACTTTGCAGGGCCGCTTCCAGCGCCTGCAAATGCGCCGCCAGCGCCGTGCTGTCCTGCACGCCGTCAGCTGTGCGATCCATCAGATAGGAAACGCACCCGCGCCCGAGACATTCAGGCTGGCCACCTTGTCGCTGGCAAAGTACTTGATTTGCCCCAGGCCGATGGCGTAGCAGCCGTCGGCCAGCACGGTGATGGGCCCTGTCAGCTTCTCGCCGCTGACGAGGGTGACGACCCAGGGCGTGGTGGCCGGTTTGCCCGCATGGGCCAGTGCGTGGTGTACCAGGTCAGACATGCTGCCTCCGTAGGAATGGGGATGGGCAGATGATAGCAGCGCGCAGGCGTTTCAGGCGTCGGCCAGCAGATTCCTGGGCAAGGCCACCGAGGTCAGCTTCCAGCCCCATACGCCATCGCGGGTCAGGGTCAGTTCGCCGATATGGCTCTTGCTATGGGCGCGCTGGACGACAACGCTGTCCCAGGAGGTGTAGTGGAGCTTGTATTCGGGCTTGGTGTTGCGCTTGCGGCCGCTGATGTCGCTGACCTTGGCAATGGGTTTTTCGTAGCGGTCGTTGAGTTTCATCAAGGCGACGATGCCTTCAGGCATCAGCATGGTGTCGAGCAGGGGCGCGATGACGTCCGGGCTGATGTCCTCGGCCACTTCCGGCGCGGAAAATAGCGTTTGCAACTGGCTGCCCAGGCTGGCACGCAGCTGGGCCTGGTCGATATGCGGCGCCAGCGCTTGCGTATCCTCGTCCATGGTGGCCGTGCGGATCTTGTTCATGGTGAAATACGGGCTGCCATAGAAGAGCCCGGCCAAGGCGACCAGTGCCACTACGGCGAGAAGCATCATTTTTTTCATCGTGCAATCTCTTGGATACCTGGCGACCCGCTGCGCCTGAAGTGTTGGCATTCTACATAATATTTCCAAAAATCAATATAGCGGTTTAGCCAAGATGGCATAAATGTTGTTTTAGATCAATTTTCCTTACAGCAGTTCCGGTGGCAGGATGATTTCCGTCAGCTGCCAGTCCCAGATGCCATGGCGTCGCAGCACGAACTGGCTGGCGGCCGGGCCGGCTCCCTTGCGCCGCAGCACCACCTCGTTCCATGAGCGGTAAGCCATGCCGAAATCGTGGCGCTGGCCGTCCGCGCCTTGCTTGCCATGCAGGATCAGCACCGTGATGCCGGGCGGCGAGAGGATGGTGTCGAGCGTCTCCTTGAGTTCTTCCGCGTTGCCTGCTTCACCGGCTGCCAGCAGCTGGCGCGTCACGCTGGCGCGCACGGCGGGCAGGTTGGCATGCTGCGCCAGGTTTTCCAGGCGCACCGACTTGGCCGCGATGCTGATGCGGTACATGGCGATATACGGGCTGACCCAGGTAAAGCCGATGGCGGCAACGGCGAAGATGATGGCGGTGGCGTACTTTCTTTTCATGGTCTCGGAGTGGGAGTGGGCTGTGCCGCCGTGATTTTACCCGGCCATGGCGGGCAGATGGTGTAGCATTCGTGCCGGCGCGGACCATCGCGCCGCAATATTGAGGACAACCATGAATATCACTATCAATCAGGTGCTGCAGTCGTACATCGACCCGCTCACCGCCAGCGAGTACGCGGCGCTCGAGCGCAGCCTGCTGGCCGAGGGCTGCCGCGACGCGCTGGTGCTGTGGAACGACGTGCTGATCGACGGGCACAACCGCTACGCCATCTGCCGCCAGCACGGCATCGAATTCAAGACCATCCAGAACACCAGCTTTAGCTCGCTCGACGACGTCATGCTGTGGATGATCGACAATCATCTGGCGCGCCGCAGCGTGTCGGACTTCCAGCGCGGCGTGCTGGCCTTGCGCAAGAAGGAAATCGTCGCCTCGCGCAGCCCGGCACCTGTCAGTGCCGCCGATGCGCCCGAAGGCGAGAACGCGCCGAAGCCCCCCATGAGCACGCGCGAAGAAGTGGCCAAGGCGGCGCGCCTGAGCAGCAACCAGATCAGCCAGATCGAGAAGATCCAGAAAGCGGCATCGCCGGAACTGGTGGAAGCCGTCCGCTCGGGCACGATTTCCATCAATGCGGCGGCCACCGTGGCGTCCTTGCCGCCGGAAGAGCAGGTGGCGGCTGTCGCCGGCGGCAAGAAGCTGCTGCGCCAGGCAGCCAAGGAAATCCGCGAACAGCGCGCCGCCACGCGCACGCCGCGCGAGCCGAAGACGCCCCACGTGCCGCAGGATACGCCGGAAACGGGCAACGAGCCGTGGGCCGAGAATGCGGCCCAGGCGCCATCCGAGACGGAACGCCTGCGCGGCGAGATCGCCAGCCTGAAACAGAAGGTGGCGCAGCTGCAGGCGGAAAACGTGGAACTCAACCAGCGTATCGCCACGCTGATCGACGCTTCCTGACTGTTGACCTGATTCTGGAGTAGTGCATGCTGCACAGCCGTACCCTGTTCGCCGCCATCGCCTGCGGCATCGTTGCCAGCACGCCCGCGCTGGCAACGCCCGCCGTTTCCGCCTCGGCGTCTGCCGTCGACCTGGCCCGCTGGCGGGCGCAGGCCGCCAATGTCAGCATCGCCCGCGATACCTGGGGCGTGCCCCACGTGACGGGCAACAGCGATGCGGACGCCGTTTTTGGCCTGATGTACGCGCAGGCGGAAGACGATTTCCCGCGCGTGGAACGCAATTACATCAACGCCATGGGACGGCTGGCGGAAGTGGAGGGCGAGGGGGAGCTGTACCGCGACCTGCGCATGAAGCTCTTCATTGATCCGGCCGACCTGCAGGCGCAGTACCGCGCCAGCCCGCCATGGCTGCAAAAGCTGATGGATGCCTTTGCCGATGGCCTGAACTTTTACCTGGCCACGCACCCGCAAGTCAAACCCAAGTTGATCACGCATTTCGAGCCGTGGATGGCCTTGAGCTTCAGCGAGGGCAGCATCGGCGGCGATATCGAGTCGGTCAACCTGGCGCAGCTCGAAGCGTTCTATGGCCAGCAGATCAAGCCTGCCAAGGTGGCGCTGGCCAGCCTGGAGGCGGGATTGGCGTCGGGACTGGATCCCGAGCCGAGCGGCTCGAACGGCTTTGCCATCGCGCCCGCCATCACGAAAAATGGCCACGCGCTGCTGATGATCAATCCGCATACCTCGTTCTACTTCCGCCCCGAAGTGCACATGACGAGCGGCGAAGGCCTGAACGCGTATGGCGCCGTTACGTGGGGCCAGTTCTTTGTCTACCAGGGCTTCAATGAGCGCCTCGGCTGGATGCATACCTCGGGCGGCGGCGACGTCATCGACGAATACCTGGAAAGCATCGTGGAACACGATGGCGCCTGGTTCTACCGCTATGACGGCGCCCTGCGTCCCCTGAAGGCCGTGCCCATCGCCTTGCCCTACAAGCTGGCGAACGGCGCTATGGGCCAGAAAACCGTCACCGTCTACTACAGCCATCACGGCCCCATCGTGCGCGCGCAGGATGGAAAGTGGGTGGCCGTGCGCCTGATGAACGAACCGTTGAAGGCACTGACGCAATCGTACACGCGCACCAAGGCGCGCGATTACGCGGCCTTTTACAAGACCATGGAGCTGCGCACGAATTCGTCGAACAATACGGTGTACGCGGATGCGGATGGCAATATCGCTTATTTTCACGGTAATTTCATCCCCGTGCGCGACCCGCGCTTCAACTGGAAGCAGCCCGTCGACGGCAGCGACCCCGCCACCGAGTGGCAAGGGCTGCACACGGTGGCGCAAACCATCACCTTGTTCAATCCGAAGAATGGCTGGATCCAGAATACGAATAACTGGCCGTATTCGGCGGCCGGCGCCAACAGCCCGCGCGAGCAGGATTATCCCGCCTACATGTCCGTGTATGGCGAAAACGCGCGCGGCCTGCATGCGGTGAAAGTCTTCCAGAACAGGACAGGATTCACGCTCGACAGCCTGATCGCCGCCTCGTATGACAGCGAGCTGACGGCGTTTGAATCCTTGCTGCCGCCGCTGTTCGCGGCGTACGATGCGCTGCCGGCGGCCACGCCGCAAAAGCGGGCGCTGGCCGAGAAAATCGCGTTGCTGCGGGCGTGGGACTTGCGCTATGCGCTCGATTCCACCGCTACCACGCTGGCTGTTTTCTGGGGCCAGGAACTGGCCGAGCTGACAGGCAAACCGGCGCGGGAACTGGGCGTGCCGGTGGTCGACTTCATGGCCACCGACAAGGTCAGCGCGGACCAGCGCCTGGCCGCGCTGGCGACGGCGGCGGATAAACTGCAGCGCGACTTCGGCAACTGGCAAACCCCATGGGGCGAGATCAACCGCTTCCAGCGCCTGACGGGCGACGTGGTGCAGCTGTTCGACGACGCCAAGCCCAGCTTGCCCGTGCCGTATGCGTCGGGGAACTGGGGTGCGCTGGCCGCGTATGGCCAGAGCAGCAAGAGCACCACGCGCAGGATATACGGCGAACGTGGCAACAGCTTTGTCGCGGCCGTGGAGTTCGGTCCGCGCATCAAGGCAAAAAGTATTCTTGCCGGTGGCCAGAGCGGCGACCCGACATCGCCGCATTTCAACGACCAGGCGGCCATGTATGCGCGCGGCGCGTTCAAGGAGGTGCTGTTTTATCCCGAGGATGTGAGCAAGCACCTGGAACGCAGGTACCGGCCGGGGGACTGAGGGCACCCCCCAGCAAAAGCCGGGGCCGTACCCTCCGGCATGCCGCAGGTCGGATTAGCGCAGCGTAATCCGACAATCACCTCTTCAAATCGCGTCCAGCGCCGTGCGCAAATCGTGGCGCAGATCCTCGATATCCTCGATCCCCACCGACAGGCGGATCAAGCCATCGCCGATGCCCAGTTTTGCCCGCTGTTCCGGCGGGATGCTGGCGTGCGTCATCAGGGCCGGATGCTCGATCAGGCTTTCCACGCCGCCCAGGCTTTCGGCCAGGGCGAATACTTCGCAGCGCTCCAGGAAACGGCGCGCACCGGCCAGATCCGTGTCCAGGTCGATCGAGATGATGCCGCCGAAACCGTCCATCTGGCGCTGCGCCAGCGCGTGCTGCGGGTGCGATGCCAGTCCCGGATAAAACACTTTCTTCACTTCCTTTTGCTGCTCCAGCCACTGCGCCAGCGCCAGGGCGCTCTGGCAGTGGCGCTGCATGCGGATGGCCAGGGTTTTCACGCCGCGCAGCGCCAGGAAGCTGTCGAACGGACCGGCGATCGCGCCCACCGAGTTTTGCAAAAAGCCCAGCTGCTCGCGCCATTCCGCCTGGCGTGCTTCCGCGCCGACGATGGCAATGCCTCCGATGATGTCCGAGTGGCCGTTCAGATACTTGGTGGTCGAGTGCACGACGATATCGAAGCCATGCTCCAGCGGGCGCTGCACCAGCGGGCTGGCGAAGGTGTTGTCGGCCACGGCGATGATGCCCCGTGCGCGGCAGATGTCGGCGATGGCCCGCAAGTCGGCCAGCTTGAGCATGGGATTCGTCGGCGTTTCGACCCACACCATCTTCGTTTCCGGGCGCAGCGCGGCCAGCAGGTTCTCGGGATTGGTCAGATCCACGTAGGTGAACTGGTGGCCGGCCGAGCGGCGGCGCACGCGCTCGAACAGACGGTAGGTGCCGCCGTACATATCGTCGCCAGCGACGATATGGCTGCCCGCGTCCAGCAGTTCCAGCACGGACGAAATGGCGGCCAGGCCGGAGGCGAAGGCAAAGGCCGCGCTGCCGCCTTCCAGGTCGGCCACGCAGCGCTCGAGCGCCCAGCGCGTGGGGTTGTGCGAGCGGCCATAGTCGAGGCCCTTGTGCACGCCGGGACTGTCCTGCACGAAGGTGGAGGTGGCGTAAATGGGCGGCATGATGGCGCCCGTCGACGGGTCGGGCGACTGGCCGGCGTGGATGACGCGCGTGGCGAGGTGGTTCTTGCGGGTGGTTTCCTGGCTCAAGATAGTGTCCTGCGTAAGTGGTTGAGAAGGTCGAATCGGGTGATCAGGCCATAAAAGGCGTCAGCGTCGGCGACGACGGCGGTCAGGCCCCGGTCCAGGGTGGCGCGCAGGGCGGGCAGGCCGCTGGACGGCGCCAGGGTTTCCAGTTGCGTCGTCATGGTGGCGCCCACCAGGCCGGCGAAATGCGCGGCGTCGCTGGAGACATGCAGCAGCAGGTCCGATTCGTCGAGGATGCCGACCAGTTTTCCGCCATCGATGACGGGCAGTTGCGCCAGGTCGCTGGCACGCATGCGGTTGAAGGCCGTGAGCAGGGTGTCGCCTGGCGCCACGCTGACCACGTCGCCCTCGTCGTAGCGGCGTCCGATCAAGTCGCGCAAGTCGCCCGACACGGCGCGCTGCAACAGGCCCTGGTCGCGCATCCAGCCATCGTTGTAGACTTTCGACAGGTAGCGCGTGCCCGTGTCGCAGACGAAGGTGACGACGCGCTTGGGTGTCGTCTGTTCGCGGCAGTATTTGAGGGCGGCGGCCAGCAGGGTGCCGGTGGACGAGCCGCCCAGGATGCCTTCCGCGCGCAAGAGGGCGCGCGCGGAATCAAAACTTTCCTGGTCGCTGATGCTGTAGGCACGGGTGACGCTGTCCATGTCGGCGATCGAGGGAATGAAGTCTTCGCCGATGCCTTCCACGGCCCAGGAGCCGCTTGTATCCGACACTTTGCCGGACTCGATGTATGCGGTGAGGATGGAGCCTTGCGGGTCGGCCAGCACGAATTCCAGTTTCGGCTGGGCCTTGCGGAAGTAGCGCGTCAGGCCCGTCAGGGTGCCGGACGAACCGACGCCGACGACGATGGCGTCGACGTCATGGCCGCTCTGCTCCCAGATTTCAGGGGCCGTCGTCGTTTCGTGGGCAAGCGGGTTGGCGGGATTGTTGAACTGGTCGGCGAAGAAGGCGCCCGGCAGTTCGCGCGCCAGGCGCGCCGCGTAATCCTGGTAATACTCGGGATGGCCCTTGCCCACGTCCGAGCGCGTGGTGCGCACGTCGGCGCCCAGGGCTTTCAGGTGCAGCACTTTTTCCGTCGACATCTTGTCGGGCACGACGAGAATCACATGGTAGCCCTTGATGCGGCCCACCAGCGCCAGGCCGATGCCGGTATTGCCGGCCGTCGCCTCGATGATGGTGCCGCCCGGCTGCAGGCGGCCATCGGCTTCGGCCGCTTCGATGATGGACAGGCCGATGCGGTCCTTGATGGAACCGCCCGGATTCTGCGATTCCAGTTTCAGGAACAGCTGGCACAGGCCCGTGTCGAGCCTGGTCACTTCGACCAGTGGGGTATTGCCGATCAGCTTGTATAGCGCCGGCGGCGAGGGTGGGGTTGGCATTCGGTCATTCATGGTGGCTCCTGTCAGCGAAACAGCCGCTCCGGATTGTGTCCCGAGCCGCTTTCCGTGCAAAAGGGCGGAGTGTAGGCTTGAGGACATGGCCTGCGAACGAATGTTTTAATGCTTGCATATGCGGCTTTTGCATATGGCTGGAAGTGTGCATCGTCCCAGTATGCGCTGTTTTCCCCCGTTTTGCCTCGGCAATGGCGCATGTATTAAGCTGCCGCAAGCCTGCCATTGCGATTTATAATCACGCCTCGAAAAGGTGCTGAAGAGTATCCTGAAAAACCAGACAAACAGGGCAGGCGGCAGTGGCAAAACTTTATTTCCGGTATTCCGCGATGAACGCGGGCAAGTCGACGGCCTTGTTGCAGGTCGCGCACAACTATGAAGAGCAGGGCCAGCAGGTGCGCCTGTACACGGCCGCCATCGACAGCCGCTACGGCGTGGGCCGCGTCACTTCGCGCCTGGGTCCGCAGCGCCAGGTCGACATCTTCCATGCCGACACGAATTTTCTCGATGAGATTCCCCAAGTGGCCTGCCTGCTGGTGGACGAGGCGCAGTTTCTCAGCACGGCCCAGGTGCAGCAGCTGCACCAGCTGGCGCAGGTGAAGGGCGTGCCCGTCATCTGCTACGGCTTGCGCACGGATTTCAAGGGCGAACCGTTCCCCGGCTCGGCCTATCTGCTGGCGCTGGCCGATGATATCGAAGAGTTGAAGAATATTTGTACGTGCGGCAAGAAGGCCACGATGAACATCCGCGTGGATGAACAGGGCCGCCGCATCAAGGAAGGCGAGCAGATCAGTATCGGCGGCAACGAAGCGTACCGCCAGGCGTGCGGGCGCTGTTTCTACTCCTGATTTACTCCACGACCGGCACGCCCACGTCGGCATCGTCCGACAGCGCCAGGTCGCCCCGCTCGAAGGCGGCCAGGATCTCGTTGGCGCGCGCCACATCGTGTTCGCGCACCATCACGCGGGCGCCGCCGATGGCGGCCGCCAGCAGCATGTCGGCCTGCATGTGCTGGTCGTCAGTCAGCAGCACGTCGATGCCGGCGGCGGCAAGGCAGCCACGGATCACGTGCGCGTCCGTGGGGATCATCAGCCGGGCAATCAAAACATAGTCGTCGTGCATGGTCTCTCCTGGAGAGGTGGATTCTTCCCCATCTTAGCACCCGTCACCACTTAGAGCTTGAACACGCCCACCACCTGCGTCAGTTCATGCGCCTGCTCCTGCAGGGCGTCGGCGGCCGCGGCCGCTTCTTCCACCAGGGCCGCATTCTGCTGGGTCACCTGGTCCATCTGGGCGATGGCCTGGTTGACTTGCTCGATGCCGCTGCGCTGCTCTTCGCTCGCTTGCGCGATCTCGGCCATGATGCCGCTCACCTGCTGCACGCTGGCCACCACCGTATCCATGGTGGCGCTGGCCTGGCTCACTTGCGCGTGGCCCAGGTCCACCGTGCTGGCGGACGCCTGGATCAGGTCCTTGATGTCTTTCGCCGCTGCCGTCGAGCGCTGCGCCAGGGTGCGCACTTCCGTGGCAACGACGGCAAAGCCGCGTCCCTGCTCGCCGGCGCGGGCCGCTTCCACGGCCGCGTTCAAGGCCAGGATGTTGGTCTGGAAGGCGATGCCGTCGATGACGCCGATGATGTCGGCGATCTTGCCCGACGAACTGCGGATGGCGTCCATGGTGCTGGCCACCTGCGTCACAGCCGCGCCGCCCTTGGCTGCCAGGCCGGATGATTCGTGCGCAAGGCGGCTCGCCTGCTGGGCGTGCTCGACGTTCTGGCGCACGGTGGAGCTGAGTTCTTCCATCGAGGCGGCCGTTTCTTCCAGCGAGCTGGCCTGCTGCTCCGTGCGGCTCGACAGATCCAGGTTGCCGCTGGCGATTTCGCCCGAGGCCGTGGCGATCTGCCCGGCGCTGCCGCGCACATTGCTGACCACTTGCGACAGGTTGTCGCTGATGCGGTTCATGGCGCGCAGCAGGCGGCCGATTTCATCCAGGCTGGTCGTGTCGAGGTGCACGGTCAGGTCGCCTGCAGCGATCTGCTCGGCGGCGGCCTCGGCGCCGGCCAGCGGGCGCGACACGAGGGTGCGCACCAGCCAGTACAGCAGCAGGGCGAAGACGAGCAGGGAGACGAAGCCGGCGATGGCCAGCTGGTTGCGCAGCTGGCGCGCCTCCGCCGTGATTTCATCTGTAAACGTGCCGCCGGCGATGATCCATTGCCAATCCTTGAACTGGCGGTAATACAGCTGCTTTTCGCGCGCGCTGGCAGCCGTTTCGCCCGGTGCCGTCCACGTATAGCGCATGGCGCCGTTCTTTTGCGCCAGCATGTCCTGGATGAACAGGCGGCCGTCGCTGGCCTTGAAGTCGAGCGCGCTCTTGCCTTCGCTGTTCGGGTGCAGCACCAGATGGCCGTAGTTGGCGCCCGGCGCCGTGTCGACAATGTAGATGTAGCCCGTCTGGCCGATCTTGACCTGGCGAATCTTCTCTTTCAGCATGGCCAAATTCTTGCTGATGTCGAGGCCAATGAACAGAACGCCCACCACCTTGCCGCCCGCGTCGCGCACGGGGTCGTACTGCGTGATGTATTGCTTGCCAAACAAGGTTGCCATGCCGATGAAGCGCTGGCCGGCGCGCAGCGGCGCATAGCTGGGGTGGCTGTGGTCGAGCTGGGTGCCGATGGCGCGCGTGCCATCCTGTTTTTTCAGCGAGGTGCTGATGCGGATGAATTCATCGCCGTCGGCGGCAAAGATGGTGGCGATCACGCCCGTTTGCGCCGTGTAGCGGTCGACCAGGGCCGTGTCCAGGTTCAGGACCTTGCCGCCGTTGGCCAGGGCGGGCGTGGCCTTGCCGGCGACGGCCACCATGCTGCCATGGTCGACCGTGAATGGACCGGGAAATTCGGCCGCGAACAGGCGCGCGAAGCTGCCTGCCTCGTTGACCATGGCCGTATGGAACACTTCCGTCGTCGTCATGACGCTGTTGAGTTCACTGGTGACGGCCGCTTCGGCACGCTGTTCCAGCACGCGGCTGGTGGTGATGCTGATCATTGCCGTCAGGCTGGCGAGGATCAGGCTGACGAGCGCGAACGTGAAAATGGTGATCTTGCCGCCGACACTCCAGTGGCGGGGGGAGAACGAGATTGTAGGCATATCGGTTATTGAGTCTGGCTAAGGGTAATCAGCTCGGCCATTCCTGGTCATGACATGACACGCGGGGAGGAGATCTGGTGGAGGAATGCGCTTGCAACGGCGGCGTGCTGGCTGGGTGACTGCATGCGGGCACGCTGAATTTCAGGGGGCGATGATAACATGTAGCTTGCGTTTCGCTACTAAGTATTTCCCGCAGGAATCATTTTTTCGCTTAAAAACATCATCCATATCAAGGAATCCGCAGATGCTCTATTGACTTTTTGGATTCTGCCAAGACGATTGATTTTGTGATGCCGTTGCCAGCCTTCGGCGCGGTGCCTGAGCCGCAGCAAATTCTCACGGATGTTTCACTTTGTAATGAATGAAACGCCATCCTTAATCCGCGTTTAAGCTTCCAGGAAGAAACTGATATTCCATGGGAGACTGCCTGCCCGTATCCTGTAGAATAATATGCAGACCAGTCGTGTATTCCCCTTACTGTCTTGCTGGCTGGCGCGAGGTTCGCTGCGCCGCCTGGAATTGATTTAACTAATTTTCGGAGAAGCCGATGAAGAAGCAAATGATGCTGGTCACCCTGGTGCTTGCCCTGTCAGCCCAAGCTGGCGCAGCCCAGACGGACAAGAGCGCCGCTCCTCCGCCCCCCATGAAGCCGCTGGCCCAGCAAACGCAGGCTGCCCTGTGGGCATCGCGCGTGTTGACGCGCGTCCATTACAAGGCCGTGCCGCTCGATGATGCCATGTCGGAAAAGATCTTTGACCGCTACTTCAAGTCGCTGGACGCGGAAAAGCTGTTCTTCGTGCAGGCCGACATCGACCGTTTCGCGCCGCTGCGCACCAAGCTCGATGACGCCATCACCAATGAAGACCTGACGGCGCCGTTCGCCATCTACAATCTGTACCAGCAGCGTTTCGACGAGCGCATGGCGTATGCACGTGAATTGCTGAAGACCAAATTCGACTTCACGGCCGACGAGAGCTATCAGCTGGACCGCGAAAAAGCTGCCTGGCCAAAGAACGACGACGAGGTGCGCGACCTGTGGCGCAAGCGCGTCAAGAATGACTGGCTGCGCCTGAAGCTGGCGGGCAAGGAAGACAAGGCCATCCGCGAAACGCTGGACAAGCGCTATGAAAGCTACACCACCCGTTCGCGCAAGCTCAACAGCGAGGACGTGTTCCAGATCTTCATGAATGCGTACGCCATGTCGATCGAACCGCATACCAACTACCTGGGTCCGCGCGCCTCGGAAAATTTCGATATCGCCATGCGCTTGTCGCTGGAGGGCATCGGCGCCGTGCTGCAGACGCGCGACGAATACACGGTGGTGCGCGAAGTCGTGCCAGGCAGCCCGGCCGGCTTGTCGGGCAAGCTGAAAGTGGGCGACCGCATCGTCGGCGTGGGGCAGGGCGACAGCGGCCCCATCACCGAAGTGCTGGGCATGCGCATCGACGACGTCGTGCAGCTGATCCGAGGCGCCAAGGATTCGGTGGTGCGCCTGGATATCCTGCCGGCCGATGCGGGTCCGGACGCCAAGCACGTGATCCTGCCGCTGGTGCGCAAGAAAATCAGCATGGAAGAACAGGCGGCGAAGAAATCCATCATCGAAGTGCGCGATAACGGCGTCAAGCGCCGCATCGGCGTCATTTCCCTGCCCACCTTCTACCAGGACTTCGAGGCGCGCCGCCGTGGCGACAAGGATTTCAAGAGCGCCACGCGCGACGTGAACCGCCTGCTGGGCGAATTGAAAAAGGACAAGGTTGACAACGTCCTCATCGACTTGCGCAACAACGGCGGCGGGTCGCTGAACGAAGCCGTCGAGCTGACAGGCCTGTTCATCGACAAGGGCCCGGTGGTGATGCAGCGCAATGCCGAAGGCAAGGTAGACGTGGAAAGCGATACCAATGCCGGCCTGGCCTGGGATGGTCCGATGGGCGTGCTGATCAATCGCGGCTCCGCTTCCGCTTCCGAGATTTTCGCCGCCGCCATCCAGGACTACGGCCGTGGCCTGGTCATCGGCGAAGGCAGTTTCGGCAAGGGCACGGTGCAGACCTTGTTCAGCCTCGACCGCTTTGGCGGCAGCGAGAAAGCCCGTTTCGGCGAGCTGAAAATGACCATCGCGCAATTTTTCCGCATTAATGGCGGCACCACGCAATTGCGCGGCGTCACGCCCGACATCAAGCTGCCGACCATGTCGGACACGGAAAACTTCGGCGAGTCGAGCTACGACAATGCCTTGCCGTGGGTGGCCATCAAGCCGGCGTCCTATATGCCAACGGGTGACCTGAAGGATATCGTGCCGCTGCTGGACAAGAAGCATGAAGCGCGTGTGGCCAAGGACAAGGATTTCCAGTACTTGCAGGATGACATCGCCCTGGTGCTCAAGCAGCGCAAGGAAAACCAGATCTCGCTGAACGAAGCCGTGCGCCGCAAGGAGCGCGATGCCCAGGAAGCGCGCGCCAAGGCCCGTGAAAAACGCCTGATCGCGCAGATCTCGAATCCATCCGACGACCTGGTGGTGATCCCCGACCCGAAAGACGTGCTCAAGGGCGCGAAAGCGGCCAGCAAGACGGCCAAGCAGATCGCCGCCGTGAAGGGCGCCTTGCGCACCGATGACGGCTTGCAGGGCGACGAGCGCGCGCTGAGCGCCGAACTCGACGCCGAGACGGCCGCGAAGAGCGCCAAGGACGTGCTGCTGAACGAAACGGCGCGCATCCTGGCCGATGAAGTGGCGCTGATCAAGGCCGATACCCGCCTGGCGGCGAAAGTGCTGCCATATGGCGCCGATGCCAAGGCGGCGCCGGTGGCGGCGACGGCGAAGTAAGCTGCCGGCAGGCGGCCGCTTCAGGCAGAAGCCGGGACTGGACCTTTCGGGTCTGGCCCCGGCTTTTTTATTGGCTATGTCCTCGTCAGGTGTGGGAAATCACCGAGCGTGGCTTTCAGCAAGGTTTCTGCTGAGCGGATGCGTTTGGCATCGAGTATCCAGCGCCAGCCCAGATAATGGTGCAGGTAGCGCGTCGCCACGCCTTGAAACGGACGCAGCCATTGCCTGAGACGGCTGTGATAGGCGTTGACGTTTTGCACGTGGGCCGCGCCCCGCACGCGCATGCCGGCACGCAGATTGACGGCCTGATGGCTGATGCCCGCCTCGCGGGCAAAAGCGGCATAGGCCGCATGGCCATCCGTAACCAGCAGCACATCCTGGTCCATGACGGGCGGCAAACAGCGATGCAGCTGCGCCTTCGTCAATGCCCCCATGCCGGTAACGAAATCGAGGGTTTGTCCCGTGCGGTCGCGCGCCACCAGGATGCAGACCTGTTCATGCGACATGCCGCGCAAGGTCGCGTGGCCTCCGCGGCGGCGTGCCGGACGCGTCATCGTGCGCGCGCCCTTTTGCGATTCCAGCACATACAGTTCGTCGGCCTCGGCAATGCCATGCAGGCAGTGCGGCCGGTCCGTTTTTGCCAGGCTTAAAAACCGGTGGCGCCAGCGAAACGTGGTGTTGCGGTGCAGGCCCAGTCGGCTGGCCGCGCGGCGCACCGAGACAGAGTCGAGCAGGCAGTCGGCATATTCGAGCCATTGCGCCTTGTGGCGCAGGCGCGCCAGCGGCGTGCCCGTCAAGGCATTGAAGGTGCGGCCGCAGGGCACGCAGCGGTAGCGCTGCAGGCCCTGCGCATGGCCATGCCGGTGCACATGCGCCGAATGGCAGGCTGGGCAGGCCAGGCGCTGGCGCGCCACCTCCTCGATCAGGGCGATGGTTGCCTGCTGCGGCGCGCTGCCACGCAGCAGGGCAATACCGGCCTGGCGCTGGCGTGCGCTCAGGCAGGAAAACTGCGCGATAAAGATCGTCCATTCGGCTGACAACATGATCGGCTCCCTGCATGGTGAATATGCAGAGTCAGACCACGCGACCACAGGAAAATTCCGGCCTGTCCCCCACTTGCCGATGACAGAGCCTTTTTATTTTCCGGCCAGTTTCGATAGTTATCTGTTTCGCTTATTTCTATTATTCCAACAATCAATTGGCATGATATGCCGCGATGCAGCATAATTCACTTGTCTCCTCTATTCTCCTCCAAGAAAATAGATTTAGCCCGCTCTCCGTAGCGGGCTTTTTTTTTGCCTTACAGCTGGCGTGGCGGCAATTGCACGTCCGGTTGCGCCGCCAGCAGGGCTGTCAGCCAGCCCGCAAAGGCCTGCAGCTTGGGCGTGGCCAGCCGGCCTTGCGGCGTCAGCAGGGACATCGGCATGGGCGTGGGCGGGCAATCCGGCAGTACGGCCACCAGCGCGCCGCTGTCGAGATGCGCGCGCACCTGGTACTGGGCCGCCTGCGCCACGCCCAGCCCTTGCAGGGCGCAATCGACGCTGGCGTCCGCGTCGTTGACGGCGATGGGGCCGGCCATCTGCACGCGCACCACTTCCTTGCCTTCTTGAAAATCCCAGTCAAAGGCGCGCCCCGTACGGCCCGAGTAATGCATGATGCCCTGGTGCGCGGCCAGGTCGGCCAGCGTGTGCGGCGTGCCGTGCCGCGCCAGATAGGCGGGCGCGGCGCACGTCATGAAGCGCATCAGGCCGATCTGTCTGCCGATAAAGGCGGAGTCTTGCAAGGTGCCGACGCGCAAGGCGCAATCGATGCCTTCCTGCGTCAGGTCGACCAGGCGGTCAGTCAGGCTCAGCTGTAACTGCACTTCCGGATAGGCGGCGTGAAATTGCGCGATATGGGGAATGACGAGGCGGCGGCCAACCGTGCTGGGCAGGTTGATGCGCAACAAGCCGCGCGGCTTTTTTGCTTCCGGTCCCCGAAACGCCAGTTCCGCCGTGTCCACGGCGCGCAGGATGTCGATGCAATGGCGAAAGTAATCGGCCCCTTCCGGCGTCAGCGACAAGCGGCGCGTGGTTCGCTGTAGCAATTGCGTGCCCAGGTAGGCTTCCAGCTTTTGCAAGGTGGCCGTCAGCGCGGCGCGCGGCAGATTCAAGGTCTCGGCCGCCTTGGAAAAACTGTTGGCCTCGACGATGCGCACGAAGGTCTGCATGGCTTTGATCTTGTCCATGGGGATTGTTCATCTTATGTGAAAAGTATAGGGGGATTATGCCCTAATTATCTTTGCCGCCCCTTTGCCTAGAATAGCCACATCCCTAACGAAGCGAGGAAACAACATGAACAAGGCCTCATCCCGCGCAGTGCCATCCGCACCCGCCGACATTTCACCCGGCATGGTGCTGCTGCTCGCCATCGCCTCCGGCCTGATTGTCGCCAACCTGTATTACGCGCAAACCCTGGTTGGCCCCATCAGTGCCTCCACGGGCCTGTCGGCCAAGGCTGCCGGGCTGATCGTCACCCTGACGCAAGTGGGCTATACCCTGGGCCTGCTGTTTGTCGTGCCCCTGGGAGACTTGCTGGAAAACCGCCGCCTGATCATCACGGCCCTGCTGGTGACGGCCACGGCCTTGCTGGTGGCGGCTTTCTCCACCGGCGCCATCGTCTTCCTGGCCGCCGCGCTGGCGATCGGCCTCGGTTCCGTGGCGGCGCAAGTGATCGTGCCGTTTGCCGCCCACCTGTCGCAGGAAGCGACGCGGGGCCAGACGGTGGGCAAGGTGGTCAGTGGCTTGTTGCTGGGCATCATGCTGGCCCGTCCCGTGGCGTCGCTGGTGGCGGCCCATGCCAGCTGGCATGTGGTGTTCGGCGGCGCCGCCTTGCTGATGCTGGCGCTGGCAGCCGTGCTGCGCCGTGCCTTGCCCGTGCGCCAGCCGGTGTCGAGCATGCCGTATCCGGCCCTGATGGCTTCGCTGTGGCACTTGTTGCTGGGCACGCCCGTGCTGCGCCGCCGTGCCGCTTATCATGCTGGCTTGTTTGGCGCCTTCAGCCTGTTCTGGACTGTCACGCCGCTGGTGCTGGCCAGCCCGGCATTTGGCCTGTCGCAAACGGGCATTGCCATCTTTGCCCTGGTGGGCATGGCGGGCGCTGTCGCTTCGCCCATCGCCGGCCGCCTGGCTGATGCGGGCCATACCTTGCCGGCCACGGCCGCCGCGCTGGCGCTCGGTATCGTTGCCTTTGCCTTGCCCATGTTTGCGCCAGCGTCGAAACATGTGGCGCTGGGACTGCTGGTCATCGCTTCCATCGTGCTCGACATGGGCGTGGCGGCCAACCTGGTGCTGGGCCAGCGGGCCATTTTCAGCCTGGGCGCGGAAGTGCGGGGCCGCTTGAACGGCCTGTATTTCGCGCTGTTCTTTGCCGGCGGCGCGGCCGGCTCGGCCGTCGGCGCCTGGATGTATGCGAGCCATGGCTGGCAGGCGACCTTGCTGACCGGCATGGCCTTCCCGGGACTGGCCGCGCTGGTGTGGCTGGGAGAATTCTTGCCGCAAGCCACGCGCCGCACGGCTTGAAACCCTGATGGCGTCTCATTATCACGGATGACTATTTCTATCATCATGAATATAAAGTGGCGTGATATGCCGCAATGCCGCAAGATGCACTTGTCTCCTCTATCTCCTCCAAGGAAATAGATTCAGCCCGCTCCCGCAGCGGGCTTTTTTTTGCCTGTTGAAATCAAATCACCACCAGATCGAGCGCGCGCATGAAGTTGGCCGCCTGCGCATGCGTGATCACGGCGCCTTTCAGCAGGGCGGCGTCATTCAATTTGAAGCCGTCGATGTCGGCGCCGCGCAAGTCCGCGCCCTGGAACTTCGCCAGCTTGATGGTGGCATTGCGCAGGCTGCCGCCTTCGAAGACGGCCTCGCGGAAATCGCAGCCGGCCAGGTAGGCGTCGGAAAAATCCAGTTGTTTTAATGTCGCCTTGCGGAACGAGAATCCCCGCAAATCGGCGCCCACCAGCAGGCTGTCTTCGAAGGTCAGGCCCAGGTGCGCCGCTTCCTCGAACGAGGCGCCCGTCAGCTTGCAGCCGCAGTAGGTGACCGAGGCCAGCTTGGAACGCCGCCACTTCGTGTTGTTCAGGTCGCAGCCTTCAAACGTCGCGTCGACGGCGTCGACGGATTCGAAGTCGGCGCTGCCCGCGCGGCAGCGGCGCCAGGTGCTGCGCGCCAGTTTGCTGGCGAACAAGTTGGTTTCGGCAAAGGTACAGCGCTCGAAGGTGCAGCCTTGCAAATCCAGGCGCGACAAGTCTTCGCCATCAAACGCGCAATCGATGAAGTGGCGCAGCGATAGCGCCAGCTGCTGTTCCATGCCGGCACGGTCGAGGGTGATGCCAGTTACTGCGGTGTCGTGTGTTGCCATCCGTCTCATTCCTAAAGTAAAAAAACAGGGGAGGGATGGCGCGGCGGAAAAGCAGCACGAACCAGACCGCCTCCCCGGCTGGTGGTACAGCCAAGGGTCAGCGCCGTGGGTCCGCGTGGGCGGGAGCATGCCGGACTGTGCCGGGCACTTACCGGGTTACCAACCGGTGCGCTCATTTTCGATCAGCGCGTATTGTAGCGTGTCCGAATCGCCCTTGCCAGTTCTTGCAAAGCCGGGTTAGTATCGTTGCAGGCACACTTGGAGCCTATCCCGGCAGATGAATACATCCTTTGCTAGCGCCCCTCAGAAGCGGGGACTGCGTTGCTCGTCGTCGCGTGGTTCGCCACGCGTCCTCCTCACGCCTAGTCCGCGCATCTGATGAACTGCTAGCAGAGGACGCTCCCTGCCGGGACAGGCTCTTGCGCCAACGTCGCTCGGACGGATCCGGGCGCTTACGTAAAGAGATAACCATGACCGACAGCCAAGCTCCGCGCAGCTTTTCGCGCATCAATCGCCTTCCCCCCTACGTTTTCAATATCACCGCCGAGCTCAAGATGGCCGCGCGCCGCCGTGGCGAGGACATCATCGACATGTCGATGGGCAATCCCGATGGCGCCACGCCGGCGCACATCGTGGACAAGCTGATCGACACCGTCAAACGTCCCGACACGCATGGCTATTCCGCTTCAAAAGGCGTACCCCGCCTGCGCCGCGCCATTTCGCACTGGTACAAGAAACGCTACGACGTCGACATCGACCCGGACAGCGAAGCCATCGTCACCATCGGCTCGAAAGAGGGCCTGGCGCATTTGATGCTGGCCACCCTGGACCGTGGCGACACGGTGCTGGTGCCGAATCCCAGCTACCCGATCCACATCTGGGGCGCCGTCATCGCGGGCGCCGACATCCGCTCCGTGCGCATGGGACCGGGCGTGGATTTCTTTGCCGAGCTGGAACGGGCGATCAGGGAAAGCTACCCGAAACCGAAAATGATGGTGCTGGGCTTCCCGTCCAACCCGACGGCGCAATGCGTGGAACTGGAATTTTTCGAGCGCGTGGTGGCGCTGGCCAAGCAGCACAATATTCTGGTGGTGCATGACCTGGCGTATGCCGACATTACCTTCGACGGCTGGAAGGCGCCGTCCATCATGCAGGTGCCGGGCGCGCGCGACGTGGCCGTCGAGTTTTTCACCATGTCGAAAAGCTACAACATGGCGGGCTGGCGCATCGGCTTCATGGTCGGCAATGCGGAACTGGTGGCGGCCCTGGCGCGCATCAAGAGCTATCACGACTACGGCAGTTTTACGCCCGTGCAAGTGGCGGCCATCGCCGCGCTGGAAGGTGATCAAAGCTGCGTGACGGACATCTGCGCGCAATACCAGCGTCGCCGCGACGTGCTGGTGAAAGGTTTGCATGAGGCAGGGTGGATGGTGGAAAAGCCGAAAGCATCGATGTACATCTGGGCGCACATCCCGGAAGCGTACCGCCACCTGGGCTCGCTGGAGTTCGCCAAGCTGCTGCTGCAAAAGGCCAAGGTCAGCGTGTCGCCGGGCATCGGTTTCGGCGAATATGGCGATGAATACGTACGCTTTGCCCTGATCGAAAACGAGGCCCGTGTGCGGCAAGCGCTGCGCGGCATCAAGAATATGTTGCGTTCTGGCGACGGGAAAATGGAAGTAGCGGCATAAAAGTTGCCGCATGGAATTGCTTGTTGCCCGTAATATCACTGCTGCGTATTTCTGACATCACGAATATAAAGTGGTTTTATATGCTGCAACGCGGCATCATGCATCTGTCTCCTCTATCTCCTCCAAGGAAATAGATTCAGCCCGCTCCCGCAGCGGGCTTTTTTTTGTGCGGCGCTGGCGCTTTCACAAGACCGCCTGCGCATGACTTTTATCAAAGTCCACTTCGTTGATACTGCCACCGTTTCAAGTTGCACATCTTGTCGCGTCAAGTGTGTCCATGGGGCGTCATGAACGACTGGCCTCTGGTGAATCTGTTTGTCCCAACCCTGTTACCCCTCGTGTTTTTGAGCGCCTTCTTTCTTTTTGACCTGTCCACAACGGAAAAGGCGCAGGCCAATCCATTGGTGGCCATCAAGGATGGCCAGTTGTCGTGGGTAGGGCATGTGCGTCAACGGACTGTATGAATTGCAGCATCCTGCGGCCGGCCAGGCGGTATCGCAGCTGTGGAGCACGAACGCCTTCCGGCTGGCGGCCGCCGTGCTGATATTTCATGCGCTGATCGCGGCGGCAGGCCCCGTTTTTCGACGAAAAAGTGCGGCTTCACCGGGTGGCTGAAATCGCTGCGGCACAATTGCGTGCTGCTTGCCTCGCCGATCCTCACCATCGCGGCCGGAGGCTTATACCCGGGCATTCACTTGACAACACAGGGATAAGGTGACTGGCCTGAAGTACAAGGAATTAAATACAAGGAATTAAGTACAAGGAGTTCGACCATGGCGCGATTGTTACATCAATTCTTGCAAGATGAAGAGCGCAGCCGCAATCTGGTCGCGGCGATCGGCATGGGCGCGGGCGTGATACTGCTTACCTTGTCGATACTCAATACCTTCCTTGCCCGTTAATTTGCCCAGCTTGCCAGGTATCGCCGCCGCCCGCGGGCGGCGTGCTGACTTGCAGGCCGCCGCAAGCGTCAATTATCCCTCCCCATTCCCCGTAAACCGCCGCACCGCCACTTCCCACTGCTGCATCAGGCTGGCAGCCTGGTCGCGTCCGATGGTGGGCAGGAAGGTTCTTTCCGCGCGCCAGTGCGATGCCAGCTCGTCGGTGCTTTGATACACGCCGATGGCCAGGCCCGCCAGGTAGGCCGCGCCCAGGGCCGTTGTTTCGATCACTTGCGGGCGCACCACGGGAATGCCCAGCAGGTCGGCCTGGAATTGCAGCAGCAGGTTGTTGGCGCAGGCGCCGCCGTCCACGCGCAGCTCGGTGATCGGTGCTTGCGCGTCGCGCGTCATGGCGCCCAGCAGGGCGGCGCTCTGGAAGGCGATCGCTTCCAATGCCGCGCGGGCGATGTGGCCCACCGTGCTGCCGCGGCTCAAGCCCAGGATGGCGCCCTTGGCGGACGGCACCCAGTAGGGCGCACCGAGTCCCGTGAACGACGGCACGAAGACCACGCCGCCCGAGTCGGGCACGGAGGCGGCCAGGCCTTCCGCTTCGCCCGCGTGGCCGATGGCACCCAGGCCGTCGCGCAGCCATTGCACCACGGCGCCGCCGATGAAGACGCTGCCTTCGAGCGCATACGCGGGCTGCGTGCCCACCTGGCAGGCGGCCGTGCTGATCAGGCCATGCTGCGATTGCGCGCATTGGTCGCCCGTATTCAGCAGCAAAAAGCAGCCGGTGCCATAGGTGTTCTTCGCCATGCCCGGCTTGAAGCAGGTCTGGCCGAACAGCGCCGCCTGCTGGTCGCCGGCGATGCCGCCGATGATGACGGGGCTGCCCAGCACCTCCGCATCCGTTTCGCCATACACGTGGCTCGACGGGTGGACGGATGGCAGCAGGCTGGCGGGAATGCCCAGCCAGTCGAGCAGCTGGGCATCCCAGCAGCCTTCATGCAGGTTCCACAGCATGGTGCGCGAAGCGTTGCTGACGTCGCTCACGTGCAGGCGGCCGCCCGTCATTTTCCACGCCAGCCAGGTATCGATGGTGCCGAAGGCCAGTTCGCCGCGCATGGCCCGCGCGCGGGCGCCGGGCACGGCGTCGAGTATCCAGCGCAGCTTGGTGCCGGAAAAATACGGATCGAGCACCAGGCCTGTTTTCGCGTGGATGGCGCCGGCCAGGCCGCGCGCGCGCAAGTCCTCGCACAGCGCTTCCGTGCGGCGGTCTTGCCAGACGATGGCGTTGTAGACGGGTTCGCCCGTGGCGCGGTCCCACACCACCGTCGTTTCGCGCTGGTTGGTGATGCCCAGCGCGCCCAGCGCATCGGCCCGCAAGCCCGTCTTGGCCAGCACTTCGCGGCAGGTCTCGATCTGGCTGTGCCAGATTTCCATCGGGTCGTGCTCGATCCAGCCCGGCTGCGGGAACAGCTGGCGAAATTCGCGCTGCGCCACGGCGACGATGGCGCCTGTTTCATCGAAGACCATGCTGCGCGAACTGGAGGTGCCCTGGTCGAGGGCCAGCAAATACGTCATGCCGCCACCTCCTGCGCCAGATGCACCGCCAGCCACTGCTGCAGGCGCGCCACGTCGGCCGGCGCGCAGCGCAAGCCCAGTTTGCTGCGCCGCCACAGGATGTCGTCGCTGCTTCTGGCCCATTCCACCTCGATCAGATAGCACGCTTCGGCCTCGTACAGGCCCGGCGCCAGCTGCGCGCCCAGGTCGGCCAGCGAGGCGGCGCCCGTCAGCAGGCGTGTGGCGCGGCTGCCGTAGGCGCGCGCATAGCGGCGCGCCAGCGCGGGCGGCAGCCACGCGTGGTCGCGCTGGAAGCGGGCGAGGAAGGCGTCGAAATCATGGCTGTCCACCAGTCGGTTCGCCTGCTGCAGGTCGCCGCCGGGCAGCGGCGCCTCGGCCGTCCATGCCGCGGCGGCATTGTCCAGCAGGGGCACCAGCAAGCCCAGTGCTTCCTCTGCCAGCTTGCGGTAGGTGGTGATCTTGCCGCCCCAGATATTGAGCAGCGGCGCGCCCGTCGCCGCCTCGCCGCGCGCCACTTCCAGCAGGTAGTCGCGCGTGACGGCCGAGGCGTTCTGCGCGCTGTCGTCGAGCAGCGGGCGCACGCCGGAATACGTCCACACGACGTCGGCGGAGCCGATCTCGCGCTTGAAATAGCGGTTCGCGGCCTGGCACAGGTAATCGATTTCCATCTGGCTGATTTTGACCTGGCTCACGTCCCCCTTGTATTCCTCGTCCGTAGTGCCGATCAGGGTAAAGTCGTCCTGGTAGGGGATGGCGAAGATGATGCGCTGGTCGGGATTCTGGAAAATGTAGGCATGCGGATGCTCGAACAGGCGCGGCACGATGATGTGGCTGCCCTTGATCAGGCGCAGGCCCTGCGTCTTGCCGCCGCCGGCCGCGCCGGCAAATTGCGCCGTCCACGGTCCTGCCGCGTTGACGATGGCGCGTGCGCGCAGGGTCTTGCGCTGGCCATCCTCGGCTTGCAGGGTGGCTTGCCAGGCGCCGCCATCGCGGCGCGCATCGACGCAGGCCGTGCGCGTGAGGATGTGCGCGCCGTGTTCCTGCGCGTCGAGCGCGTTGAGCACCACTAGGCGGGCGTCGTCGACCCAGCCGTCGGAATACACGAAGCCCTTGCGGTAGCCCGTTTTCAGGGGCGCGCCGGCCGCGTGCTTGTCCAGGGCGATGCCTTGCGAGGCAGGCAGAAATGCCCGTTTGGCCAGGTGGTCGTACAGGAACAGGCCAGCGCGTATCATCCAGGCGGGGCGCTGGGCGGCGTCGTGCGGCATGACGAAGCGCATCGGCCACATGATGTGGGGCGCGGCGCGCAGCAGCACTTCGCGTTCCTGCAGTGCCTTGCGCACCAGCTTGAATTCATAGTACTCGAGGTAGCGCAGGCCGCCGTGTATCAGCTTGGTGGACGCGGACGAGGTGTGCTGCGCCAGGTCGTGCTGTTCGCACAGCACCACGCGCAGGCCGCGGCCGGCCGCGTCGCGCGCGATGCCGGCGCCATTGATGCCGCCGCCGACGACCAGCAGGTCGCAGTCGGGGGGCAGGGAAGAAAAGCGGGAAGCGGACATGGAGGGCTCGTCTGGTAAAAGTATAAAAAGGCTAAAAAACGGCGCCGCCGCAGGCCAGCAGCGACAGCACGGGCGGCAGCACCAGGGCCAGGCCGGCGATCAGCAGCAGCACGAAGACGGTGCGGCGCACCTGTTCGATAGGCAGGCGCGAAGGGTGGCGGCGCGCCAGCCACGTCAGGCCCATCACCAGCGGCAAGGCTTCCACGGTCAGCCACACGGCCGTCATGCTGAACTGGCCATGCGCCAGCACCAGGGCCAGGCGCAGCACGGCGTTCGCCGCAAACAGCACGATGAGAAAATGGCGTATCGTCTCGGCCGCCCACGGCTGGCGGTACAGGTGGTAGACCATGGGCGGGCCGGCGCTGGCGAACAGGCCGCCCATCACGCCGGACACGCCGCTGAAGAACAGGAAGGCGGGCAGGCTGGACTGCCGCGCGCGCGCGCTGGCGCGCAGCACCAGCATGAAGGCGCAGACTACAATGGCGCAGCCTAGCAGGAAGCGCAGCAGGGTCACTTGCTGCGCGCTGAACCAGCCCAGCAGCACCACGCCCGCAGCCACGCCCAGCAAGCTGGCGGCCAGCGACGGCGCGAACACGGGCCAGGCCAGCTGCGGCCGCGAACGGCCAAACGTGATGGCCGCATTGGCCAGCACCAGCACGCTGACGACGTTGGCCACATCGGCCAGGCTGGCCAGGTGCAGCACGGCCGTCAGTCCCAGCAGGATCAGGCCGAAGGCAAAGCCCGTCAGGTTCTGCGCCACGCTGGCCAGCGCCACGCAGGCCAGGAATAGCAGGTGCGACGCCACGCTCATGCCACGCTCATTTCGCCAGCGACAGGAAAAAGTCCTGCTGCGCGCAGCCGCGCCGCACGAAGACGGGTGGCTGGCCCAGCGGCGCATCGACTTCCACGCGCTGGCCGCCGTCGAAGGCCGTGCCGCTCCACAGGTGGATCCAGGCATCGCCTTGCGGCAGGTAGGCGCTCCAGCGCGCGGCGCCGGCCGCGTGCACGGGCGCCACCAGCAGGTCGGGGCCGAACAGGTACTGGTCCTGGATGGCGTAGGTGGCGCGGTCGTGTTCATAGTGCAGGAACAGCGGGCGCTGCAGCGGCAGGCCGCGCGCCACGGCATCCTCGGCCAGCGCGCGGATGGTCGGTGCCAGCGCCACGTGCAGCCGCGTCATGCTGGCGAAGTGGCGGAACACCTGTTCATCCTGGTAGAACTGGAAGTTTTCGTCGGGGCGGTTGCCTTCGTGCGTGCGCATCATCGACGTGAAGACGGCCATTTCCGTCCAGCGCTGGAACAGTTCGGCCGTGCGCAGGTTGCCGAACAAGCTCGTATAGCCGCCGATATCGCTGTGGTGGTAGGCATTGCCCAGGAGGCCAGACGACAGGGCGCCGCAGATCACCGTTTGCAAGCCGTCATGGCGGCTGAAGTCGACCGACTGGTCGCCCGCCCACAGCAGCGGGCAGTGCGCCTGCACGCCCGTGTAGCCGGCGCGCATGAAGAAGGTGGCGTCGCCCGTCTTGCCGGCCCGCTCGATGGCGCGCGCATTGACTTCGGCCCACAGGGTCGGCCACGCATTGTGCATCAGGCGCGCGTCGGCGCCATTGTACAGGCGCAGGTCGATCGGCAGGTACTCGCCGAAATCGGCCATCCAGCCGGACAGGCCGAAATCGAGCATTTCCTGGCGCAGTATGCGTTCCTCGAACCACAGCGCGGCGGCCGGATTGGTGAAGTCGACGACGCCGCAATCGAATTCGCCGAAGTCCACCAGGTAGGCGCCGCCATCCATGGCTGTCGCCAGGAAGCCCTGTTGCATCGCTTCCTGGTACAGGGTGCCGTCGTTGCACAGATAAGGGTTGACGTAGCCGAGGAAGCGGATGTCCTGCTTGCCCAGGTCGGCGATCCAGTTCTTCAGGTCAGGGTAGCGCTGCGGCTGCCAGCGCCAGTCCCAGAACAAGCGCTTGCCGAACGAGGTCTGGCGCAAGCCGACCCAGTCCTCGCACCACAGGGCGCTGACGGGCAAGCCGTGCTGCTGCGCCTGCGCGAGGATGGCGCGCGCGTGCTCTTCGCCGCCTTTCAGGCCCAGCATGGCGCCATTTTGCAGCCAGGCGGGCAATTGCGGCTGGCGGCCGAAGCGCTGCGAGACGACGCCGACCAGGTCGGCGAAGGTCTCGGCCAGCATGAATTCCAGGCGCTCGGGCATGGCCCAGAACTGCAGTTCGTGGAAATCGGACTGGCGGAAATCGAAGTCCGCATACGCCGTCGTTTCCGCATGCAGGCAATAGCGCTGCGACGAGATGAAGCTCGGCTGCGGATAATTCGTGTGATAGTAGTCGCCGCCCGACTTGGACGTCACGTCCGCCTGCCACGTCAGGTGCGTCGACTTGTCGCGGCCCACGCCAGGCTCCGACGTCCACAGGGGGAAGTGGCGGCCGCGCAGGTCGAAATACGACATCTGCTCGCCGCAGCCCCACACATGCTCGTCCTGTTCCGCCGGCAGGCGCAGCCACAAACGGTTCCAGCCCGGCGCCGCGTAGCGCACCACCAGGTGCAGGCCATGCGGCGTCGCCTGCACGGCCAGCACCAGTTGCGCAGCGTCTCCCGCATGGCGCGCAAAGCTCAGGGTGGTGGCGCCATCGGCCTCGGTGACGGTCAGCCCGCGCAGGGCGCTGCGCTCTTCGACGTAATCCTCGATTTCGAAGTTGCCGCGGTACATTTCCATGCTTTCGCGGCCCTGGCCGACGAACACGCATGGCGCAGCGGCGCTGTGGCGCAGCAGCAAGCGGCCGGCGCAGCGCAGGGCAAGGCTGTCATTTTCCTGGTGTAGTGTGAACTGCATGGCGATCAACTCCTGTGAAAACCGGCCGCCCGCGGGGTGGCGCGTGGCGGGCCGGGGTTACTGCACTAATTAAAAGACGAGGAACATGCCGGCGGTCAGCTCGACGGGGCTGTAGCCGAAGTAGTTATTGTCCCCCCGGAACTGCAATACGCCCAGCTTGGCATGGCTGTTGTTGGCGATGCGCGTGGCGTAGGCGTAGAACGACAGGGTAGGCTGGAAGTTGTACAGGTAGCCCAGCGAGTAGGCCGTCGATTTCGGCTTGCCCACGCCATCGCCCGTGTTGGTGCCGAACGCGCCCCTGGCGTTGGCGCCGTCATAGCTGATGTGCGCCAGGCTGCCTTCGATGCGGTGCTTGCCGATGTCATACGCGCCCGAGACGCCAAAGGCGTCAGCCGCATAACCGCCCGCGTTCGACACGCGGTAGGAGGTGTAGGAGCCGCCCAGGGTAAAGTCGTGCCACTTGTAGCGCGCGCCGACGATATCGGTGACCTGGTTGCGCTTGACGAAGTTCGGCGTACCGGCCGTGCTGATATCGTTGCTCTGCTGGTAATCCATGTGCGCATAGCCGAGGAACAGGTCGCCCTTTTTGTACAGCACGTTGGCGGCCCAGCTGCGGCCATCGTTTTCCAGGTCGGTGGCGGAAGACGCCTGCTGGCCGGCCGAATACGACACTTCCGCCGAGATATTGTTCCAGGTGGGGCTGCGGTAGCGCAGGGCGTTGCCATAAAACAGGGCCGTGCCCGAGTTGTTGCCCGCCAAACTCGTCGTCTTGCTGGCGTTATTCGTCACGGGGTCCTTCAGGTAGCGGCCCAGCGATTCGGGGCGCGTGAGCGAGAACAGGGCGCTGAAGTCATTCGCGCCATAGTTGTGCGCCGAGGCCAGGTCAGCGCCCAGCGAGACCCAGAATGGCGCCATGTACATGGTGCCGCCTTCGACCGAGCCCCAGGTGGTCGACGCAAAGCCGACGGTGGAGCCGCGGTTGAACAGCACGGACGAGGTGGTGTTGTTCTGTGTGCCGCCGCCCGCGTTGCCATTGAACAGGTTCAGACCTGTCTCGACGCCGAAGATGGCCTTGTATTCATCGCTGAAGACCCAGGCGCCCGTCAGGCCCAGGCGGCTGGCCATCTCGCCCTGGTTCAGGCGGTGGTTCGTCAGCTGGCGCCCGCCGGCATCCTTGCCGCGCGAGACCGTATAGCCGATGTCGCCACGGCCGTACAGCTTCCAGTTGAAGCCAGTGGCGGACTTTATCGGGGCTGCCGCCGATGATGCCGGTGTGGCCGTCATCGCTGCCGTGGGGGCGGCTGCCGCTGGTGCAGGCTGGGCCGCCTTCGCCTCCATCTGCGCCACTCTTTCCTGCAGCTGGGCCAGCATGGCTTTCATGTCGCTCAGTTCATCGGCGCGTGCGTTAGCGCTAACAAATGACGCCGAGAAAAGCGCGCCGGTGATGGCCGCGGCCACGGTGGTCTTGCGTAATGTCGTCTGCATGATCTTGTCTCCTGTATTTTTTATATGGAATTCGTTGCTGATCCCTGCTTGCTACGGTGCTGCCAGGCTGCTGCCTGGCACTTGCACGGCAGCCTGTCTTGCTACATTAAAATAATCAAATTCCTCCCATGCACAGATATTTGATATCGAGGAAGTCGTCCATGCCGTAATGCGAACCTTCGCGGCCCATGCCCGAATGCTTGACGCCGCCGAACGGCGCCATTTCATTGGCGATCATGCCCGTGTTGATGCCGACCATGCCCACTTCCAGTTCCTCGGCCACGCGCCAGACCCTGCCCAGGTCGCGGCTGTAGAAATAGCCGGCCAGGCCGAACTGCGTGGCGTTGGCCATGGCGACGACTTCGTCTTCGCTGCCGAAGCGGAACAGCGGTGCCAGCGGGGCGAAAGTTTCCTCGGTGGCGACCAGCATGTCGCTGTTCGCTTCCAGTACCACGCTGGGCTCGAAAAAGCTGCCGCCCAGCGCGTGGCGCTTGCCGCCGATGGCCAGCTTGCCGCCCTTGGACAGCGCGTCGGCGATATGCTGCTCGATCTTGCGCACGGCGTTTTCATCGATCAGCGGGCCTTGCGTGACGCCCGCGTCCAGGCCATTGCCCAGTTTCAGCTCGGCCACCTTGGCCACCAGGCGGGCGGCGAAGTCATCGTAGATGCTGTCCTGCACGTAGATGCGGTTGGCGCACACGCAGGTCTGGCCGCTGTTGCGGTATTTCGACATCAGCACGCCTTCAACGGCCGCGTCGATGTCGGCATCGTCGAAGACGATGAAGGGCGCGTTGCCGCCCAGTTCCAGCGACAGCTTCTTGATGGTGCCGGCCGCTTCGCGCGACAGCCAGGCGCCCACTTCCGTCGACCCCGTAAACGTGATCTTGCGCACCAGGTCGTTGTGGCACAGTTCCGTGCCGATCGCTTGCGCCGCGCCCGTCACCACATTGAAGACGCCGGGCGGCACGCCGGCGCGCAGCGCCAGTTCGCCCAGGGCCAGGGCCGACAGCGGCGTTTGCGACGCCGGTTTCAGCACCATCGCGCAGCCGGCCGCCAGGGCGGGGCCGGCCTTGCGCGTGATCATGCCGTTCGGGAAATTCCACGGCGTGATGGCCGCGCACACGCCGATCGGCTGCTTGATGACGACGATGCGCTTGTCGTTCGACGGCGGCGCGATCACGTCGCCATATGCGCGCTTGCCTTCCTCGGCAAACCATTCCAGGTAGGCCGCGTTCGAGACGATCTCGCCCTTGGCTTCGGCCAGCGACTTGCCTTGCTCGCTGGTGAGGATCAGCGCCAGGTCGTCGGCGTGCTGCAAGATCAAGGCATGCCATGCGCGCAGCACCGTGGCGCGCGCCTTCACGGTCTGCTTGCGCCACAGGCGGAAGGCCGCATGCGAGGCGGCGATGGCGCGCCGCGTCTCGGCCGCGCCCATGCGCGGCACCGTGGCGAAGACTGCGCCCGTGGCCGGATTCGTGACATCGATGGTAGCGCCGTCATCGGCGTCGCACCAGGTGCCGTCGATCAGGCATTGCTGTTTCAACAGGCTTGCGTCTTGCAGGTTCAACATGAGAGTCCTCCTTGAAGATTGATATTGTTAGAACGCATAAAAAACCGTAGCGAGCGGCAGCGAGTTGTGGCCGAGAAGCGCAGCTGTGCTTTAGCACAGTGAGCATCGCAGGCCGCAAATCGCGACGCGCAGCAGGTTTTTTAGCGTTCTTAGCCAGCGACAGAGACTTGCGCCAGTCCCGCGTCGACGATGATGTTCTGGCCCGTGATGCCGTCCGAATCATCGGCCGCCAGGAACAGGGCCGTGCGCGCCACGTGGCCCGCGTCGAGCCGGTATTTCAGGCATTGCAGTTCGATGAACTTGCGGTCCTCGTCCGGGTCGCGCCACAGGGCGGTCTGGCGGTCCGTGGCGATGGCGCCCGGGGCGATGGCGTTGACGCGGATATTCTGTTCGCCCAGCTCGCGCGCCAGGGTGCGCGACAGGCCCGCGATGCCCGCCTTGGAGGTGGTGTAGCCGACCAGGTTGGGGCGCCCGCGCATCCATGAAATCGAGCCGAGGTTGATGATGGAGCCGCCGCCGGCGGCCGCCATGCCGGGCGCCACCTGCTGGATGGCGAACACGTGGTGTTTCAGGTTCAGGGCCAGGCAGTTGTCCCAGTACTCGGGCGTCAGTTCGGCCAGTGAATGGCGGTCGTCGCGGCCCGCGTTATTGAGCAGCACGCGGATGGCGCCGAAGCGCGCCTCGACATCGGCCAGGCTGGCCTGGTAGGCGGCGATGTCGCGGATGTCGCTGTACACGAAACAGGGTGCGTGGCGGCACAGGGGCGCCAGGCGCGCGGCCAGGGCGGCGCTGGCATCGCGGTCGATGTCGCAAAAAGCCACTTGCGCGCCTTGCAGGGCGAAATGCTCGACCAGCGCGGCGCCGATGCCGGAGCCGCCGCCGGAGACGAAGACCACGCGGTCCTGCAGGCTGGGGTAGAGAGTGATGTTGGCGTTCATGCTGTCCTCGGGAGGGTTGTGTGGGGGATCAATCCCGGTAAAGGGGTTCGGCGCGGCCGGCCACGTCCAGGCGCACGGCAAACAGGCCGCCGGCCTGCGGCTGGCGCGCCAGTTCGTCGTCGCCAGCGCCTTCGCGCGCGCTGGTGATGTACAGGGTGCGCAGGTCGGCGCCGCCAAAGGCGATCATGGTGGGGCGCGTGACGGGCACGCGCACGATGCCGATGATTTCGCCCTGCGGCGAAAAGCGCAGCACCCGGCCGCCTTCGTATTGCGCGCTCCAGTAGCAGCCTTCCGCATCGATGGCCGCGCCATCGGGGCGGCCGCCGTACACGGCTGCTTCGCCCTTGACGGGCAGGCGGGCAAACACCTGGCGTTCGCCCACCTGGCCGCTGGCCGCGTCGAATTCAAAACGGTAGATCACGTGGTTCGGCGTGTCGGACTGGAACAGGGATTTGCCATCTTCCGCGAAGGCCAGGCCGTTGCTGACCTTTACGCCGAAGTGTTGCTCCGGATTCTGTTGCGGCCCCCAGCCCAGGCGCGTGGCGCCCCGCTCCAGGCAAAACATGGCGGCCAGTTCCGCCTTGCGCGGTTCGTACATGGCGCCGGCCCAGAAACGCCCGGCGCTGTCGCAGCGGCCATCGTTGAAACGCATGTCGCGGCTGTCGTAGGGCGCGTCGGCCAGCTTGTCGAGCAAGCCTTCCTGCGGATAAAAACGGTAGAAGCCGTCGCGCAGGGCCGCCACCAGGCCGCCCTTTTCCGCCAGGGCGATGCAGCCCGGCTCGCACGGCACCCACCAGACGCGGTCGAGGCTTGTGGCCGGATCGTAGCGGTGCACACGGCGTCCGGCGATGTCGATCCAATATAAACACTGTTCGGCCACGCTCCACAGCGGGCATTCGCCCAGCTGGGCGCGCGCATCGAGCACGAGTTCGGCTTGCCACTCACGCATGCTGTTTCTCCTCGATTGCCAGGCGCATGGCGATGTGCAGTGTTTCGCCTGGCGCCAGCAGGCGCATGCCCGTGTCGTGCGCGCCGCGCGCGGCCAGCGCAAACGCGTTATTCGCGTGCGTGACGGGTTCGATGGCGATGAAGTTTCGCTCATCGTTGGGCGCGAAGCACACGAGGTGGCGGCAATTGTCGCTGGCCGACAGCTGCACCTTGTAGTCGCCGTAATCGAGGCTGGCGCGACCCGTCCAGCCGCTGTAGCAATGGTCGCTGTGCCAGCCGGCCACCGGCTGCGGCGCGGTGAACGGCGACGCTTGCGACACGGGTGCCAGGCCGGCCGGCAAGTGGTCATCGCCCATGCTCCACACGCCATCCCATTGCGTCTGCAGGCGCGGGCCTGGCGCCAGCGGGAAATAGGGATGAAAACCCAGGCCGGCGGGCATGGCGCGCGTGTCGTCATTGCGCACGGATAGCGTCAGGCGCAGGCCGGCGGCATCGAGCAGCACGGTTTGCCGCGCCTCGCAGGCGTATGGCCAGTCGGCGTCGGGTGCGTGGATGAGCGCCAGTTCGGCGCTGTCGTCCGCGCGCGCCAGCACCTGCCAGGCGCGCTGCCAGCCAAAGCCGTGGATGCTGTGCGGCTCGGGCGGGAAGTTGGCGCGCAGCGCATGCGTGTGGCCATCGGCCGGCAGCATGGCGTCGCCGATGCGGTTCGAGTACGGCACCAGGGGGTAGCAGGCCATCTGCCGCACGTTCGCAGTGGCCAGGCCGGCTGGCGCGGCGCGCAGGATGTCGCGCCCGCGCCAGCGGAAAGCCGCCAGCGCGCCACCTGTGGCCGGATGGACGTCGGCGCGGCAGTCGCCGTGCGCCAGGGTGAAGGGAGACTGCTGCTTCATTTTCAGCCTCAGCCTTTCAAGCCGCCGGAGGTCAGGCCGCTGACGACCTTTTCCTGGAAGATCACGATCAGCACGACGATCGGCACGATGGCCACCACCAGCGCCGCCGAAATGATCGGCCACGGGAAGGCAAACTCGCCCTGGTACAGCTGGATGCCGACGGGCAGGGTGCGGTAAGCCACGGCCGAATTCATCGACAGCGCCAGCAGGAACTCGTCCCAGGAATTGACGAACGCCAGGATGGCGGCCGTCGCCACGCCAGGCGCAGCCAGCGGCAGCACGATGCGCCACAGGGCGCTGATGCGGGTGCAGCCGTCAAGCATGGCCGCGTTCTCGATATCGCGCGGGATATCCTGGAAAAAACTCACCATCATCAGCGTGCAAATCGGCAGGTTCAGCACCGTGTACGGCAGCACCAGCGCCCAGTAGGAGTTCAGCAAGCCCAGGCTGCGCATGATCTCGAACAGCGGCACCATCAAGGTCACCAGCGGGAACATCGACACGCCGATGATGGCGGTGAGGATCAGGCCGCGGAAGCGCAGGCGCAGACGGGCGATCGCATACGCGGCCAGCGCGCTGATGAAGAGGCTGAGCAGGGTCGACAGGCCGGCCACGATCAGGCTGTTGGTCAGGAACGTCAGCAGCGGCTGGTCCTGGAAGGCCGAGATGAAATTGCCGATGGTCGGTTCGTGCGGCCAGTAGGTGATCGGCTTTTGCGTCAGTTCGCCCTCGGTCTTCAGCGAGGTGAAAAGAATCCACAGGGCGGGGAAGACGCCGTTGAGGATGACGATCGCGGCGGCGAACCAGCGCAGGCGCTTCGATGAAAACAGGCCGCTCATTCTTTGTCTCCTCTTACATATTTCAGGTATACGAACGTGGTGGCCATCGACAGCAGGAACATGAAGACCGCTAGGGTCGAGCCGTAGCCCACGTCCAGGTAGTCCACGGTATTGGACTGGATGTACATGGCCAGGGTCTTGGTTTCATCGCCAGGGCCGGGCATGTTGTACGGAATATCGAAGGACTGGATGGCCGTCAGGGTGCGGAAGATCAGCGCCACCAGCATCGATGGCACCAGCAGCGGCAGGGTCACTTCCGTAAATTGCTTCCACTTGCTGGCGCCGTCCACCTCGGCCGCTTCATACAGCGAGGCGGGGATGGTTTGCAGGCCGGCCAGCAAGATCAGGGCCATGAACGACGAGGTTTTCCAGATGGTCGTGATGCAGATGGCGGCCATCGTCAGCGCGGGCGAATTGAACCAGATCTGCGGTTCCCAGCCCAGGCCGGGGATCAGCAGGTCGATGCGGCGGATGATGTCGTTCACCAGGCCGTATTCGCTGTGGAAGAACCAGGCGAAGATCAGGCCGACGAAGGCCAGCGGCAAGGCCCACGGCAGCAGCAGCGCCAGGCGCACGGGCCAGCGGTATTTGAACGGCATGTTGGCCAGCATGGCCAGGCCCAGGCCCGCCACCAGCGCGCCCGGCACGGTGACGACGGTGATGATGATGGTGTTTTTCAGCGACTTCCAGAACAGGCTGTCTTCCAGCGCCATCTTGTAGTTGTCCAGGCCCACGAAACTGGGCAGGCCGCCGCCGGACAGGCGGATGTCGAAAAAGCTGTTGTAGATCAGTTTGCTGACCGGGTAGGCCACGATCAGCAGTAAAAACAGAATCGCCGGCGTCAGCAGGACCCAGGCCAGCGTGGATTCGCTGGGGTCCGTGATGCGGCTTTTCAGGGTGCGTTGCCTCATGATTTCCTCGTCTCTTGCTATGCGGGTACTGGTGCATCCATGGCCGCCGCTCTTGCTGGCGGCTGGGCGCGGTTCAGGCGGACGGCATGCCATCCGCCCTGTCATTTAGCGCAGGATGCGCTTGACCCGGTTTTCGATCTCGGCCACGCCGGCCGCCGGCGTTTTCACGCCCGCCATCACGGCATTCGTATTCACGCGCACGGCTTCCGACACTTCGCTGTAGCGCGGCGTGACGGGGCGCGAGCGGGCGCTTTGCACCACCGGCAGCGCATCGGCGAACCAGCCATTGGCGGCCAGCACTTCCTTGTCCTGGTAGACGGACGGATAGACGGGCAGGTTCGAGGCCTTGATGGCCAGCTGCTTCGACACTTCCGGGCTCGACAGCCAGCGCACCAGCTTGGCCGATGCTTCCTTGTTCTTCGAGTACGAAGATACGGCCCACTGCCAGCCGCCAATGCACGAGGCCGGCTTGCCGCCCGCCATGGCCGGCAGGCTGACCACGCCGACTTTGTCCTTCACGCTGCTGTCGGCGCCATCCTGGAAGTGGTTCCAGGCATAGCCCCAGTTGACGGCGAACAAGACGTTGCCGGCCTGGAATTCCTTGCGCGTATCGTCGGTGGCCACTTCGGCGATGTTTTTCTTCGCCACGCCCTGGTCGACCAGCTTGCGCCACATGGCCAGGCCCGCTTCAGCCTTGGGCTTGTCCAGGCTCAGCTTGCCGTTGGTGATCAGCTCGCCGCCCTGGCTCCAGTACGGCAGCAAAAAGGTGCAGACGGCGCCTTCGATGGCCTTGCCCTGGAAGCTGATGCCTTGCAATTCCGGATTCTTTTCGCCGGCCTGGATGGTGCGCGCCACGGTGGCCAGCTCATCCCAGGTTTTCGGCGGCGCCAGCTTGTACTTGGCCAGCAAGTCCTTGCGGTAGTAGAGGAACATGGCGTCGGCAAAGGCGGGCAGGGCCACGACCTTGTTGTCGACCATATTCGCCTGCTTGTAGGCGGGCAGGTACTGGCCCATGACCTTGTCGCGGTCGGCGCCCAGGTATTTGTCCAGGCTTTCGATCCAGCCGGCCGAGGCATATTGCGCCGGGCGGATGATGTCGATCAGGAACACGTCCAGGGTCGAGTCGCCGGCCGACAGCACGGTATTCAGGTATTTCTGCTGCAGTTCCGACGTGGCGCCGCCCGTTTCCAGGTCGATCTTGACGCCGGGATTGGCCGCCATGAACTTGGCGAACAGCTCGCGCATGACTTCGGGGCGTTCCTGGCCGCCGACAAAGACCTTGACGGTTTGCGCATGAACGCTGGTGGCAAGGACGAAGGTGGCGCCGAGCGCCAGGACGAGGGATTTGATACGCATGATGCTTGTCTCCTGTTTTTGGAATGGGTATGTCGCTGGTGCGCGGCTTATCGGGAGGGCAGAACCGCGCCCCCTTGCGGATCGAACAGATGGAATTTCTCCATGTCCAGCTGCACCGTCACTTGCTGCCCTGGCGCCAGGGCGAAGGTGGGCGGCAGGCGCGCCGTCAGTTCGCCGCCTTCGCACTGGAAGATGACCAGGGTTTCCGCGCCCAGCGGCTCGACCACCACCACCGTCGCGGCCAGGGCGGCGCTGGCGCTGCCTGCCGCTTCCAGGGTGATGTCTTCCGGGCGGATGCCGAATTCCACGGCGCGGCCGTCGAGCTTGCCGCACGCGCCCTGGCGTGCTGGCGGCAGGGCCAGGCGGGCTTGGCCCAGGACAATCTCGGCCTGGCCGGCGCCGTTGCGCGCCACCTTGGCGCCAAGGAAGTTCATCGGCGGCGAACCGGTGAAGCCGGCGACGAATTTCGACACGGGTTCGTTGTAGATCTGGTCCGGCGTGCCAACCTGCATGATATTTCCACCCGACAGCACGACGATGCGCTCGGCCAGGGTCATTGCTTCGACCTGGTCATGCGTGACGTAAATGGTGGTGGCGCCGATGCGCTGGTGCAGCTTCTTGATTTCCGTGCGCATTTCCGAGCGCAGCAGGGCGTCCAGGTTCGACAGCGGTTCGTCGAACAGGAACAGCTTGGCCTGGCGCACGATGGCGCGGCCCATGGCCACGCGCTGGCGCTGGCCGCCGGACAGGGCGCGCGGCTTGCGGTCGAGCAAGTGGTCGATTTTCAGGATGGTGGCGGCGGCACGCACGCGCTGTTCGATTTCCGCCTTCGGGAACTTGCGCAGCTTCAAGCCGAAGCCCAGGTTGTCGAACACGGACTTGTGCGGATACAGCGCATAGTCCTGGAAGACCATGGCGATGTCGCGCTCGCGCGGCGGCAAGTCGTTGACGACCTGTCCCTCGATGGAGATGGTGCCGCCCGTGATGGACTCGAGCCCCGCGACCATGCGCATGAGGGTGGACTTGCCGCAGCCCGAAGGGCCCACGAAGACGACGAATTCGCCTTGCTTGATTTCCAGGTCGATGCCATGAATGACTTCGACGCCGTTGTCGTACTTCTTGACGACCTTTTCCAGTTTTACACCTGACATGCTTGTCTCCAAAAGATGCGAATGACGCGTCTGAGCGCGCTATGTGCGTTGCAACGGTGCGTTGCAACTGAATGATTAGTAGGCGCCTGTGTCGAGGGCTTTCGCCAGCGACGGTTTCAGTGCCGTGATAAAGGCGTTGGCCTGGCGCATCATCATGCCCATGTCCGAAGCGATGGCCACGTAGTCATAGCCGTAACTAATGAAAGTGTGCACCATTTCCGGCGAAGGGCCGACAATGCCGATGGGTTTGCCGATGGCGCGCGCGCGGCGGGCCGCGTCGGCAATCGCCGCCTGCACGTCGGGATGGCCGATATTGCCGATATGGCCCATCGCAGCCGACAGGTCGCCGGGCCCCACGAACAGGGCGTCGACGCCCTCGACGGCGGCGATTTCTTCCAGCTGCGCCAGGGCGGCCGGCGTTTCCAGCTGAATAATCGAGAAGACGGCGCCGTTGGCGCGCGTGGCGTAGTCGGGCACGGTGCCATAGCGGCTGGCGCGGTGCATGGCGGCAAAACCGCGCGTGCCGGCAATAGCCTGGCCCGGCTGCGGATAGCGGGTGGCGGCCACGGCGCTGCGCGCTTCGGTGGCGTTTTCCACGAACGGGAACATCAGGGTCTGCGCGCCGATGTCGAGCGCGCGCTTGATTTGCACCAGGTCGTTCCAGGCCAGGCGCACGACGGGGCAGGCCGGCGTGCCGCCCAGCGCCTGCAGGATCTGGTAGGCGTCCTGGTAGTCGATGGGCACGTGTTCCATGTCCAGCACCAGCCAGTCGAAGCCGGCGCAGCCCATGGCTTCGGCCGTTACGGGCGTGCCGGCCATCAGCCAGCTGCCCAGCGGTACTGCTTTGTCCGCCAGCAGGGCGCGGAAGCGGTTGTCCAGGATATCCATATTTACTTTGTGCTCTCTATATATGTAGGGAAGGCGGCGGCGTCAGAAAATCGGCGGCTCGGGCGTGGCGGCGTTGCCCAGCAAGAAGTCCAGGTCGCAGCCCTGGTCGGCCTGCGTCACGTGCTCCATGTACAGCTTGGTGTAGCCGCGCGCATATTTCTGCGCCGGCGCCTGCCACTCGGCGCGGCGGCGCGCCAGTTCCTCGTCCGGCACATCCATGTTCAGGCTGCGCGCGGCAATATCGAGTTCGATCATGTCGCCGTTGCGCACCAGGGCCAGCGGGCCGCCCACGGCCGCTTCCGGCGTCACGTGCAGCACGCAGGTGCCGTAGTGGGTGCCGCTCATGCGCGCGTCGGAGATGCGCACCATGTCGCGGATGCCTTGCTGCAGCAGCTTTTTCGGCACGGGCAGATTGCCCCATTCCGGCATGCCGGGCGCGCCGATGGGGCCGCCGTTGCGCAGGATCAGCACCGTGTTTTCATCGATGTCCAGGTCAGGCGCATGGATCTGCGCCAGCATTTCCGCGTTCGAGTCGAACACGAGGGCGCGGCCCCGGTGTTTGGCGAATTTCGGATTCGCGGCCGACGGCTTGATGACGGCGCCATCCGGGCACAGGTTGCCGCGCAGCACGGCCAGCGCCGCGCCGTCGGCCAGCGGCTGCGACACCTTGCGGATCACGCTGTCGTCCAGGCAGACGGCGTCGGCGATGTTCTCGCCCAGGCTGCGGCCCGTGACCGTCAAGGCCGTCAAGTCCAGCTGCGGCGCGATTTCCTTGAGCAGGGCCGGCATGCCGCCGGCATAGAAGAAATCTTCCATCAGCTTGTCGCCGGACGGGAAGAGGTTGGCGATGACCGGTACTTTTTGCGCCATCGCATCCATTTCATCGAGCGACAGGGCCATGCCGGCGCGCCCGGCAATGGCCGTCAGGTGGATGGCCGCATTGGTCGAGCCACCGAGCGCCATATAAGCGGCCACGCCGTTCGACAGCGAAGCGCGGGTGAAGAAGCGCGACGGTTTCAAGTCTTCCCACACCATGCCCACGATGCGCTCGCCGCACTGCGATGCCATGCGCACGTGGTTGGCGTCCATGGCGGGTATGCTGGTGGCGCCCGGCAAGGTAAAACCCATGGCTTCGACGATGGACGTCATGGTCGATGCCGTGCCCATGGTGTTGCAGGTGCCGGGCGAGCGCGTCATCTTCGCTTCCAGCTTGATCCACTCTGGCTTGGCGATGTCGCCGGCGACGTAGTCGTCCCAGAATTTCTTGGTATGCGTGCCCGCGCCTACGCTCTGGCCACGGTAGCGGTCGTTGAGCATGGGGCCGGCAGGGCAGAAGATGGCGGGGATATCCATGCTGATGGCGCCCATCAGCATGCCGGGCGTGGTCTTGTCGCAGCCGCCCAGCAGCACGGCGCCGTCGATGGGCAGGGAGCGCAGCAGTTCTTCCGTTTCCATGGCGAGGAAGTTGCGGTAGATCATGGTGGTAGGCTTGACCATCACTTCGCCCAGCGACATGGCCGGCAGCTCGACGGGGAAGCCGCCGGCCAGCAGGATGCCGCGTTTGACGGCTTCGGCACGTTCGCGCAGGTGCGAGTGGCACGGCGACAGGTCGCTCCAGGTATTGATGATGGCGATGACGGGGCGCTCGAGGAATTCCTCGCGGCGCAAGCCCATCTGCTGCAGACGCTGGCGGTGGGCGAACGAGCGCATGTCGTCTGGGGCCAGCCAGCGCTGGCTGCGCAGGGATTCCAGCGTGCGGCGGGAGGTAGCGGAGCTCAATGTGTGTCCTTTTCATGTGCCTGGCACGCTGCGTATGGCGTTCCAGTGCTGCTGTCTCGGGTCTTGCCTGCTGCCTTTGTTAGCGCTAACATTGCAAGTACAGCGAAATATAATTTGAATCGCACGGGGCTGTCAACAGATTTAATGCAGGGTGCAGGCGCGCAACCGTTACACTATCGGCATGATTTCATTGGTGCTAATTTCCACTGTGAAATTTCTGTGGCACAACCGGCACCTGTGCGGCGAACTGCGGCGCACCGGCGCCACTCTGGCATCCCCTGTGCGACCGGCCATGGCATGATGCATGGTAATCATCGATTTTTGAGAAGGCAGTACCCATGAACGACCCAGTACGCAAGCGGCGTGGCCTTGGCCGCAGCACCGTGTTCGATGTGGCCAAATTGGCACAGACCTCGGCCATTTCCGTGTCGCGCTATTTCAAGGAACCGGACCGCGTGTCGCAGGAAACGCGCGACCGTATCAAGCGCGCCATCGACCAGCTCGGCTACATCCGCAACGAGGCGGCCGGTGGTCTGGCTTCGACCCAGGGCCGCATCGTGGGCGCCATCGTGCCTAGCGTGTCGAACTCCATCTTCGCGGAAACCATCCAGGGCTTGTCCACCACCTTGTCGCAGCACAATTACCAGTTGCTGCTGGCCACCCACGATTACTCGGTCGAGACGGAAGAGAAGGTGGTGCGCGCCTTTCTCGGCTGGTCGCCGCGCGCGCTGGTGCTGACGGGCGCCGACCACAGCGCCGCCACGGAAACCTTGCTGGCAGGCTTGCAGATTCCCGTCATCGAAACGTGGGATATCCGCCCCGAGCGGCCATATCCACAGATCGGCTTTTCGCATATCGCCACGGGGCGCGACATGACCTTGTATCTGCACGGGCAAGGCTATCGGCGCATTGTGTACGTGGACAGCGGCATCGGCAGCGATTTCCGCGCCCGCAAGCGGGCCCAGGGCTACGAGGAAACCATGCAGCAGCTGGGTTTGCGTGCGGAAATTGTGCAAGCGTCGGTAACGGCGCCGCTCGATGCGGGCGGGCAAGTGTTCAGCGAGCAAATGGCGCGTGCCGAGCGTCCCGACGCCCTGTTTTTTGCCAACGACAACATGGCTGCCGGCGCCATCTATGCAGCGGCTCAGCTCGGCATCCGCATCCCCGAGCAGTGCGCGGTGGCGGGCTTCGGCGACTTCCCGTTCTCGGAAAAGCTCAGTCCGGCACTGACGACGATCCGCGTGCCGCGCTTTGACATCGGCCGCCTGGCCGCGCAAGCCATCCTGCAGCGCCTGGGCGAAGTGGACGAGGGCGCAGCGCCACCGGCCTTGGCGCCGCTTGCTTACGAACTGATCGCGCGTGCCAGCGCTTGAGATGCCGAGCCTGCCGCAGATATTGATGAATCATATTTCTATCATCACAACATACAATTGGATAGCGATGCTGCGATGCGGCATCATGCATCTGTCTCCTCTACTTCCTCACAGGAATTAGATTCAGCCCGCTCCCGCAGCGGGCTTTTTTTTGACCCAATTTTAGCGGCGACAGTGCGGCTCCGGTCATGGTCAGCTTGCCGTTGCGGTATTGTGCCTGCTTGCACAGCTTCATGGCCTAAGATGGCCTGACTTATTCCTGTCCTTGAAAAGGAGACAAGCTGATGATGCCTTTGTTGCGCGCCGCCCGCATGCTTGTGCTGATGGCCCTCGGTGCCTGTTCGGCGGAAAAGCACGCGTTTGATCGCCACTTGGCCCAGTTGCGCCCCGACACCGTCACTGCGCTGCCCGATATGGGATGGCCGGCCGGCACGATGCTGTGTCCGCTGTCCCTGTATCAAAGTGCGCTGGCCGGCTCGGCGCCACTTGCGGGCAGGGTCAACGCCTTCCTGAAGAAAAAGCAATTTCTAGGAGGCGAGGATTGGTCGCTCATCGTCGTCAGGCCGCTGCCAGCGGGAGAGGCCGGTATCGAGCAACTGTTTTTCAAGCGTGCAGACTATGACGTGATCAACGATCCGCAACGCATCGGGCGGGATGTGGAAAAAGTGCCAGCGGGCTTTGCGCCGCAGACTTGCGTAACCGTAGAGCAAGCCCGTGTGCTGGTGACGCGCGAGCAAAGATCGCATCGAAAACTCATCATTTTTGGTACGGCCCTGACGTGATATTGATGAAACGTATTTCTATCATCACAACATACAATTGGATGGCGATGCTGCGATGCGGCATCATTCACCTGTCTCCTCTACTTCCTCACAGGAAATAGATTCAGCCCGCTCCCGCAGCGGGCTTTTTTTTGCCCGTTTTTTGTGACTCAATATCGCGCACGCTTGCTTGCCAAGCTGTAGTGGTCAACCCATCCCGGACACTATATTAAGTTTTTCTTCGACGACGGCCGGTGCCAGTCCCTGGTTGAACTGATGCGGCCGTATCCAGTTATACCGGTGCATCAGGTAATGG